>JAFDHO010000284.1 GCA_019308745.1 Deltaproteobacteria bacterium
ATTCCCCAGATTGTGGCCGCGGGCGCCATCAGCAATTTCTTCTGGTTCGCGGGAAAACCCCTGCCGCCCGGGATGGAAGACAGGAAACATCACCGGCACAATCAACTCCTGACAATCGTTGTGGCAAGCACTGAGGACAAGGCAAAGGTGGGGGCCCTGGTTGCCGAGAGACTCAACGAGGCCAAGGGTCCCACGGCCATGATCATTCCCAAAAGGGGTTGGATAGAAGGGGATCGACACCCCAAAAGCCCCTTCCATGATCCCAATGGCGGAGAGGCCTTCAGCCGGGCCTTCAAAGAAGGTCTCAGGTCGGACATGCCGGTCGTGGAACTTGATGCTCATATCAACGACCCTTTGTTTGTGGAGACTGTTTTGAAATCGTTCGATGAAATCGTCAAGCAGTCCTGAGTTTGACAAGAACCTAATGGGAAAGGAGGAGAACAAAATGAGAAAAGGATTGTTCATCACTATTGTGGTGGCCATGCTGGTCGGCCTGGTCTTGACAGGGTCCTCACCCCTAATGGCGGAGGATACTATTCAGCTTAGATTGTCCAGCTTTGTCCCGCCAAAGCACTTCATGAACGCGGGCATACTTCAACCGTGGGTAGAGCAGATCGAAAAGAGGTCCAACGGGAGGCTCAAGATCAGGATTTATTCGGGGAGCGCCCTGGGGAAGCCTCAGGATCAGTATGACATAGTCGTCCGCGGTGCCGCAGACATTGCCTGGGGTGTCGCCGCATACAATCCCGGCCGTTTCCCCTTGACTACCGTTATGGAACTCCCCTTCATGTATCCCAACGCGGAAATAGGGTGCAGGATGATCCAGCGACTCTACGATAAGGGGTATCTCGAGTCGGAGTACAGGGACGTGAAACTCCTTGCCCTGGGCATGCCGCCGGGGCTGGATATCCATTCCAACAAGGGACTCATCAGATCGATCGACGACCTGTCAGGGATGAAGGTCAGGGTGAACTCTGCCATGATGGGAAACCTGGTAAAGGGCTGGGGAAAGACGCCCGTGGCAATGCCCGCAACGGAGATCTATTTGTCTCTGGACAGGGGAGTCATTGACGTCATCTTTCTGGATTCTTTGACCCTCTTTGGCATGAGGTTGAATGAGGTCACCAAGTTCCACACAGTGCTCGGGATGTCGAATACGAATTTTTGGTTTGCCATGAACAAGAGGACATGGGACCTCCTGCCCTCGGATCTGAAGGGGATCGTAAATGACCTCTCAGGGGAATACCTTTCTGCGGATATCCACGGAAAGGCTGCGGACAAAGTCCTGAAGGGCGCACTGAATAAGTTGGAAAAGGCAGGCCACAGGGTTTACAGGCTCTCGCCGGATGAGCTGGATGCGTGGAAAAAGGCCTCTACTCCTGCCTACGATGCGTGGCTCAAGGACATGGCCGCCAAGGGTCTGCCGGGCAAAAGGGTGCTGGAGGCGGCTCAGGCCCTGAGGGCCGAGTTGGTGAAATGATCCGGGCAATGTCCCGCCAGAGATCCACGGGAATCCGAGGGGAAACATGGTCTTGGATCGGTTGAGGCTCGAAGGAAAGGTGGCCCTGGTTACGGGATCCGGCCGTGGCCTTGGCCGGGCCATGGCCGAGGCCCTGGCCGAAGCAGGGGCAGATCTCCTGGTGACCGCCCGCTCCGAAAGGGAGATAAAGGGGACTGAAGCGAGCATAAGGGCGTTGGGAAGAAAGGCGGTGGCCGTCCCCTGTGACGTGACAGACAAGGCTTCAATCGACAAAATGGTAGACGTAGGCCTGAGAGAGTTGGGGCGCATTGACATCCTCGTCAACAATGCGGGGACAGCCATCATAAAACCTCTGCTCGAGCTCAAGGAGGAGGAGTGGCACAGGACCCTTGACACCAATCTGACATCCATGTTCCTTTGTTGCAAGGCCGTCGGCCCGGTCATGATCAGGCAAGGAGGTGGAACAATAATAAACATGACCTCTGTCCTGGGTGCCAGAGGGAGGACCGGGTCTGTTGCCTATGCCTGCAGCAAGGGTGGTGTCATACAGCTTACAAGGACTCTGGCAATTGAATGGGCCCCCTACAACATCCGCGTGAATGCCATTGGTCCCGGCGCCTTCTACACAAGGCCCATGAAGTTTGTGCTCGATGATCCCAAACTGGGAGAGATCAGGAGAAAAAAGATCCCCCTCAAGAGAGAGGGGCAGCCCGATGAATTGGGTCCCCTCGTTGTCTATTTGGCATCACCGGCTTCCGGCTATATGACAGGCCAAATCATCTATGTAGACGGGGGTGAGTTGGCCAAGCTCTAAATCAGCGGCATCTGCCCGGGGCATCGCAGAGACATAGAATGAAGGAAAAGATAATCGATACTCACACCCATGTCTTTCCTGACCACATAGCCCCCAAGGTCTTGGACGCCAACAGGGAACTGGGTTTTGAATCCTTCGGAATGGGCACCATCGGGGATTTGAGGGAGAGGGTGTCGGAACTTGGAATCACGGCATGCGTGGCCCTGGCTGTGTCGACCCTCCCCAGGCTGGTGGAGCCTTCAAACAACTGGCTCTTGCAGGAGAAGAGTGATCAGATGATTGTCTTTGGGACTGTTCACCCCGAATACCGGAATTATCGAGACGAAATCAAGAGGATAAAGGCCCTGGGGGCCAAGGGGGTGAAGTTCTCGTCCCTCTTTCAGTCCTTCTACCCGGACGACATCCAGATGTATCCCCTCTATGAGGTCCTGGTGGAAGAAAAGCTGCCGGTCCTCTTCCACGTGGGCGGAAGTATGCACTCGGGTGAAGGGGAAGAAGTCATGGCATCACCCAGCCGGCTCGCCAGGGTGCTGGACGACTTTCCTGCAATGAAAATGATAGGGGCACACTGGGGAGGGTTTCACAGCCTGCCCGGGGCCAAAGAACATCTCTGGGGCCGGGATCTCTACCTGGATACTTCTTACCCCCCTGGCTTGAGTTCATTACCCCGGGATTCTATCATGGAATTCATAGAAGCACACGGTTCGGATCGTATCCTGTTTGCGTCTGATTATCCCTTTGGAGATCAGGAGGGAGATATGGGGGTTATCAAAGACCTGCCCTTGAATTCCGAGGCACGACACCGTATCCTGTACAAAAATGCAGCAGAACTCCTGAACATGGAGCCCGGGTGATGGGGAGGCACACCATGGACTTCATTTTTGATGAAGAGCAGACAGCACTGAGGGATGAAATCAGGAATCTTGCCAGAAATGAGCTCCAACCCCTGGCGAGAAAACACGGCGAGACCAATGATGTCCCCCAGGAGATCGTAGAGGTGATGGCAAAGGGGGGGCTGTTCCGGTTGTTGTTTCCTGTGGAGTACGGGGGGAAGGGGATCTCTGCTGTAAACATCTGCATTGCACGGGAAGAATTGGCACAGGTATCTGCCATTGCCGATGTGACCTTCGCCATGCAGTCCCTGGGAGGCTATCCGATTGTCATCGCAGGAACGGAAGAGCAGAAAACCACTTATCTCCCCAGACTGGCCAGGGGCAAGGTCCTCACAACCTTCGCCTTGACCGAGCCGAAAGCGGGCTCTGACGTTGCCAATCTTCAGACGACTGCCGAGAGAGAAGGTGACTCATACCTTATCAAGGGGATAAAGCGCTTTATTTCCAACGGCTACCGGGCGGATATCGGAACCCTCTTTGCCAAGACTGCCCCGGATAAGGGTAACAAGGGTATCTCGGCATTTATCTATCATCGGAAGGACAAGGGCCTCGAGATCGTCAAGCGATACAAGTTGATCGCCCCACATGACCTCGCAGAGATTCGGTTCGAGGGGGTCAAGGTCTCCAGGGAGCGG
>JAFDHO010000006.1 GCA_019308745.1 Deltaproteobacteria bacterium
CCTTCACGGTTAGGATACTTTGCTTTGAATTGGCAAGACCTTCACAGTCATCTGCCCTTTTCTGTCCATATTCTTCAGCGCTGATACCATTGATCCGAGGGTGAGCAATGGAAGGGTAATGATCCATTCCTCTGCCCGCTTCTCCACTCCTTCTAATGGCGGCCTTCTCCACAATGACGACTCCGATGTTTTTCTCGGCTGCCCTGATCCCTGCGATGCAACCTGCAAGTCCTCCCCCAAGAATGACGAGGTCGGACACTACAATTTCATCAACGACATCTTCCAATTGCTTAGCCATCTTTCCCTACACCTCTTCGTCTATCAGTTCACCAATATCTGGTATTTTGACAGAGACTGTGAATTCCTCGTACATCTTTTCCATGTCGAACCTTGGGTATTCATAGAAGAAGAGGTTAAAACAGGACTCGCTACAGAAAACGTGGCTCTTTCCGCGCAGGGTCTTCTTCACGGGCCCTTCCTTGAAGGTCCGTTCACAATACTCGCATTTCATGGGACGCAGTCCTCTCTCCTGGTTTCAATAGATTGGCAGTACAATGCTTGAACCGTAGGTCTGGGAAATCTCATTTGCACACTGCAAAATGGGTTGAATCTGCTTTCTCACCCTGGGTTCGGTGAATCTGTTTGAAGGTCCGGAAATGCTGATGCATCCGATGACCTGGTCAAAGGAATCAAAAATAGGAGCGGACATGAAATGGGCGTCCCTCTCATCCGCCGCCAGATTCATTGCGTAGCCTTTTTTTCGGATATCAAGCAGTTCCTTTTCTAGATTTCTAACAAAATCGGAAATTTGGTTGGGTGGTGAGCTCGTCACATTTCTTCGAACATCTCTGAGTATAAGGGTCCTTTCAGGCTCGGATAGAAAGGCGAGAACGACCTTCCCAGCCGATCCCTCGTATAGTGGTATGCTGGCTCCAATCTCAGCTACTCGGCGGACTTGGTGATGGCTTTCCACCTGGGCGACAATGATAACGGCGTTCCCGGAGCGCATATTGAGAACGACAGTTTCCGAGGATAAATCCCTGAGTTTCGCCAAAATGGGAAGAACATTGCGAGTGAGCCGCAAACGCTGGAAATAGGCTTTACTCAAAAGGACAATTCGTGGCCCAAGCCTGTAAACCTTGGTTAACGCGTCTTGCTCCAGCAGACCTTTCTCGCGCAAGGACACGAGGACTTGGTGGACGGTGCTTTTCTTGTATTGAAGCCTCCTGGCGATTTCGGTAACGCCAACGCCCATTTCCTCCTCGGCGACTGCAAAGAGAACATCAATGGCCTTTTCGACTGTGGAAAGACTGCGCATGTCCGCATATTACGAAAAACATTCTAATTATACAACTCATATACGTTCAGAAGTCAATTGTCAAGACCTTAAGAATAAAGGACGTCATTTATTCGTCTTCGCCAGAATACCCCACAGCTCGTTGCAGGGAGCTTCATTTTTGTCACAGGACGCTCCCGGAACCCAGGAGCGTAATCTTGGCTCAAGTTCGTCTCTCCTCCAGCCGGACGGCCGCAGCCAGGGTGATAGGCCTATGCGAAAAGGAAGTGACGCGAGGTCATGGTCCTAAATGCTTTGATTTCTTATCGGCTTATCAATTAGAATATCTGACCATCAGGCAGACGGATTTTCGTTTTTCCACAAAAAGAGTAGAGGGATATGGAAATGAGGTTCATCAAAACAGTTGTAGTGGTGATGCTACTGACTTTGATCTGTTACATTACCGCCGCCATTGGATCAGCCAGTAGGTTCAACCTGGCTGTGAAGGAATTCTCCCTGGACAACGGCATGATGTTCCTGGTCGTAGAGCGCCATGTGACGCCACAGGTGGCGTGCCGGCTGGCCGTCAGGGCAGGGGCGGCCTTTGAGGACACCGGCAAGACAGGAATTGCCCACATGCTTGAGCACATGATGTTCAAAGGGACCAAGAATTTTGGGACCCTAGATTACAAAAGGGATCAGGAACTGCAGGGGAGAATCGAGGTTGCATACCAGGTTATCAAGGCTGAAGAGGACAAACGCCATCCCAACAAGGAGCTCATCGCCCAGAAAAGAGCTGAAATGGAGAGGTTGAGAAGGGAGGTCCTCGAAATTTATGTGCCCCAGGCGTTGTCTTCCCAACTTGGGAAGAATGGCGCAGTGAACGTCAATGCTTTTACGAGTATGGACCAGACCCAATATGTCTCGTCCATACCATCAGACATGCTGGAACAGTGGTTCTCCATCATGAGCGAGCAATTGTTTGAACCGGCCTGGCGGGAGTTCTATGTGGAAAAGGAGGTGGTCCAGAGGGAGTGGGCCTATCGGTATATCAATAACCCCAACGGCGCTGCGTGGCTTGATCTCAATGCGCTTGCCTACGCGGCCCATCCTTACAGAAATCCCGTTATCGGATGGAAGTCAGACATGGAGAGATTCAGCACAAGGGATGCCATAGAATTTCACGAGGAATACTACAGTCCCAGCAATGCTGTTGCCGTGCTTGTGGGGGATGTTACACTGGAACAAGTGAAGGGGCTTGCCGAGACCTATTTCGGAAGGTACCCGGGAGGAAGGCGCGCTCCAGAAAGGGTCACAAGGGAGCCCGAGCAGGAAGGCCCCAGGGAGACCATACGGTTTTTGAAGGGGGCCAGGACCCCCCTGGTGAGGGTAGGGTTCCATGCCCCTCTCATGGGAGAGAAGGATTTTTATGCCCTCGACGTGTTGAGCATGGTCTTGAGTTACGGACACAGTTCTCGCATAAATCAGGACATCGTCAACAGGGGACTGGCATCGGGGGCCTGGGCAATGAACATGGACACCAGGTATGGCGGTCTTTTTGTGCTTGGAGGGACTCCCAACGAGCCCGAGGAGGTGAAAGGAGAAACTTTGTCGCCTGGCCGGAGACGCCAAATCTATTTGAAGGCCTCGAGGGAGCTCGAAGAGATTCTCCTCAAGGAGGTGGAAGCCCTGGAGGATCGCCCCGTAACACGCAGGGAACTGGAGCGCATAGTCAAGATGAACCAGAGGGCCTTCCTTGAAAGGCTCAGGAACAACGAAAGCCTTGCCGGCACCTTGGCCTCCCTCGAGGTCCAGATCGGGTGGCGCTATCTGATGTCCTATCTGGAAAGGATTCGTAAAGTAACGCCACAGGATGTAATCCGGGCGGCAAGGAAATACATCACCAGGGAGAAAAGGAACAGTGTTTTAATCATCCCAGGAGGCAAACCCGAGAAACCACCGGTTCAATACAAAGAGGTAAGGAGCATAAGCGGCAAGGCAGCCGCAAGGGTGGTGAAACCGAAGACATTGGAAAACCACTCTGTTTATCCCACCCCTCCCGGTTGGAAACATCCCCTCTCCTTTGAGCGGCGACCGGAAAAGATCACCTATCCCAAGGCAGAAACGGCGTCAGTTGGGGGCACTCGGCTCTTTTACCTCCCTGACCGGGAACTCCCCCTTATCGATTTGACCATACTGGTCAAGGCCGGGAAGGTGGACCTGGATCCCTCAAAGACGGGCTTGGCCGACATCCTGAGTCGTTCCATCATAAGGGGGGGCACGAAAAAGTACGACCCCTCTGCCCTTGCGGTCCTGCTGGATGAAAGCGCCATGGACCTCTCCGTCTTGATCGGCGAAGAAATAAGCGTCATACAACTTTCGGTGATGAAGGAGGATTGGGAGAAGGGCCTGGAGATATTGGAAGAGGTCCTAAAGCGGCCCCGATTCGATCCCCAGGTGCTGAATGCGGTGAAAGAACAGGGATTGACGGCCCTGAAGAGACAGAGCGAGGATGCCCAGAGTGTCAGTATGAGGGAATGGAGGATCTGGCACTTCGGAAAGCACCCCTATGGACGGGACCCCCTGAAGGGACTGGAGACCATCCCCAGTATAAGCCGCCATGACCTTCTGGCGTTCTTGAACACATATTTTGTCCCTTCTGGCATGGTGTTGTGCCTCGCGGGGGACATTGAAAAGGACAAGGCAATCCAAGGCCTGAAGGGGTTCTTGGGGCGTCTGGGGAGTGGAGGGGCGCCCGCGAGGGAACTTAGAGAGCCCGGTGAGACGCCACCTGTATTGGCGCTCATACACAAACCGGGGCAAGTCCAGTCACAGGTTGCCATGGGACTCCCGGGCATCAAACGCACCAACCCGGACTACTGGAAGATGGGGCTCCTGGTGAGCATCTTCGGTGGCGAGGACTCTCTCCTCTACACTCGGCTCCGGGACGATCTGGGCCTGGTTTACGCCGCAGGCTTTTTCCAGTCCTACAGGTGGAAGGCAGGCTTTCTCCTGGGCTATATCGGATGCAGGGGGGACAAGACGGTCGAATCCATTCGTGAAACGGTCAGGTTAATGAACTCCCTGCGCAAGGAAGTCCCTGGCGAGGAACTGGAGCAGAAGCGGCTGGACGTCCTGAACAGCTTCGTATTCAACGTGGATACCCCAGCGTCACTCGTGGAGGTTTATGGCCGCTACTACATGAGAAGGGAGCCCCTAGATACCCTGGAGAGGATCCAGGACTCCTACCTCGGGGCTACAAAGGAAGAGCTTGAATCCCTGGCGCGGAGGCTCTTGGACCCGAGCAAACTGCAGATCTTCGTGGTCGCAGACAAGACCATAAAGGTCGACCAGGGGACAACTCTGGAGCAGGGTCTGGCGGCCTTGGCACGGGAACTGGGCCTTCCTTATCGGGAGATGCCCCTTCGCTGAAATACCGGGCCATGAAAAGATCCCTGGCCCTTGACAATTGCCATCAATAGCCAATATACTAGCAAACCTTTTGTAAGATTGGGTGTTATTCTAAAGGCTTAGCCGGAAAATTCAAGAAACCGCCAGCCGTGAGAAAGGAGGTAATGGGAAAGGGAAAATATGTAAGAAGGATTTTTGCCGGGCAAATCAAACACAAATTGGGAAAGGAGGAAGCTATGAATACAAAAAAGATTTTGATTGGTTTCGGAGTCATTTGTATGATGCTGGCGCCTGTTTTGGGTCAAGCGGAAGACTGGGCCCCTAAGGGTTCGATTAGACTCCTGATTGCGTTTGGTGCCGGGGGATCCACCGATACCCTGGGACGATTGGTTGCGGCCCAGGTCGAAGAAGACACGGGATGGAACATTGTTGTGGAAAACAAACCCGGCGGGGGAGGCGTGGCTATGCTATCGGGGTTGATGCATGAAAAACCCGATGGTTTGACAATTGGATTGGCTGTGAATGTGCCCATACTCTTGAATTTGGCCAAACGAGCAGACAAGCTACCGTTCAGAATCCATACTTTTGACTACCTTGGTACCATTGCCAAGGGAGAAGTAGCACTGGTAGCGCGATCTGATGCACCGTTTGACGATATCCAGGGCTTTATAGCGCTTGCAAAAAAGAAAAAAATGGCGATTGCATTTGACGCCATGCCACAACAGATGGTTATGACGGCCGTCGGTAATCAGGCCGGCGTAAAATTTAGGTTTGTCAAACACAAAAGCGGTGCGGAACAGATACAGAGTATTCTCGGCGCTCACGTTGATGCCGGCTGTCCCGCAGGTGCTCATATCAAGTACCTCCAAAGCGGCGATCTTAAGATGATTGCGGCCTTTGGTAAGGATCGTTATGCTTACGCACCTGAAACAAAGACCCTCATTGAGAGCGAGTACAAATTCTACCTCGATCCCTATTACTACCTGGTCGCGCCCAAGGGATTGCCTGCCAGCGTAAAAGCAACCCTGGTCAAGGTTTTCGACAAGGCCATCCATTCCGATAGAGTGAAGACAGCCCTTTGGAATACGTTGAAGGTAGCGCCGCATAACTTGGGGCCGGACGGCACGTTTAGGATGCTTTCAAACGGGGTGAGAGACATAAAGACCGTCATTGATGCGGGAAAGTAAAGCCTTTACTCACAACGACTCCGCGTGATTAGTCTCGCGGAGTCACTACCCCAGTGGGTCAGGAAGCTTCGAATGACACTCAATCGTATATCAGGGCTTGTTGTCGCCGTCATCGGTCTAGTCCTGCTTTTTTGGATTATTCCACGGCACACCGAAACGGTGGATTATGCCTGGCTGCGTCCGGCGACATTGCCTATAATCACGGCCGTTGTTGCCCTTATATCAAGCATTGTCCATATCATTTTCCCTTCCGGGACAGCCGAACTTGATGTGAAGCTCGCACTGCGTGCCGGTTTGTTTTTTGTGATTTCCCTGCTTGCCCTTTTGCTAATGCACTTCCTCGGCTTTCTCGTTGGCGCGCCGTTCCTGGTTATGGTCCTTATGCTATTGGTTGGAGAGCGCCGGCCGCTCTGGTTGATCGCAGGTATTGTGTTGATACCTCTGGCGATGTGGAGTACCATCGTGCTGCTGCTGGGTCGGCCGCTCCCTTAGGAGATAACGGTTACTACCATGATTGATTTCAACATCGTCCTTGCGGGTCTTTCCGACGCATTTACCCTGTATAATTTGTTTTTCGTTCTTTTTGGCGTGATTCTAGGCCAGCTCGTGGGCGCCCTTCCAGGCACGGGGCCGGTTATGGCCATGGCCATCGCTATCCCCTTTACCTTTACCTTGAATCCCCTCACCGCCATCGCCTTTCTGGTCGGGGTCAATAAAGGGGGGCTGGTCGGTGGGGCCATTCCCGCTATATTGATCAATACTCCCGGAACGCCTGATGCCGCCGCCACTACCCTGGATGGTTTTCCTATGACCCAGCAAGGAAAATCGGAAAAGGCCTTGAAAACGGCCCTTTATTCATCCATTACCGGTGACGCATTTAGCGATGTCATTCTTTTTACCGTCTCCCCGCTCATCGCCGCGGTGGCCCTAAAAATGGGCCCTATGGAAATATTTGCCCTCATGGTGTTCGCATTCTCGGTCATCGCAGGGCTTGTGGGCGATTCCATGGCGAAAGGAATCACATCGACGGCCTTGGGTCTGTTTTGTGCTACCGTGGGATTGGATCCGGAACATAGCACACCGCGTTTTATCTTTGGATTTTTCGAACTATATGACGGGCTACCGCTCGTGTCTGTGGCCTTGGGGATGCTGGCCGTGCCCGAAATATTTCGGCGGCTGTCACGAATCCGAGGCAAAATCAGCTCGGCCGTAACGGTCTCTAAAACGCAAAAAAAGGAGGATCGGCGGGTCAGCCTGGCCGAGTATTGGTCCTGCCGGTATACCATCCTGAGAGGTTCGATAATTGGAACCATCATGGGGGCAATCCCTGGACTTGATTCTTCGGCCGCGGCATTTATGACCTATGCAACAGTAAAACAGACATCGAAAGATCCGGATAGCTTCGGCAGGGGCAACATTCACGGCGTCGCGGCAACGGAATCCGCCAACAGCTCGGTCTCCGGGGCCAATTTGATCCCCATGCTCACGCTTGGTATACCCGGCAATATTGCCGCTGCTCTGATTATCACCGCACTAATGATCCATGGCGTTCAGCCGGGCCCTCTTCTTTTTCGAGAGCAGGGACGACTGATTTACGGCCTTTTCGGCGCCTTGATGATGGCGAATGTTCTCAATCTCACATCAGGGCTTCTGGGACTGCGTCTCTGGTCACGTGTGATTAGAGCGCCTGAATCATTTATTTTTCCGACGGCCCTGCTGCTTTGCATCGTGGGGGTGTATATGGCCACAGGCGGGTTGCTTGGCGTGAGTATTATGTTCATCTTCGCATTTCTAAGTTACCTGATGCATGCGTTTGGTTACTCGGCTATTGTATTTGTTATCGGCTTCTTTCTCGGAGAAAGATTCGAGCTGACCTTGTCTCAATCATTGAATTTGATAGACGGCGAACCTATCGTGTTGCTTCATCGCCCGATCGCGCTCGCTCTTTTTGCCCTGGCATTCTCTTCCGTGTATTGGTTTAGCATCCGTCCTGCGAAGAAAAATCGGCAATGAAGGTTATTTTACTTGGTACAGGCGGACCCAGACCCGATCCCCACCGACAGGGCCCCAGCTTGGCCGTCCAAGTCGACAGCACTTGTCTCTTGTTTGATGCCGGTCGCGGGGTGACGATACAACTAATGCGGGCCGGCATATCAGTCAGCTGTGTCAATCCGGTATTTATCACGCATCACCATTTTGATCATATCGGCAACCTGGGAGATCTTATCCTTTCCAGTTGGAATTCGGGTCGAAAAACGCCCCTTTCCATATATGGGCCGGAAGGTACGGAAGCGATTGTCCGTGTGCTTCTGAATGAAGTTTACAACAAAGATATCTTTTTCCGGCAAAAAGAGGCCCAGGTCACCGGGGTGGAGCTGGCCGATATCAGGAAGATCGTGGATACCAAAGATATCTCTTCCGGCTTGGTTTTCGCAGACAAAGGCATCAAGGTCTATTGCGAATTTGTCGAACACGGGCACACCTTAGGCATACCGGTAGAAGATTGGAAATGCCTCGCCTACCGGATCGAGGTGAAAGGTAAGTCCTTGACAATCAGCGGTGATGCTGTTGATTGCCGGGGACTCGCCTCCCTGGCAGTAAACACCGATGCCCTCGTCATGTGCTGTTATCTGTCAAAAAAGGAGATGGGGGACAGGGAAGGTGATCTGATTGGCGAGCATATATTGGCCTGCACGCCGCAGGTAGGAAGAATCGCTTCCAGGGCCAAGGCGAAAAAGCTGATATTGACGCACATGCGAGAGAAGAATAACGATTTGGTGAAGGATGTCGTTGATGAAATTGAATCTGACTATGAAGGAGAAGTAATTCCGGGTAAAGATTTGATGACGATTTCTGTTTGACCATCTCTTGAGGTAACGGGCGAGGGCTTGGATACCGATTGCAAAGGTGTTGACTGGGGGCAAAAAGGAGATTAGATTACGAACAAGAGGTCAAAGACGAATCCGGAGGTGTGACATGGATGTCCCGAGAAAGATAGGAATTGGAATACTGATGTTGATTCCGACATTTGTCGGAGGTGCGGCCCTGTGGGACATATTCGGCGGGAGCTGGATTCCGGTCGCGGTGTGGGTGATTATAATGGCAGGTGTTGCGGGAGGTATTGTGAACGAAAAGATCTCCTTCGGAAAGACATCCTGACAGTACTCCAAGGAAAGGCCGGGGTTTCCGGAAAGGAGGAACCCATGGTTGACAAAGAAGAAAGAAAAGAAGAAGGAAAGGCCAAAAAGAAAAAGTGGAAGCCTGGCAACTCTCTCCCATATTGCACGAATGCCCCCAGTGCGGAACACGCAAGGGCCGAGCTTGAAGATGAACCATGTGACGACTTCAGGGAAGGGGAATAGATGCGGGAGTAACCAGGACATGGGGAACTCGAGTGAAAAGATAGTCCGTCCCAGACCTGGGGACGCGTTGATCATTGTGGACGTGCAGAATGATTTCCTCCCTGGTGGCGCTCTGGGGGTCCCGAAGGGGGATGAAATCGTTCCGGTCATCAACAGGTATCTTGAGGCCCTTGTGGGGAAGGATATCCCGGTCTTTGCAACAAGGGACTGGCATCCGGAAAAGCACTGTTCCTTCAAGGAGCAGGGAGGGCCCTGGCCCCCCCATTGCGTTGCATCTACCAGGGGGGCGGAATTCGCTCCTGGCTTGTTTCTCCCGGACTCCACAACTATCATATCTAAGGGAACGGACGTCGACAGGGATGCCTATTCTGGGTTTCAGGGCACGGATCTGGACCATAGGTTCAAGTCCTTGAACATCCGCCGGCTTTTTATCGGTGGCCTTGCGACGGACTATTGCGTGTTGAGTACGGTAAAGGATGCCCTGAGGCGGGGTTATGAGGTTATGTTGCTTCAGGATGCCATAAGGGCCGTGGACGTGAAACCTGGTGACGGCGATCGAGCCATCGATGAGATGATCCGGTTGGGGGCGAAGCCTATCACCCGGGACATGCTCAGGCCCTGACCTCAGTACCATCCACAGATCCTCTCTTTCCATCATGGCCCTATAGGGAGCGAGTGTCTGTTAGGGCATGACGACAAGTTCCTTGAGAAAACTCCTTACTTCGTTGGGCAGCCATGTGAATTCGACGTGTATCTTGAAGGACGGCATGTCGGAGGCCGGTGATTCAACGGACAGGACCTTGGCATAGAACCCGGGAAGGCCTGTAGCATTCTCCGGTTTGAGAAGGATCTTGATGTTGGAGCGAAGTTCGAGTTCCTGTTCAGTGAGAACTTCAGCCCTGGAGTCCCCGAAGCGAGCCAGATAGCCGGGAGCGGACGTTCCCGTCACTATTTTGTCTTCCAACCGGTGGCAGATGATGGGAATGGGTTCTTCAAGTTTGAAAGTCTGGTCAATCTTCCTCCCAACCAAGTTGATTTCGTATTTGCCCCGAATGCCTTTCACGTCATAGAGGGTAACCGGCTGGTCGACGCCTTTGAACTGGACCTCTATCTTTCCACTGACGTGGACAAGGTCTTTGACCTTTTCATAGGTGGAGGGGCTGATCAAGATCTGACCACCCGTGGTGTAGGATTCCACCCGATAGGCGGTGTTGATGGGGCTACCGATGGCGCTGTACTTGGCACGTTCCTCGGAGCCGATGTTCCCTACCACAACCTCTCCAGTATTTATGCCGATACCCATGAGGAGCTCCGGCAGGTTGAGACGGCGCTGTTCACGATTGATCTCTTGCATCCTGTTCTGCATTTCTATGGCGCATGCCAGGGCGCGCTCGTGGTCATCGGGAGCACTGAGGGGGGCACCAAAAAAGGTGAGGAGGCCGTCGCCCTCAATCTCGTTGAGGGTGCCCCTATATCGGCCGATAACTTTGACCATTTCACTCAAATACCGGTTGAGCATGCTGATTACCTCCTGGGGGGTCAGTTTCATTGACAGGGCGGTAAATCCACGTAAATCAGATACCAGGAAGGTCACCTCTCGAATCTCCCCGCCCATTTCCAGGCCGCCCGGAGAGCCGAGCAGTTCTTCCACCACTTCACGGCTCAAGTATCGCCCAAAGGTCTGCCGGATGAAATCCCGCTGGCGCACGCTTTCCATCCTTTGCCTTTCTTCACGAACATAACGGTAGGCCAAAATGGAGACCACAGCAAACAGGGACATGAGGAGAGGACGTACTAACGGGAAAATAAGGCCCCAGTAGAGAAAGCCGGCGCTTGCAACAGCCGTGTAGAGGCCCGTCAAGAAAAGGGCGCCCGTAGAAAAATAGATCGATGAAAACCAAAGAGAAAGTAGAAAGATAAGAGCCAGGAGCCCTATTTCTATCAAGAGCATCTCCATCGCGGAGAGTTCTTTCAAGAAAGAACCCGTCAGGATCCCGTGCATAATATTGGCATGGACACCGCTGAGAGGGAAATTGGCATCCGTGGGGACCGGCCCCACATCGGTAGAGCCTGTGGAGACATCGGAGATAACAACGATTTTCCCCTGCATCTCTTTGCGCCACATGTCCATTTCAATGCGACTTTCCGAGGCCAATAGGATATCGGCAAAACTGTAATGATCCATTCTACCCCAGGGACCGACGTAGTTAACAATCATGTTACCGTGCCTGTCAACGGGGATCACGATATCATGGGGCTGTTCTCGCCCCGGCCTTTGCGCATGTCTCAAGGTAATACTGTCTCCCGGCCTCACAAGGATGTTCTCCGGGGGTACCTTGAGGTAGTCACAAATCACGCGGAATGGTAAGAGGGGATAATAGGCTCCTCCGTAGCGGACCAGGAGGGGAACACGGCGTAAGACCCCGTCGCGGTCGAATTTGATGCTCAGGGATCCGAGGCCGGCGGATGCATGGGCCAAACCGGGGAAAGTGGTCAGTGGATCCGAACCGACATAAAAGGATGACGGTTCTCCTTCGGATTTCAGTTCCCATTTGGTCTGGTCCAGATAGGGGTTTGGGTCGGGCGCGCCCCTGTTTCCCTTAGGCAGCTGGTCCCTGTGCCACAACTTAAAGGCCAAGGCAAAATAGACGGTGCCGGCATCACCCGTGGCGTTGATAAGCATATCATCGTCCTTTTCCCCCAGCCGTGCCGCAAAGATGAAGTCATAGACCTGCGAAGAAACCCCCATAGATGACAGGTTCTGGATTACTCTAGCAAAGTGTGCCCTGCTCAGATAGTGGTCCTCAAGTCGCTTGATGCTTGTGTTGTTCAGATCCACGTGGACGATGGTATCATCGTAGGGGAGGCGAAATCTCTCCGATGAGGCGCGGATCTGGAAGAGTTGATCTATGGCTTGGCTGTTCCAGGACTCAAAGACGTTGGGGAGGAGCCAAAAACAGAAGTGGGCGGCAAGAAATGAACACAGGATCAAGACGATTGTGACTCGCAAGGTATTTTCCCTATTGGTGGTCAATCGTAAAGGTCCTGCTGTAGAATTTTTTCCCCGAAATATCAACCGCAAGGCTTGTTACGTCCGGAGTGCCCCTGGTTTGGAGCTTTTCGGTCCCACGCAGGGATCCCATAATGGGCACAGGCTTTTCAGCGAAGGTCTTGAATCTTCGATTCTTCCATATCAGCGTGCGGATTTCTTCGACGATACTCTTTGCCAGGGCTCTCTTTTTTGCTGGGTCTGCGGTTTCGTATTTGTTTATGAGTTCCTCGAGTTCACGCAGACGGGTTGAAGAGGCCAAGAGATAAAAGGTCTCTTGCCCAACATGCTCGTCCAACTGGAACCACTCAGCCCCCTGTGGGATGAAGTATCGCGCCCCTGAAAGAGCCCCCTGTTCAAAACGATAGGGGAACAGAACGCTCAATTCGCCCTGAGAGCTGTGATAGATGAGATAGATGAAACCCGGCCTTTCCAGTTTGACAAAGAACTTGATCTGGTCTCCGGTCCTCAGAACCGTGTCGCGGTCAATAGGAATGAGCCTTGCTCCACCTTCACCCGTTCTAAGGGCACCAAAGGCCCACAAAAAATGGATGCTCTCTTCTTGGTCGCCTTGATGTTGTGCAGCCGCGATTCCAGACTGGAGAAGGTAATAGGGCACCAAAGTGATGAATACCAAAATCACCGCCAATCTTTTCATTTCTCATCCCCTTTTGGAACTTTGCCAGGCCTCGTGGCCCTTTGGAGAAAGCAAGTGCCAAATGATTCACAAATGCCCAAGAAATTACTGACTCCGGAGAAAGAAAAGGAACTCTCCCTCCCCCTCCAGCCTGCCGAAAAGGGGAGTCTGGGCATTCTTGGACGCGTCAGAGACCTTTGGCCGGAGATAGGCCCCCAGTTCCGTGCCCGTGACCACGTTGTCTTTATTAATGTCTGCCTCTCCGTCAAGGGCCCGGAGAAAGTAGGTGGTAAAGAGGCCATGCCCTTCCCGTTCTTGAACCTGTTCGCCTTTGCCGCCGGCGGTAACGACCTGTATCACCCTCATGGAGGCCACCTTCCGCAGGTATCCGCTCAGTCCCGGGGAGACACCATAGGACCTGCTGAGCCCAAGGCCTGAATAACAGGAATCCATAACATAGAGTATATGTTTCGCGGTAATTCGGCTGGACAGGCTCCTGATTTGCTCCATAGATATGGCAGTTGATGAGTAATTGGATGTATCAGCATCAACAGGAACAATGTACCCTTGCCTGCCCCCATTGGGTAGTTCTTCGGTTTGGCCATGGCCGGCAAAGTAAAAGATGACTCTATCGTTGCGATGAACCTTTCGCGGGAGTTCGTGGAAGAGCTCCGTTAGGATTCTCCTCTGTGTAGCCTCCTTGTCAAATATGGTGGTGATTTGATCAAAACCCGTTTCAAAGAGTTTCTGCCTTACGGCCTTTGCATCGTTGACGGCAAATTCCAGGGGAGGCCACTTCTCATAGTCGTTTATGCCTATGATGACAGCAAAAGACTTGTCGTAGACCTGTCTCGTGGGAGGAGCAAGACCTGTTGCCCCAGCTTGCGGCAAGGGCGCTTCTTCCCTTTCCACGTCTACGGAGAGACTTGAGCGGTTTCCAACGGTATCAGCAGCCTGAACGGTGACGGTGTTAAGTCCCAGTTTGATGGGGATGTCCTTAAGAAAATTTCCCCTTCCATCAACAGGCACATCCAGTTGGTTTATCTTGACCCAGGAGACGCCACTCTTGTCCGTAGCAAGCCCTCGTACCGTAATATTCTCTGACCTGTACTTATAGACGAGTTTCAAGCCGCGACGGGGCGCGGGTTCGAAGAGTATGATCCTGGGTCCGGCCCTGTCAGAGGCCCTGTCGATTTTCCTCTTCAGATCCAGCGCCCCGGGGTAATCCCCTCTGATATTCAAGGACTTCTTCAAATTCATGTTTGCCCGGTCAAGTTCCCCTTTTTCAAACAGGAGATCCGCCAGCAGGTAGTACAGCTTGTAGTTCGTGGTCCCCAGTTCGGCCGCCTTGGTGAAGTATTCCAGAGCTTCATCCCTTCGACCCGCCTTGCGGTAGATATTACCGAGCAGTTCATAGGGCCTGACAAATCCCGGGCACAGCTCAATGGCCTTGAGATAGCTTCGGATTGCCCTTGATTGGTTCCTGCTATACTTGCCCTTTGAGAAGAAGTGAAGCGCCATGTCGCAATCGCTGGTGCCCCATGTAAAGGGGGCATGAGCGCCCAGAATCAGGCAGGCTGCCATGGAAAGGAAGAGCCAGCGGGTAATCTTGGAAATCATGTGCGATCCCATAGTCGGAAAATGCCGGCGCCCGCACACACGTTACCACGGTGCCGGATCGGGCTGGATAAAGCTATATTTCCTCTTCGATTATCCCCTGCGCGGCATTGATCCTGAAATTATCGAATTCACCAACAACCACGGCCTGAGCCCCTATGGATTTTCTCTTCATGGTGAAGTTCTGGAGCACAAGACCAACCTGGGCGTTGTTACCACTGGAGGGGAAGGTGTTGGTCCTTATCCATCTGCCGTTGCCTCTCCTGTATAAGGTGCTTACTTTGTCGCCTATCCTTACGATTCGCAGGCTCCCCTTGAAGTCACCGGTGGGATGCCAGCTCTTCCCCAGAATGGTCCTTCCATGGCGGTAGCTTGCGAATATCCCGCTTCGCTCTTGACCGGCCTTGAGTATGGTAATGGCCATCATCCTGTTCCATTGGGGCCTTTTTCCCCGTTCAATGGCGGCGAACCCGATCACTTGGTCAAGGTCTGTCGCTCCCCTGACAAAGGTCATTGCGCAGTCAATTTGAATGTCAAAGTCCCCTTTCAGCTCATACTTTGCCACAAGTCCGCCTTTACTGAATGTTCCGACCTGTGTTTCAATGATCAGGTGCCCTTTTTCAATCTTCATGTCCGCCGATTCATAGTTTTGCAATTGATCTTCTGAATACACAAAACCCGACTTTTCCCACAAATCTTCCCGTAGTCTGTCAAAGGGATCATTGTAATAGGCCAACCTACTTTGGGGCAGGCTGTTTTGTATATCAAAGGAAAGTTGTTGGGCGATACAGGCCCCAAGGAAGATAAGTGAAACGGCCAGAAAGGCAAGACGTATCCTCGCATCTATCTCCTTCATGCTACCCCCCCTGTCTTTGATGAAGGAAGAAAACCTTTGGAATGACATTATTTATGATGAGAGAGGGCCCTACAGTAAAGAGTAAGTAAAAGCCTGTATGATCTTTTGCAAACAATGCCCCAAAATCTTGGTTTAACATCATTGACGTCCGGTTGGGATTTTGCAAAAGCAGACACTTGCCAAAGGCTTGATCAAGAACATGAGGCCCGTGGCCCCTGGAAGGTCTTTTCCAGGGACCACAATCAGGTGTCCTAGGATCACTTCGGCTTTGCAAAATCCTAACCGGACATTACTGGTTTAGCATTGAAGGTTGACTGAATAGTTGCTAAGTTTATTGGAAAAAACGGGATGGGTCAAGGGGAAAAAGGATTTGACAAGTCCGTGGTGGATGGCGCTTGTGCCTTCTGAGGGAAGGGATCGAAGACAGAGGAGAGAGAAGGGGAACTAAGATCGAGAGGGAGGATGTTCCGGTTTACGCATCGGAGGATTGTATGACAGCAGGGACAAGGCTCAGGAAGGTGCGGTTGACACAGGACCTGAGGGATCGATGGAGGCGATACTGTGCCGCCAGCGGCATCGGTGGACGATATGCTGACTATCGTTGGGAGCACTGGACAGGCGATAAAGAGGTCACACCCTACGTTGCAGAAAGGGATGGGGAGGACATGGGCTGGATCTTTTACCGTGAAGCCCACAGCACCATTGAGGGACTTATTGTCAAAGAGGAGCGGGCCCGGGAGGGGATTGAAGCCATCATGGTAGATGCCCTCGTTGCCAAGGAAAGCCTCGTCTCCGCGGAAATCCTGGAGTCGGACACAAAGAAATACCATACCCTGATCAACTATGGTTTTCGCCCAACAAAGTCTTTCTCTTCAGGCGGGTTTGACCTCCTCGGAATGGATTTGAGTATTGCGGCCTACATGGAGAAAGCCAGGGGATGGAGGCCTGCAAGGCAATACGAAAAGAGCGAGCGTGTCGCCGTTGAAAGGGTTCGTGGAGAAAGGACTCACGACGAGATCAAGTCCTCACTCCTCAAGCTCATCCATGACCTGGGCGGGCTGGAGGCCTTTATCACCAAGGGCGACATCGTGGTCGTCAAACCCAATGTCGTGGCAGACCATGGCCTCCGCAACGGTCTCTATCAAGGGGGCGTGGTAACCGACCTCGGCCTCCTCAGGGCCCTAATCGAGATCCTACTGGCCCGGGCGGGAAGAGTCATTGTGGCAGAAGGGTCTTCCATCAACAGGGCCGAGACGACAAAGCTCTTTGCCCATTACGGGTACGATAGATTGGTGGAGATAGACCCGCACAGGGTGAGCCTCGTGGACCTCAACAGGGACAAACTGGTCAGAAAGTCGGTGCCGGGAGGGAAAAGGATGCTTTTCCGGGAAATTCCGGTGACCCTTGAAGAGGCGGATGCCATCATCAATCTGCCCGTCATGAAGACCCACTTCGCCGCCCTCGTCTCCCTGAGCATCAAGAATCTTCAGGGGGCCATCCCCCCGCTCGAGAAATACATGAGCCATTACTTCGGCCTGTGGCAGAATCTGGTCAATATTCACCATCTTGTGAAACCAAAGCTCCACATTGTTGACGGGCTCGCGGCCCAGGAGGGTTTTGGGCCGGTCTACGGGTCATCCAAGACCACGAATTTGATCATCGGAGGAACGAACCCTGTGGCCGTAGACGCGGTCACCACGAGGATCATGGGTCTCGACCCCGCTCTTTCACCCCCTGTATACCTGGCTTACATGCAGGGTTTGGGACCCCTTGAGCCCGAGAAGATCATCACCATCGGTGCCCCGATCGAAGAGGTCATCACCCCGCTCAAAGAAGCGGACCTTGACTTGAGTAATGGCGAGAACCTTAAGGTGCATGCTGAAAGCGCCTGTCCGGGCTGCAAGGGATACCTTCACTATGTCCTCTACAAGCTCAGAAGACCGGATCCGGCCCATCCCGGCACCCTCTTGATCGACCGGCCATTCGAAAAGAGGGTCAACCTGTTTCTGGGGCCCGTGACCCAGGCGGAGCCCAATCCCAATGAGGCAAATATCTTTCTCGGCACCTGCCAGCGGCACCATGCCGCTATGGGCAAGCACCTTCCGGGCTGCCCTCCCCATGCGGAGGTCCTCATGAAGGGCGTGTTCAGCCTCTATCCGGACATAAAGAGGCCCGCCTATGCGGACGAGAACGCTGAAGACAAGTTGGAGAAGATGCTTGAGAGGCTCTTGGAAGAGTCTGAAGGGAAACATTGATTTGTGAGAGAACGGGAAATGTGAGATGGTGCACCGATAATTTTTTCTTGACCTCTCACCGGATATTGCATAAAAAGTCTTTTATATACTTTCAGGTGTCCCAGTGGGACTTAATAGGGAACTCCGTTAGAATCGGGGACGGGCCCGCCGCTGTAACCCCGCCCTTTTCCATTGTATAGTGGAAGAGGGAACCCTTTAGTAAATTTTTGCCACTGTTCCTTTTCTAGGGATGGGAAGGCTGCTAAAAGGGCGGGGGAGTCAGAAGACCTGCCTGAAAGCTTGGGTATGACCTTCGAGGAACGGGGTCACCCCGAGGATCTTGAGGATAAAAACGGGATATCCCCGGATCGATCAATTCGGTCCGGGGATTTTTTGTCTAGGCCGGGACCTGGGAAATCTCTCAGTAGAACAAGGAGGAAAGGGAAAATGAGATCAACGTGGTTCTTTTCGCTTGCGGTTTCAGTAATCTTTGTTTTGGCCGGGCTGTCTCAGGCGTTAGCGCAGGAAGAGGAAAAAGAAAGTCCGCAGGGGAAGGAAAGACCGGCGGAGATTGTCATGGAAGAGGTGGTGGTCACCGCAACGAAGACGGAAGAAAGGCGGGGTGACATTCCCAACTCGGTAATTATCATGGATGAGATAGACATCCAGGAATCCCCGGCACAAAGCCTGGGAGATTTTTTGGCAAACGAGCTGGGGATAGACTGGAGGACATACGGCAACTACGGTGGTGCATCTCAGGAGATCCACATAAGGGGCATGGGAGGCGATGGGACCCAGGTGTTTGTAAACGGCGCAAACGTCAATTCTCCTTCGCTCGGCACGGCAGATGTGTCAAAAATCCCCCTCAACAGTATTGAACGTGTTGAGGTTGTCAAGGGTTCGGGATCCTTGCTCTACGGTACGGGTGCCATGGGAGGGACTGTCAACATCATTACCAAGGGGCCGACACGTGATAAAGTGGACCTGAAATTGAGCGCCGGCTACGGCTCGAAGGATACCTACCATTTGTCACTCGAGCAGGGAATGTTTCTTTCCAGCGATATGGGTTATTATTTGGCGGCAACTCACCGGGAAACCGATGGATCCAGGGATAACAGCGATCTCCGCCACAACGATATATCGCTCAAGTTGGTCCGTGATGGATCAGACTTGGATATAAGCTTTTATGGCGATTACACTGACAGGGAATACGGCAGGCCTGGCGTACAACCGCCCCCAGGGACCCAGGATTTTTTTGCCAGCGGTGTAAGGGTATATAGCAGTGATGCGGCAAGTACCCTTGATAGGAGTAGTGATGAAGATGCACACCTGGTCCTGGAAGTCAATGGTAACCCCTCGGATCGAGTGGGCTTCAAGGTTAGGGGAGATTATACCCATATGGAGAACTATAACTTGACACGTTATTACAACTCATTTTCAGGCGGTGTTCCGGGCAGTAAGACCCGGACAACCAACCAGTTTTCCACGATGGAAGGGAACGCGGAGATCAGGCCATTCCAGGGCTCAAGCCTCTTATTGGGTGCTGATTATAGGGATTATGACTGGGAAAATGAGAATGTGAGCCTGGATGACAACGGTAACGAGATATCTGGGTCCAGGGCAAGAAATAAGGCCCACCTGTATTCCAAAGGGATTTATGCGGAGGCCCAATACCGGCCAATCAGGTTTTTCAAGGCCCTCGCCGGAATCAGGCAGGAGAGCCATTCGACCTTTGGACACAAAAACATCCCCCGGCTGGGCATTGTGTTGAATCCCCTCGAGGACACCGTGCTGAAATTCAGCAGAGGAAAACACTTCAAGGCCCCTACCCCCAATGACCTTTTCTGGCCCCGTGAAGACTGGGGATGGGGCATGGGCGCCGAAGGAAACCCCAACTTGAAGCCGGAAACAGGATGGCACAGTGATGCCACCTTGGAACAGAGGTTTCTCGATGGCAAGGTGTTTGTCACGACTTCCTATTTCAAGTGGGACATTGATGACAAGATACGCTGGGTCCCTGATGCGAGTTTCTTCTATCGAGCTCAAAACCTGGACCGGTATGAAGCAGATGGCTGGGAGCTGGGGGCCAGGATCAGGCCCTTTCAAAATATGGCCTTGGCCTTAGCCTATACGAACACTGACGCCAAGGAACAAAGGGCGGGTGGCGCAAAACGTCAAGCCCTGTATACTCCAGGCCAGCAGTTCAAAGGAGTACTGACCTTCTGGACCGAATCCGGGCTAAATGCTAATGTTACTGTCCGTTACGTGGAGGAGAGGCCGGGAAATTACAAAACGGACACTTCGGTGCAGCCCAATAAGATCTTAGAAAGTTGCTGGACGACAGACATCAAGATGGAGCAGAACTTACATGATCACTGGACGATTGCCCTACTTGGCAGTAACGTCTTTGACAAGGGCTACGAAACCTACGTGGCAAATTTCACGGACTCGACGGGCAAGGCAACCTTATCGGGATATCCCGGGGCAGGGAGGTCTTTTCTCCTTACAGTAAGATATGAGTATTGAGAGGGTCCATTTTCCTGGTTGAAATCAGCAGCCCCACAGGCAAGGTAATCCAATGCCACAGACCCATGGTGAATCAAGCAGTACGAAATGAGGAATTGTAAGGCCATATTCTTTGCATTTCTATCCGTCTTGATACTGGGACATGCGAAAGAGGCTGGGAGTGAAACTTTCAAGGATGCCCTGGGAAGACAGGTGGAACTGAGGGAGGTTCCCTCCAGCCTTATCCCCCTCGCCCCTAGCCTCACGGAGATCCTCTATTTCCTGGGGCTGGGAGATAGGGTGGTCGGTGTTACCACCTTCAGCCAATATCCCCCTGAGGCGAGAAAAAAACCCAAGGTTGGGAGTTATATCAACCTAAACGTGGAAAAGATCATCAGCCTGTCTCCCGACCTGGTTATTGGCACTGTGGATGGAAATGAGCCGAGGGTGATTGACATCCTGGAGCAGGCAGGCACTAAGGTCTATATCGTCAATCCCCGGAATGTGGAGGAACTGTTAGAAACCATCGTAAAGGTGGGGGAGGTATGCGGCATACCTCAAAGGGCTCAAAGACTGGCTGTAGAATTGCGGCGGCCTGTTTCAAGGATAGAAAGAAAGACCAGGCTTCTCAGGAAGCCCCTGGTCTTTCTGCAGATCAATATCAAGCCCATCATGACGGTAAACAGACATACGTTCCAGCATGACCTCATAAGGTTGGCAGGCGGCGTGAATATGGCGCGGGACGAGAAGGTCCCCTATCCCCGTATTAATATTGAAGAAGTGATCAAAAGAAAGCCAGATGTCATCCTTATATCATCTATGGAAAGGGGCGGGCTGTTTGAGCGGGCAAGAAAGGAATGGCTGAAATGGATTACTATTCCTGCAGTAAGAGATAGCCGGGTCCACCTTGTCGACTCTGACCTCATTGATAGGCCTTCGCCGAGGTTTACTAGGGGGCTGGAGGTGATGGCTGCCCTGATCCATCCTGAAGTGAAATGGGAAGAATAGATGTCTAATATTCCGCTAAAGAGACCCCTGAATCCAGGACGTGTGATTTTCATCTCCCTGTTGATGTTTCTGCTTCTCCTCGTAACAATGGGGGCTTCACTGGTGTTGGGGACGGCAGAGATAGGGATACATCAGGCCCTGGACGTCTTTTCGGGCTCATTGCAGGCCGATGATTCGGCAAAGTTGATTCTCTTGAGGGTCAGGCTTCCCAGGATCATTCTGGCGGGCCTTGTGGGTTTCTCCCTTTCCATGGGCGGGACAATCTTCCAGGCGCTCCTCCGTAACCCCCTTGCAGACCCTTTCATACTAGGCATTTCCAGCGGGGCCGCCTTTGGCGCCGTGACAGGAATCGTCCTGGGTTTGACCTTTGCCCTGGGTGTTCCCCTGATGTCATTTGCGGGAGCCTTGGTGACTATTTATCTTGTCATGGTCCTGGGAAGCCGCAAAATGGGGATGGAGTCTTCCACCATCCTTTTGACCGGAGTGATTATCAATGCCTTCTTCACCGCAATCATCATGTTTTTCGTGTCCACGGCATTTGACAGCCGGCTCCATACCATGCTCTTCTGGCTCTATGGAGACCTTTCCCAGAGCCGCTACGGCTCCCTTGCTATCATAGGCCCTGCCTTGGTTCTTGCATCGATCGTCCTGTACGGGTATTCAAAGGAGCTGAACCTTATTACGGCAGGAGACGAAACGGCGGTCCAGTTGGGAGTCGAGGTCGAGAGGGCAAAAAAAATCTGTCTTGTGGTGGTGTCCCTCGTCATCGGACTGGTCGTTTCGTTTTCGGGCCTGATTGGTTTTGTAGGGCTGATCATTCCCCACATGGGGAGGATGATTTTTGGTTCGGATCATCGTCTCCTGATCCCGGTGTCGGCCTTTGGTGGTGCCATCTTCCTGATTGTCGCCGATACCCTTGCCAGAACACTGGTATCGCCCAGCGAGTTGCCCGTAGGCGTTATCACCGCGTTTGCAGGCGCGCCTTTCTTTATCTACCTCCTCAGAAGGAGAGGAAGCGGATGGAACCGGGCATGATCTTAGAGCGGGTCGCATTCAAGTATGCTGCCCTCTGGGTCCTAAGGGGGATAGAACTCGAGATTGCGCCAGGTGAGATACTGGGGGTGCTGGGCCCCAACGGTTCAGGAAAGAGCACGCTGCTCAAGATCATGGACGGAATGCTTTCGCCGCAAGAGGGAAGAGTCCTGTTGAGAGACCGGAATCTTTCCTCCTTTGGCAGAGCGGCCATAGCAAGGGAGATCGCCATGGTTGCCCAGGAGAATCACTTTAGATTCTCGTTTCCAGCCCTCGAAGTGGTCCTCATGGGTCGCTTTCCACATCTCAAGAGACTCCAGTTTGAAAGTGATAGGGACATGGAGATAGCACTGAGTTGCATGGAAGCAACAAATACCAGGGAACTTGCTGATCGTTCCATCCACGAACTCTCGGGCGGAGAAAAGCAGAGGGTTCTGATAGCACGGGCGCTAGCCCAGGAGCCAAAGATCATTCTCCTGGATGAACCTACATCCTTTCTTGACCTGAAACACAAGAGGGACATATTTCACCTGATCTCTACACTGACCAGAAATCGGGGGTTGAGCGTGGTGGTCATATCACACGATATTGACATCGCAACCCAATACTGTCACAGGGTATTGTTGCTGAAGGATGGATGTATTTATAGCATCGGGGAACCGGAAAAGGTCATAACATCAGAAACGATCAGCGCAGTCTATGATTGCCCTGTACTGGTAGACAGGAGCCCGGCGACGGGAAGACCGAGGGTAAACTTGGCGGTATGAGTAAAGGGGATAGGATGGGGAGACATTGGCGATGATTGAGATCTTCCATAAGGGCGGCCCCGTAATGTACCCGCTCCTTGCGTGCTCTATAACTTCACTTACCGTCATCATCGAGAGGTTCCTTTTCTGGGTCAGGGAAGATTTGAGAAGGGATCAGGCTCTTGTAGACAACGTGTTGGAGCTTTGCTGCAAGGGAGACTGGGACGCCCTAAAGAGAGAGGTAAAGGATTCCAAGGACTTCATCATAAGGATATTGATCAGCGGGATTCTCCACAGGGAATTTTCTATGACAAAGGCTATGGAAGCTGCGGCCTCTGATGAGATCAAGAGGATGCAGCGTTATCTCAGGGTCTTGGATACAATGATTACCGTTGCTCCCCTGCTGGGTATCTTCGGGACAGTCATAGGCATCATCATGTCCTTCGAGATGCTGGGAGCCACAGGTATAGAACACCCGCAGGCGGTTACGACCGGAATCGCACAGGCGCTGATTACAACGGCCTCGGGGCTTGGCATAGCCATCCTTTCCGTGTTTCCGTACAACTATTTTAGCTCTCGAGTGGAGAATGCCGCCCTTGCCATAGAAAAATATGCCACAAGCCTGGAGATTGTCTATGAAAAGCTCCAGCAGGAGGGATTGGTGAGAAAAGAGGGGGTCCAGGCATGAAAGTAAACTTTCAGGCGCTGAGAAAGGCAAGGATCGAGATGCTTCCCCTTATCGATATAGTGTTTCTTCTCTTGGTCTTTTTCATCTATGCCATGCTCTCAATGGCAGTGCACAGGGGGCTGCCGGTTAGGCTACCTTTCTCAAGCACGGCCAAAATAGAGAGAGAACTGGTCCTGTCCATCACGGTGAAGGAAGACGGAACTATCTACCTTGACAAAAAAAGAGTAAGGTTGGAGCATCTTGAGGAGGCCTTGAAATCCAAGGTCGCTGAAGAGAAAGGCCAAGGGGTTTTGCTCTTCGCTGACAGGGCCCTCAAGTACCAGGACCTGTTCCGGATCCTCGATCGCATCAGGATGGCAGGATTGACGAAGATTTCACTCCAGGCTCAGGTGGAACCGTGAAAGGACTCGGCTTTGCTGGAGGTTTAGCCTTATTGCTGCACGGCCTCCTCTTCAGTATCAATGGGAGGTGGCTCCAGGGGAGGATAGGGCCTGTCCCCAGGGAAGAGCCGGTGGTTATATCACTTGCTCCCATATATCCCCCTAAGAGACAGTCCTCGGTAAGCGAAAAAAAGCCTGTGAAGGCCCTCCCAAAGGAGAAAAAGCAAGTCTCAAGAATAGTAACCCCAAGGAAAAGCCAAGAGAAGCCGCCAGAGGTGGCCAAGAAAAGGGCCAAAGCAAAGGTAACCAAAAAAGCGCCCCGGAAAGAAGATCATCTACGAGCAAAAGAGAAAATTCCTTTGCCAGGGCTTCCAGGGGAGGTGAAGGCACCTCAGCCCCAATCAGGAGGAATAAAAGAGAAAGAAAAAGAGGCACAACCTCCATCTCTCCTGTCTTCAAAGGCAAAGGATATTCTAACTCCGGAGAAGACAATAGCGGAAAACAAGGAGCAAGCAGCACTTGCCCCACTAAAGCTGGCCACACCCCGGTACAAGGTTAATCCTCCACCCGTGTACCCCAGGCTCGCCAGGCGAAGGGGTTATGAGGGTACCGTGATTCTGGAAGTCCTTGTCAACAGGAAGGGTAGAGTGGAGGACGTCAGATTGCTCAAGTCAAGCGGCTACCGGATACTGGACAAGTCCGCCATGGATTCGGTCAAGAAGTGGTTCTTCGAGCCGGCAGAGCTGGGAGATGAAAAGATCGAGGCCTGGGTGAGGGTCCCTATACGTTATCAACTAAAATGAGAAGGGACACCTCCAGGCGATGCAAGTCAACCTGTCGTAACACCGCAGGATTTGTCAACGCAAAAGATCCGTTGCTGGACTGTTTTTTGTGGACTTCAACCGATTTGTTGCCTATGTTAAAGAACCAGGGTTTTGATCAGGGTTCTCCTGTGCACATATTCCCGTAACAGGTCCTTACCTATTGAGTTACACTCCGGGCAAAGTCTCATGGCTCCTCAACCGATCCATTCAGTATCACAACACGCGTCTTCGAAAAACTACCTCAGGCTGTGATTCTGTTGAATGACCAGTGCACCGGTTCCCTCATGGTTTAGGTTAAACACCTACGAACGTTAACCTTAAAAACAAAGGAGGGCGACCATGAAAAGATGCAGAATCTTCCTGGTAGGTGTCATCTCAATCGTGTTTCTTACCGGGGTTTCCGGTGTGATGGCACAGCAGGCGGGACTTTCCTTTTGGACAACAGAGATCGAACCTAAACGAATGGCAATTCAAAAGGATTTGGCACAAAGGTTTACGCGCCATACGGGGATAGGAATAGAAATCGTGCCAGTCGAAGAGAGCAAGCTTCCCACAAGGGTCCTGGCAGCCGCAGCGGCCAATGCCTTGCCGGACATGGTATTTGTCCCCCTCGACTACGTGATCGCCTGGGTAAAGGAACAGGTGCTGGATCCTGCCGCGGCATCGAGCGTGATAAGAGAAATCGGTGTTGACAGCTTTGCCAAGGGGCCCTTAAGGCTCGCAGAGTTGGAGGGTGGAGGATGGGCAGCAATACCGGCAGACGGATGGGGGCAACTTTTGCTTTATCGGAAGGACCTTTTTGCGGCTGCGGCACCCGAGGCCCTGTTGGGCCCACCGGATACCTGGGAGAAGATCCTGGCGGCGGCCCAGGCGCTGCACAACCCGCCGAAGGTCTGGGGAATTGCAGTGGGCACAGATCCGACCCAGGTATATACCCAGCAGGTGTTCGAGCAGTTTGCCCTCTCGAACGGGGCACGGTTGGTCAATCCCAAGAGCGGGGAAGTGGACCTAAACACACCGGAGTTCTTGCAGGCCCTCAAGTTCTACAAGAAACTGGCAGGATTCACACCGCCGGGAAATATCTACTGGAGGCAGACCCGGGAAGACTACTTTGGGGGGAGAGAGGCAATGATCATTTGGTCTCCTTTCATATTGGACGAAATGGCCGGCCTCAGGGATTCGGCCCCTGTAACGGCCAGGGATCTGGCAAAGCCGCTCCATGAGTCCACGGGGATCATCACGGCCTTCAAGGGTCCAATGGGACCGGGACCTGCCCAGTGGGGTCAGGTGAGCTATTTCGGGATACCGGTCGGGGCGGATCCCAGGGTCAAGAAATGGGCCAGGTTTCTTCTAGAGGAGGGTTACGTGGAGTGGTTGAACATGGCCCCGGAGGGCAAGTTCCCCTTGAGGCCGCAGTATGTTAACGAATGGAAGCAACTGCAGATCGGCGTGGATAGAAAGGCAAAGATTGCCGATCTCTATCCGGATGAGGTCATTGACACCATCATTTCCGGGGTCGACAATTTCAACCGCTGGGGCTTCGCTTCAGGAAAAGGGGCCTGCGTGGGTCAGATTTATGGCACGAAGACCCTGATCAGGCTGCTCAGGCGGTATCTTGATGGTGAAATGACGGCCGAAGAGGCAGCAGGCCAGATGAATCGGGCGGTGCGGGCACTTGAAGGGTGCTTCTAGGAACCTAGGGGGGCCCTGGCATGCCCAGATGTGAGGGGGGTCGGGAGGGAGCCCAGTGAAGCCTGAGTTGGCCAAGAGGGAACAACGCCTTGCCTATCTGTTGCTTGGGCCCCCCTTCATCATAGTATCAGCCCTGATCCTCTTCCCGGTCCTCTGGAATCTCTGGTTGGCCTTTCACAAGGTTCGATTGCTGGATTTGCGTCGTTTCCACTGGTGGGAGCTGGAGGGGACCCTCAATAACTTCCTCAAGGTATTCACCCATTATGACTTCCAGCCCGCCCTCAGGGCAACACTCTTCTATACCCTTGGAGGGACTCTTCTGGCACTTCTCATGGGTCTCGTGGCGGCCATGCTGGTACACAGGCGCTTCAGGGGGAGGGGGGTGGTCCGGGGTATTTTCCTAATCCCCTATGTGGCGCCCGTGGTCGCCGTGGCTTTTGCCTGGCGTTTCATTCTGGATCCGAGGGGCGTGCTCATGGCCGGTTTGGCGGAGATGGGGCTCCTGGAGCAACCTCTTCATCTCCTGAGTCAACGTCCCTGGGCCATGATCTCTCTCATAGCCTTCGAGGGGTGGCGCTATTTCCCTTTTGATTTTCTCTTTATCCTGGCGCGCCTCCAGGCCATACCCGAGGAACTCTATGAGGCAGCCTCCGTAGATGGGGCAACCCCAGTGCAGAAGTTCTTCTATGTGACCCTGCCGCAACTAAGGCTGGTTCTCGCTACCCTTCTCATGCTTCGTTTCATGTGGACCTTCAATAAGTTCGATGATGTGTTCCTGGTCACACAGGGTACTGCCGGGACAAGGGTCCTGACCATCAAGGTTTATGATTTCCTGATCGGGGAGTTCGATGTCGGGGCCGGGGCTGCAATGGCCCTGGTCCTTTTTGCCATCCTAGGGGTCCTGATTCTCCTGTACTTCAAGTTTATCATGACGAGGGCAGAGGAGGAATAAGAGGTGGAACGGGAGCATGTGGAGAGATTATCATTGGGCCTGTTTCGCGCCCTCGGCCTGATTTTCTTTGTTTCTATTGTGTTGTTTCCCTTCTACTGGATGATTGTGGCATCCTTGAAATCCATCATGATTCTTGCGGTCAACCCCCTGGATCTCTGGCCCCGGCCCACAGATCTTACCTTCAGCGCCTACAGTGAGGTGTGGACACAGTTTCGCTTCGGCCGTTATTTCGCGAACAGCCTCTATGTCTCTTCCCTCACTGTCCTGCTCACGGTCACCTTTGCAACCCTTGCTGCTTACACAATCGCAAGATTGCGTTTCAAGGGGAAGTCCCTTCTTTCAAGGAGCATCCTCGTCATCTACATGTTCCCGGCCATAGTCATTGCAGTCCCGATGTATTCCCTTTACACGAAGCTGGGCCTTCGCAATGATCTCCACGGACTGTTACTGATATATCTGGCCCAGACCTTGCCTGTTGCCATATACATGCTTTTTAGCTATTTCAAGACCCTTCCTCCCGACCTGGAGGAGGCCGGACTCATAGACGGCTGCACGAGGCTTGGGGTCATCGGGAGGATAACCATACCCCTCAGCCTGCCGGCAATGGCAAGTGTGGCCCTGTACACCTTCATGATTGCCTGGAACGAATTTCTATTTGCCTTTCTCTTCTTGGACAGTCCTTCAAAGTTTACCCTCTCCAGGGGAATAGTGCAGATCGCCGACAATATCAATGTCTCGCAGCAGTTACTAATGGCCTCGGCGGTGATAGCAACGGTTCCCATTATCATCATCTTCTTGGCCCTGGAACGGTACCTCGTCAGGGGCCTTACGGCAGGGGCAGTAAAGGCTTGAGTCGAGGGTAGAAAAAGAGACGTTGCCTCAACCCTGTTCCGATGACCGCAGGATCTCGGCTCTGCAGGTGTCTCCTCGGTCAGCCCTGAGGAGGCGCCAAGACGAGAGGCGTATCTTGGGGTTTGTCCGTACCATAGCGCTCTGAGTGTTGACAGGCCAGCATATAAGGTATATTGAATATCTCCGCAAGGGGGGAAGGGAGCTCCTGATGCGGCAGCCAGGCCATTTCAATTATTCTTCTTGGATCGAAAAGGGTAGGTGAAAGTAATGGAGAGCAAGGAAGAAATCTTGGAGATCGTTCAGATGGCACTCCGAGAGGATATCGGCAGCGGAGATGTCACCACAGAGTGCACGGTGCAGCCCGGGACAAAACTTCGCGGGGAGATGTTTGCCAAGGAGAGGGGCGTAGTCGCCGGTGTTCATGTAGCCGGGATGGCATTCGAAGTCATGGACCCTGAAGTCCGGTTCACTCCGCGGGTCAGGGATGGAGACTTTGTAGGGGAGGGAGCTATCATTTCGGAGATATTCGGTGAAGCCCGCTCAATCCTCAGCGCGGAAAGGGTGGCACTGAACCTGCTGCAGAGGATGTCCGGGATAGCTTCTTTGACGAGGAGGTTCGTGGACGCGGTAAAGCTCACGAAGGCAGTTATTATTGATACAAGGAAGACCGTGCCGGGGCTGAGAATCCTCGACAAGATGGCCGTGCGGATGGGCGGAGGGCAGAATCACCGATTCGGTCTATTTGACATGGCCCTCATCAAGGAGAACCATATAACTGTTGCAGGAGGAATTACTAGGGCGGTCAGGCTTGTCAGGGAAAGAGATCCTTTGAAGAGACCTGTAGAGGTGGAGGTCAGGACCCTTGAGGAACTGAAAGAGGCACTAGGTTTAAGGGTTGACAGGATCATGCTGGATAACATGTCAATAGAAGAAATGAGAGAGGCGGTAAGAATGACCGGAGGGCGCGTCCCCCTCGAGGCCTCGGGTACCGTGTCCATGGAAAACGTGGCCGAGATCGCCGAAACCGGGGTGGACTTTATTTCAGTCGGGAAGCTGACCCATTCCGTTAAGGCACTGGACATAAGCCTGATACTCAAAAGTGATGGGCAGGAGAGGGAAGGACCCTCAGACCCTGGAATTATTTCCTGAAATGTGGCATAGTGTGCGGTAGTGTCCGGTTAGGATTTTGCAAAATAATTCTTAGAGCAGATGGTTGTGGCCCCTGCCCTTCTTGTTGATCCAGCTTTTGGCAGATAGCCTATGAGTTATTCAAGGGCCACCATACTATACAAAATCCTAACCGGACACTGCTGGGAATGTGGGATAGAGGAAGAAATTTCTTGTGAGGGGACAGCATGACGGCGAAAAGGAGCGAAACAGGGGTGAAGGAAATAAGAACGGGGATCTGCGGCATATGCCCTGGTGGATGTGGCGCGACAATCGAGCTCGTGAATGGAAAGATCAGCAAGATATTACCTATCAAGGGCCATCCGGTGGACGTGGTTTGCGTTCGGGGCGTCCATGCGAAGGAGATCGTATATTCCGATGATCGGCTCAAGTATCCTATGATGAGGGTTGATGATAGGGGCGAGGGAAAATTCGAGCGTATCAGCTGGGACCAGGCCATGGACCGGATCGCTGATGCCTTTGAAAAGATTAAGGAGTCCTATGGGCCGGAGGCGGTAATGACCTACTTCGGGCGTGGCAGCTTTGACAATAACCTCACGGATGTCTTCGGGATTCGTGCACTCCCAACCCAAGGGACGTCGGGCTTTATCTTCCCCTTTGGATCGCCCAATGCCACCGGGGTCTCTGCAATCTGTTATGTCTCCTATGGCATTTTCGCCCCGGTGGCAACCCTGGGTGCGCCTATGACCTTCACCTTTTCGGATTTCGAAAACACGGACCTGATCGTGATATGGGGGGCGAATCCGCCCACGGATTCGCCCCCGGACAAGGTGAAAAGAATCCTCGCTGCCAAGAAGCGTGGGGCCAGGGTGATAGCAATAGACCACATGCGATCAGACATGGCAAAAAAGGCCGATCAATGGATCGGAGTGAGACCGGGAACCGACGGGGCGTTGGCCTTGAGCATGATGAATGTAGTAATCAATGAGGGCCTCTATGATGAAGCCTTCGTGGGAAACTGGACTCTGGGTTTCGATGACCTTCGGCGATACGTAAAGCAGTTCCCTCCGGACGTTGCCGAAGGGATCACGCGGGTACCCAGGGATACGATCGTGAAGGCGGCCAGGGAAATAGCAAGGGCAAAAGGGGCCTCGCTTGTCATGTACACGGGACTCGAGTATACCAACAGTGGGGTCCAGAATATTCGATCCGTCCTCAGTCTCTGGGGGATTACCGGGAACATAGACGTCCCCGGCGGGCTCGTGTTCAGGCCCCGCAGTCCGGCGAAGTTTCCGAGGATCCACTTGGATCCTCCCACGGGGGTCAAACCAATAGGAGCCGACAGGTACCCCCTGTTCTGTGACATGCTCAAGTCAGCCCAGTTTATGGAGGCCCCCAGGGCGATCTTGAACGATGATCCCTATCCCGTTCGGGGACTCCTCATACTGGGCGCATCGCTGCTCACCAGCCTGCCTAACCCTGAAATCTGGAAGGAGTGTTTTCGGAAGCTCGATTTCATGGTGACCTTCGACCGGTTCATGACGGCTGACGGCATGTATGCCGATGTCGTCCTCCCGGCAACCACCAATTTTGAAAACCTGGGCTACCAGAGGTATCCGGGAGGCTACTGCCAACTGAGACAGAGGATCATCGAACCCATAGGCGAGGCCAGATCAGGATTTCAGTTCCTTGCAGACCTGGCCCAGAGGCTAGGTTATGGGGATATGTTCCCCGCCACAGAAGAGGAACGGATCAAGTGGGCCTTTGGGCAGGGTCCCGTTTCCCTTGAAGACCTCGAGGCCCATCCCGAGGGGATCAGCTACGATGCCGGGAAGGTGGAGTACAGAAAATATGAAAAGGGGCTTCTCCGCAGAGATGGTCAACCAGGATTCAACACCCCGTCCGGGAAGCTGGAGATCGTGTCGAGCCTGCTCAAGCAATATGGCTACGATGGATTGCCTCTGTACGTGGAACCCCAGGAGGGCCCGGTCGGGAGTCCGGACCTCTACAGACGGTATCCGCTGGTGTTGAATACAGGGGCAAGGCTTCAGTCGGCATTTAGATCGCAACACCTGAATATCCCGGGATTGCTCAAACTACAGCCTAAACCCCATGTGCTCATAAACCCCGCTGACGCCAAGGCCCGACGAATCTCCAATGGGGACAGGGTGTGGGTGGAGTCGCAACGGGGAAAGGTGAGTGTCTGGGCCAGGGTGACCGATGATGTGATGGCAGGTCAGGTAGAATTGAATGCTGGCGGAGGCAGCCCGATCCACGCAGAGGCGTGGCGCGAGGCAAACACAAACTACATCACCGACTTCGAAAATCGTGATCCCATCTCCGGGTTCCCCGTCTACAAGGCCTTGCTATGCGAGGTCAGGAGAGGCGAGGAGTACTAGAACCTTTGATCTCCACCTGAGGCCTCAATACCCGCGGCAGTATTATGTCGCTGAGGGAAGTTCATTCCAACACGGAAACCCTGCCTCCTCGAAGATCCCGGTCCGCGGGAGTCAGAGGCAGTTTGCTCTGACGTAAAAAACAGGCCCGGTCCGGTCTTGTCCATTTTTTCAAGACCATATCTATTTCGTCAAGAGGTGGCAACCCAATATTTGGGGTTTAAGGAATTTGGAGTCAATTCCTAGGGATTCATGAGCGTAAACCCCAAATATTGGGTTACGGCAGTGTCCGGTGGGATTTTCTTGAGATATGGTCTTGAAAAAATGGGCATGACCTCCTTGGGTGCTGGTCACTAAAAGAATATCCCTCTGGGGTGACCAAAAGCCCCGGTCGCCTGGGCCCGGATATTTGCTAGAAAGCCAAACCAAGTTTGTCTGCTAAGTTCCTCAGCCTCCGGTCTGCCGTCCATAGAGGTGTGCCTGAAATCTGGGCGGAGGCCAATAGGTGAATGTCTACAAAACCAACACCCTTTCCCATCAATTGCTTTTGTTCCACAAAAAACAAGAACTCCTCGAATTCAATTGTTGGAGCCATCGGAAGTTCTTGAAGCAGGGAAAGGATCTCTTTGCGGTTTTTCAGGCTACCACAGGCCAACTCGCCGACAATAAATGGATGAGAGGTAACTTCCCCATCCATCAAAAGCATTTCGAGGCGTTTATTCCCATGGCGGAAATGTGTAATCCAAATTGAGGTGTCGACAAGGACCATCAGTGCGCTATGCGGGCCTTCGCCTCTGAACGGGACGTAGATTACTCTCGGTACCACCGAGCTTGGCGAGACGTTTGCTGCTTTCCAAGGCAATCAAGGCCTTCAAGCCAAGTCGAACCAGGGAGGTCTTCTCTGTAACACCGGTCAGTCGGGACGCCTGCTCCAGTATCTTGTCATCAATGTTTATTGTTGTCCTCATGCATACTTATATGCACCAAATATGCATATAAGTCAAGGAAAAAACCCCAATGGGCCAACGACATAAATGGGGCTTCCGTAATTTCTCAATATCTCGGCTTTCCAGGGGACCGCCTAATCCTGTGAAGAGCTTGAGGGCGCTCAAGCCATAGGGCATAACAGCGCGAATCATTTGGTGATATGCGGAGAAGCTAGGTGCCAGTAAGGATCATCACCATTCGACGCGGTTTCTTCCATTCTTTTTGGCCCTGTACAAGGCCTTGTCAGCCGCCTTCAGCACCTTCTCAGGCTTTGAGAGGCGACTGTTGGGGTTGGCTATGCCTATGCTCACAGTAACCCTCAAGCCCTTTTGCCTGAGTGCCTTCACCTTGCCACGGTGCTCGGGGGACCCCCTGTGCCTTCCCCTGCCTCGAACGGTAAAAGGCGTAGTTTCGATGATCTTTCGAAGCGTGTCCAGGTGAGGGTATGCTTCCCGGGCTGATTTGCCGGGAAAGACCGCGGTGAACTCCTCCCCGCCATAGCGAAAGACCTTAGCACCCCCTGTCAGATCTTTTAGCTTGGAGCCGATCATCATGAGGACTTGGTCCCCTGTTTTATGGCCGTATTTGTCATTGAACTTCTTGAAGAAATCAATATCAATCATAGCGATGGCATACCTTCTTCCCAGGTTGATCAATGTTTCATTCAGGCTCCTCCTTCCGGGCAGTCCGGTGAGTTCGTCCATGTAGGCCATGGAAAAGGAGGTCTCAACAGTGGCACTGAGTAATATGATACCTGCCGCTGAGAAGTAAATTGCTCGAACGGCAATGGGAGATCCTGGCAACAGGCCAAGAAAGGCGGCCACGAGTATCCCGAGGAATCCTGCTGAGAGGGAATCACGGATTTTGTAATATCGATAACACAGAAAGGCCATGGCCAGGAGAAATGAGAGGAGAGAAATCGTGGGGACCTGATGGAAATCCAAGAGGTTGGTCTGGGCTATCACATCTCGGAGACTCGAAGACCAGGCCGCTCCCCAATGACTGAACAGAGGAAAGGGCCCCTTTGCGCCCAATAGTGAGGGAAGGGGGAGATCTTTTTGGCAAAGGACGACCGATGCAAAGACCTGGGCCAAAATCAGGCCGACTGAGAGGCTCCCCAAGTGCGTCAAAATCCGGCGCCTGGTAAGGGTAGAAAAGAAGGCGATATTCAGGGGAATCAATAGGCTCGTGAGTTCCGTAATTCCAAGGCCCGGGTTGCCGGGGGACGGCTTTCCGTGGCCTGACGCGGAAAGGCCAAGGTAGACAAGCCCCAGGAGCATGGAAGAGAGCACCATTCCGCCGTTATTGAAGCGCCAGCCCAGGATCATGCCGGCCGCGAAGATGGCATAGGGAAAAAAGGGCAGGATCAGGAGGAGGGCTTCTAACTCCTCTATTTTACCTATCTTTTTCGTGATGGGGGGCCATTGCCAGGCGACAAGGATTGTGATGAGGGTCAGGAATGAGGGTATGAGGAGTGGATAAAAAGAACCTTTTTTGAACACAGCTATTTTCCCAATCCGGAACACATGATTGCCCGCGGGTTCCTGCGCAAAGTCCCCCTGCAGTCGGTGCTCCCGAGATGAATTTAACGTCGAATTATAGGTGAAACAGACTTCTGTGTCAATGTGAGGCCATGCCTGGCGTTTCCCACAGGTGCGCCTGATTGGGCATTATCCGGGGCTTCTCTATAGGCAGGGGCTGCGGGTAAAGAGGGGTGTGTTTTTTCCATAAAAGTTATTTTTCCTCTTGACTTTCAGTTAAGCTTACAGCAATATAATCTGTAAGTTTTGCTGTAATGACGATCCAGAGCCACAGGACTCGGTTTGGGTCATCCCTAAACAGGTTGTTGCCCAGATCCCTTTGTCTGCTTTACTCTCGAATAGGGACTATCAAGGAACTATTGTGCCCCTTGGGAGGTCTTTTCAAAAGGCTCAATATTCGTCCTGATCCTTCTATGCGCCCCCATAATCCTCATAGTCGCCTCCTAACAGGCACAAAAGACGGAGACTCCGGTGGAGATGATCTTTTGGGGCTACTGTGGCCTCCTGTTAAATGTTTGGTGCCGTTGCCAATGTCTGGGAGGAATTTGATTGAGCCTTGAGAAAAGGCACCCAGGGACCGCTCATCGTCCTTGATAAGGATTTGGGCAACAGCCTGTAAAAGGGCTATGGCCCGCAATAATTGGCGATATCGGGAAGCCAGAAGTCAGAAGCCAGAGGTCAGAAGAATTTTGATGTCGCTTCGCTCCAGCGAATTCATATAGTTAGGTTGAGCATTGGCGAGAACCTTATCCTGGGTTGTGGATACTGACCTCTGGATTCTCCACTGGGATATCTTGATTCGGGAGCCTGGGGCGCTGGGGTTCCAGGAGGGAAACTATGAAATTGACGGAAAAACAAAAGGCATTCCTGGAATACATCTACAGGTATCTGGAGGAATGGGGACGATCTCCGAGTTTTGACGAAATATGCTCCCACTTCGGCTTCAGATCCTATAATACGGTCACTACCTATCTCAGGACCCTGGAGCGAAAGGGATACATCAGTCTCCCGGGGAAAAAGAACCAGAAGCGGGCAATTAGGGTCATCAGCCCCGTGGAAACAAAGAGGTTTGAACTCCCCCTCCTGGGGAAGGTGGCCGGGGGTAAACCCATAGAGGCGGTGGAAGACGTAAACGCCATTGAGGTCCCGCCCTCAATGGCAGGAAAAGGAGAGCATTTCGTCCTCCAGGTCAGAGGTGACTCCATGAAGGAGGACGGGATCCTGGACGGGGATTTCATCGTGGTTCGCAGGCAGCCAACGGCCGACAACGGCGAGATCGTGGTGGCCCTCGTCAACAACGAGGCTACCGTGAAAAGGTATTACAAAAGGGAAGACCATGTGGAACTAAGACCCGCCCACGGGGAAATGGCCCCCATTATTGTCAGGGGCGGGGACCTGCGTATTGAGGGAAAGGTGGTTGGAGTGATGAGGCAGTACATGTAGAGCAGGGTGTCTTATCTTGTCAGGCTGTTGCTCAAAGCGCGACAAGAATGGTGTTTAGCCCCTTGGGAGGTCTTTTCACAAGGCCCAATATTCGACCCAAGCTTTTGTCCGCCGCCCATAAGCCTCATAGTCATCGCCTCACAGGCACAGAAGATAGGGGCTCCGGTGGAGATGACCTCCTGGGGCTATTAGGGCCTTTTGTTAAGTGTTTCGTGCCGTTGCCAATGCCTGGGAGGAATTTGATTGAGCCTTGTGAAAAGGCCTCCCAAGGGGCTGCAGAGTCCTTATTGGGGATAAAACAAATAAAAGGCCTTGGGCACCGGCCTGTTATGTTTTACATTCAACTCCGGAGAGACGAACAATCCTTGATTATGGACTAAAAGCACGATCTGTTAGGAGAGTTGGGTATTGCTTCGCCACATTATCCATCTTCATATCCCTGCCTTTGCCATTGCCGTAGCCCGGGTTTGTGAGCCGGGGTTGCGGGAACGCCCCGTGGCACTGGCACCGCTCCACTCAGAGCGGGCCCTCATTCTTTCTTCCTCATACGAGGCCCGAAGGGAAGGCGTTTACCGGGGGATGCCCCTTAGAAAGGCCATCAGGTTTTGTCCTGACCTGAGAGTAATCCCTCCCGATTTAGGACTTACAGAAAGGGCGTGGAGAGAGCTGATCAGGGTAGCAACTCAATATACCCCCCTGTGGGAGCCTTTTCGCCCTGGACACGTGTATCTGGACATGACAGGCACTGAACGACTCTGGGGAAGGGCAAAGGATGCGGCCAGCCGTTTCAGGAGAGAGATCAAAAAGCGTTTACAATTGCCCGGGACGGTCGGGGTGGCGGGCAACAAAATGGTCTCCAGCATTGCATCCCGAATCCTGCGCGCCGAAGGAGTCCTGGACGTAGACCACGGCCGGGAACCCCTGTTCATGGCCCCCCTCAAGGTGGACATGCTTCCAGGTATAGGACATGTTCGCCGGAGGATTCTCCTGGAAGAACTGAACATCACCCTGGTTCGGGAGATAGCAGCAATGGACATGGGGAGCCTGAGGATAGTCTTTGGCAAGGAAGCCTACATGATCCGCCAGAGGGCTGTAGGCATCGACCCCACTCCGGTCTGCCCGCCCAGGGCGAAACCAGTGGTCTCCGAGGAGGTTGTCCTTGCGGGGGATGAAAACGATGACGAGAAGCTCCTTTCAGCACTGTACGGATTGGTTGAGAAGTGTGCTTCTAAACTTCGAGCCAGGTCCCTGGCCCCCCGGAGGGCAGGGTTGATCATCAGGTACGCGGACCAGGAAGAGGTTACTCGCAGGATCAACCTCCCAAGGCCCAGCTTCTGGGATTTCGAGCTTTACAGGTCCATGGAAAGGTTGTTTCTTAAGGCCTGCCGGCGCCGGGTTCGGGTCAGGTTCATGAAGGTATGGTTCAGGGATTTTTCAGCACCCGACCCCCAGCTCACCCTTTTTGCAGCAGCTCCCCATGACAGAGAGAAAAAGGCCGGGGCAATCCTGGCCCTGGACCGGATCCGGGAGAGGTATGGCGGGGAGGCGATTAAGTATGGAAGAACAGTACGGATTTGTTCACCTTAATGTGCATTCTCACTATTCCAAGGGCTGGGGTATGGGTACCCTGGAAGAGCTCTGCCGGACCGCCAAGGAGCAGGGAATGGAACGGCTCGCCCTGACGGATACAAATGCCCTCTATGGCATGGTCTTTTTTATTCAGGCGGCCAGGGAGGTGGGGATAAAACCCATTGTCGGGGGTGAAATCCAAACCCCGGAGCACCGGGCGGTCCTGCTGGTACGAAACAGGGAGGGATATGCCAACCTGTGCCGGATCATCTCGGACCGCCACTGCCACCAGGACTTTGACATGATCCGATCCTTGAGGGAGAGACGTAAGGGGCTGATCATCTTTTCCGACGATTTCAAGGTGCTCAAGGCCCTTAGGGGAGATTCCATGGAGGATCTCTATGTAGAGATGTCACCGGGCTACAACATGGCGGCCTGTTATGCCTTCTCCAGGAGGAGCGGGGTGCCTCCCTTGGCCACCAATAGGGTCTACCTGGCAAGGAAAGACCAGCTTCAGCTTCACCGGATCCTCAGGGCCATTGACATGAACACCAAGCTGTCGAGGCTCACCTATGGGGACACATGCAGAGAGCACAATTATCTCGCGAGTCCAGGGGTCATGATAGAGCAGTTCCCTCATGCCCCCCAGGCGATTTGCAATACCCTTGAGGTGGCGGGGGCCTGTTTATCGGACTGGGACTTTTCAAAGATCATATTCCCTACCTTTGAGGGACTGGATGACAGAGGGGCCTTTGAGCGCCTCTATCAGGAAACCCTGGAGGGATGCCGGCGGCGATATGGAGAGATAACCCCGGCGATTCGGGAAAGGGTGGAGCATGAGATGAAAATCATCCGGGAGAAAAATTTTGCCCATTATTTTCTGGTTGTTGCCGACATTACCAGGAGGGCCAATCGTTCCTGCGGGAGGGGGAGTGCGGCTGCCTCCATCGTCTCCTATGCACTGGGGATAACCCATGTGGACCCCGTAAAACATCGCCTGTTCTTTGAGCGATTTTTGAATCCCGGCAGAATGGATCCCCCGGACATTGACGTGGATTTTGCGTGGGATGAAAGGGATCGGATCATTGACTATGTATTTGCCAAGTACGGGGCCGCCAGGACCGCCATGGTCGCAAACCACAACACCTTTGGCGCCCGATCGGCCCTCAGGGAAGTTGCAAAGGTCTTTGGATTGACAGGATCGGAGATCAGTCACGTAACGAGCAAGATCGGTTTCGGATGGCGTCTAAAGAGGGTCTGGAGGGAACTGGAGCACCACCCGAAGATGAGAGGGATAGAGTTCAAGAAGCCCTGGGACGAGATCCTCCATGCCGCCGTCCGTTTAGAGGATCATCTAGATCATCTTTCCATTCACTGCGGGGGTGTTGTCGTCGTGCCCGACGAGATCCGGAGATACTGCCCGGTGGAGATATCCGCGAGCGGGGTCCAGGTGCTCCAGTGGGAGAAGGACTCCGTTGAAGAGGGGGGGTTGGTCAAGATAGATGTGCTGGGGAATCGGAGCTTGGCGGTCATCCGGGATGCCCTCGAGCTGGTAGAGAGGAACTACGGACGGCGAATCGATTACGGGGACTGGAACCCGGTCGATGACCCCGAGACGGTAGAGATCTTCTACAGGGGAGATACGATCGGTGTGTTTTACTTCGAAAGCCCGGCCACAAGGCAGGTGCTAAAGAAGGTTCAATCCGTGTATACCCTTGAAGAGTACTTCCGCCAGGACCACTTTCATTTGAACGTGGTGGTCACCTCCATTATCAGGCCTGCATCCAATGATAGTATCCATACCTGGGTCTCTCGGCTGAAGGGGCAACCCTGGGATTACCCCCACCCCCTCTTGGAACCGGTATTGAAAGAGACCCTGGGTGTCATGGTTTTTCAGGAGCAATTGAGCCAGGCGGCGATTCACCTTGCAGGATTCGATGCAGCAGAGGCCGACGCCCTCAGGAAGGTCGTGAGTAAAAAAGACAGGGAAAAGAGGCTCCGGGACTTCTATGCCCGGTTTGACAAGGCGGCCAGGGAGAGGGGGGTTGCTCCAAAGGTAATAGAGGAGGTATGGCAGATGATTATGGGTTTTGATGGCTACAGTTTTTGCAAGCCCCATTCGGCCAGCTATACCTTGGTGGCCTACAAGTCCGCCTACCTGAGGGCCCACTACCCGGCCGAGTCCATGGCCTCGGTCATTTCAAATGGCGGGGGGTACTATTCCACCTTTGGCTATCTATCTGAAGCGAGGCGAATGGGGCTCCAGATCCTCCCCCCGGATATCAACCGGAGCGAGATCAAGTACACGGGAAAAGAACGGCATATACGGGTCGGTCTCATGCAGTTGAAGGATATCTCCGGAGAGGCCAGGGAAGCAATCATCCATGAAAGGGAAAGGCGGGGCCCCTTTGAATCCCTGGAGGAGTTTCTCAATCGAATGGCCTTCCATATCCATCTCCAGGATGTCAGGGTGCTGATCAAGGCGGGTTGCTTTGATAGCATTGCTTCAGGGCTCCCCAGATCCGGTCTTGTATGGCAGGCACTGCGGTTTTTTTCAAAGAAAGAGGAACGAAAGACACGGGACCTGTTTTCCCTTTCCCCGGGGAAGGGAACCGAGAACATCTACGGACATTATCCTCGGAAGCTAATACTGAGGAATGAAATGGAGACCCTGGGATTTCTCCTCTCTATCCACCCCCTGGAGCAATACAAGGATCGTTTGAGGGGGTTGAAATACGTGAAGGCCGCTGAGCTTTCATCCCACGTGGGTGAGGCGGTCGCCACTATCGGGTGGCTGGTGACAGGGAAGACGGTGCAAACGAAAGAGGGTGATCCCATGAAATTCGTCTCTTTTGAGGATACCACCGGACTTTATGAGACCGTGTTTTTTCCGGAGGCCTATCACCGGTTCTGCCACATGCTTACCGGATCCAGGCCCTACATTTTGAAGGGACGAGTGGGGGAGGAGTTTGGGGCACTTACCCTTGCGGTCTCCTGGATGGGTTTTCTGGACAGACGCGTAAAAGCACCCACGGAAGAGGCCCAAATCACTCAATTGTGACTCATATCAACTATCAACCGCAGTATTCCCTGAGCAGGAGTGCTGCGTTATGTCCGCCAAAGCCAAAGGACTGGGATAGGGCAGTTCTGATGGGGTATGAAGCTACCTGGGTGGCAAAGTTAAGATCGGCTATGGGCTCTTCGAGATTCTTGCAGGCGTGGGTGGTCTTGTGTCTTATGCTTAAGGCCGCAACGACGGCTTCGATAGCCCCGGAGGCCCCCAATGTATGCCCCAGCAAGGATTTTGTGGAATTGACAAGGGCACCTCTTCCAAAGGTTTCATCGATCACCTTGACCTCGGTTTCGTCATTGAGCACCGTGCCCGTGCCATGGGTATTCACGTAATCCACGTCCTTTGGGCTTTTTCCTCCATCCTCCAACACGTGGCCTATCATTCTCAGGATGTTTTGGCCGCTGCTTTGCATCATCATGATGTTGTGGGCATCACAGGTCTCTCCATAACCGATAATTTCCGCAATGATCGGTGCGTCCCTTTCCAAGGCATGCTCTAATTCTTCTATCACGAGGACGGCCCCGCCACCTTCGCTGAACAGGAATCCGGAGTGCTTGACATCAAAGGGGCAATTTGCCTTGTCAGGGTCCTGGTTGTTATTGGTGAGCGCCCTGACCACATCGAACCCATAGAAGGTCCCTCCGTAATCGTCGTATAAGTATTCGGTTCCACCTGCCAGGGCAAGATCAAGTTCACCGGATCTGATGGCTTTAAAACCGTAACCAATTGCCACGGTCCCTGATGCGCAGGCAGCACAAAAGGTGTTGTTGCTTCCGCGAAAATCGAACTTAATCCCCAGATTTCCCGAGCAGGCATTGGGCATAATCATGGAGACGGCAAAGGGGTTGAAACGTTTTGGTGTTGCAAGCCTTTCCATGATGTGTTCCAGTTGAGGATAGCTCCGGGGCGCGGTATCTTTCATCTTGGGGAGGAGGTCGGCCAAGGCCTGCTTTTGCCGGGTAATAGTCTGGTATGCGAAACATTCGCTGAGGGTCTTTATACCGCCAATGCCGGTCCCCATGAAGGCCCCGGCGCGTTCTTTGTTGATTGAAGGGACCGTAAAGGTATTTCGTCTCTGGTCCAGTTTTTCCAGGGGCAATTTGGCTGAACCGAGCGCTTGGAAGGCACAGCCTATGGCAATGAGACTCGATCTGTCCAGCTGCTTTCTCTCGATGCGGTTGATCTCGTATTGCTCAAAGGAGAGTTCCGGAAGGGGGGACCAGAGCTGGGAGTTGAAATCAGCATAATTGTACCAGTGTTCGGGAATCCTCTCGATACGGGTCTTGCCCTGAAGGCAGTTCGCCCAGAACTCCTGGATATTGTCCCCGATGGAAGTTATAATGCCTATGCCTGTAATGACGACTCGTCTCTTCATGGGGCTATTGCTCAAGTCTAACGATCCGTTCCGTCCTCACAGACTTTTACCAAAATTCTTTTATATGCTGGCAGCCGAACAGGATGTAGCGTCAATTTGTCCTGTCGCATAAGGGTATTTTGAAGCTCAGGGTTGGCCTTGCGGTTCCATGATGCTCATAATATATGCCACTGCATCACCCACGTTCAGTATTCTCTCTGCGTCTTCGTCGGGGATCTTTCTGTCGAATTCGTCTTCAAATTCCATCAACAGGGTGACGATATCCAAGGATTCGGCTCCAAGGTCGTCCACAAACCTTGTCTCCATGGTTATGCTTCCTTCGTCCGCATTGAACACTTCCGCGATCACCTTTTTGACCCTTCCGTAGATCTCATCAGCAGAGTGCTTATTACCCATCTTTTCACTCCCCGCCTTCGGTTCATAAAAGGAACTAGGGCCGCTCGCCAATGGTAGCCATGAACTCTGCTTCGGCTACCCTTTTTTCGGCGACAGTGGATGTGCCTGCCAGCTTGATAACCTTTGAGCGTTGCCTCACAAACCGGACTTCAAATACCAATTGATCCCCGGGCAGAACCGGCCTGCGGAATTTTACCCTGTCTATGGCCATGAAATAGACGGGGGCCCCGTGCAGTTCAGAAGGAAGAGACTCGTAAGCAAGCACCCCCCCTGTCTGGGCCATTGCTTCAAGGATCAGGACACCGGGCATGATAGGTGATCCTGGAAAATGACCTTGGAAAAAAGGTTCATTGATCGTGACATTCTTCAACCCCACAACCCTTTCGCCGGGAACAAGCTCGAGAATACGGTCAACCAGAAGAAAGGGGTATCGATGGGGCAAGTACTTCATTATGTCTTGGACATTGTAAGTCGTAGGCATTGCTTTCCTCCAAAAAAGGGTTTCAGGGGCATTTCAAGTGGCAGGATCAGATGTCTTGGCCGCAGCGAGCCCATGCCCGGTGCACTTCATTTGATTTCTCCTTGAGGAGGGCCTGTGAAATCCCCCGGCACGATTGTTGTTCGTGCTGCAGGCATTGGTCTGGCAAGACCTGATGGCTTAAGACATTCTCAGCTCTCATACTTTATATTCGTTTTTTCCGAATGTTTCAAGGTCATGATAAACAAAAAGCGGGCAGGCGGATAGATCGATGGAAGGGCCAAGAAGCCGGTCCCCATGAGTCGCTTTATTGATTGACAGGGGGGGTCATACTTTCTAGACTAATATGTAATCTTAACAAACGGTTAGTGAAGACTCCCCTTCCATAGGTGGAGGACCCGGGGCGTGAGATGGAAGCTTACCTCCCTCCTCGGCAAAGACAAAGGGGCGATTGTGTCCTGGCGAAGGAGGGAGCGTATTCAAACAGGGAACGGAATTGAAGGGATTATGTAAGAGACCCATTTTGGCCTTGGTGCTCTTCTTGGTGATGCCCCAGTCTCACGGTTGTCTCGTGAGCGAGAGCCAGGTTAAGGTTCAAGAGGCCCATGGGAGTGCTGGAAGAGAAGGTCCTCACCGAGAGGAGAAGGCCCCGCATCAGCTATTAAAGACCCTTGAGGTTGTGAAGGACGGGTGCTACGTGTGGCTCAAGCCCCACGAGAAGGCCTACTACTTTGGCCCCTTGGAAAAGGGTGACAAGTTAGTGAAAATAGACACCGAGCAAGGGTGGTTGAAGGTATGGATTCCACGGCTCAGAGAGGCCGGGTGGGTGCCGAAGGGGTTCACCGGAGAACTTGGAATCCTGTCCCAGGATATCAAGAATATGCCCGAAGACCTCTTGAGCAGGGTGGTCATCCAAGTGAGACGGGCCAATATCAGGGAGGGCCCCTCTATTGGAACACGCGTAATCACGAGGGCGCGAAAGAATCAGGATTTCTATGTGCTGGATGAAAAGAAGGGGTGGTATCAGATATGGCTGCCTGGGCTGAAAAGGACAGGATGGATTTCGGGGAAGATAGTCAAGAAACGGTTCGGCTCCATGTAACCAGCTCCATGTAACCAAAGGACCTGTGGGACCCTGATCGACGGGGTATGCGGGGAGGGATACCTTTGGTTGGTATCTCTTATCGGCTCTTTGTGCGCTGGAACCTAGGAGCTTCCGCCCCATCAGAACAAAGGAAGTTTGGAAGACTGGCATACTGGTTTGGGTCCGGTGAGAGGGCCTGGAGGTCCTTAGCTCATGGGACTCAGCCGTTGATCCTCTCCACAATGTCCGAGGCCTGGCGAAGGATCTCTTGTGCGGTGGCCCTGTCATGGATCATAAACTGCTTCTCTGCAATGACCGCAATGCGGGTTACCGATGGCGTTATCTCCGTCAATTCGATCCTGATCTTCAGTGTATCGGTCTGGGCCCTTATCTCCTCTCCAGCCTCGATCTCCTCCACGGCATTGACCGGGATCTCCATCTTGCAGAGTGCGACAAGCAGGGCCTTTTTGGCTCTTCTAAATCCATAGGTCACGGTCTGGGAACTCTTGCTGTTGATAACGTACTCGGCGGTCATGGCCGTACTTGTAGCTACCGCACTAAGCACTTCAAAACAGCCTGTAAGTGCAAGAAGGGAAAGGAGAACAGGAATAACCGCACATCTTCTAATGGAGGATGTCTTCATCGCATACAAACGCCCCGCAGATGAGGTATACCAAACGGCCTTGGGCGAAATCCGGCATGTTAGCTATATGATAGCTGTGGGCAATTATTGTGCCAAAGAGGGATTTCCGGATTTCCTTAAGCTTGTCGGCGAGATGCGTCCATCTCCTTCGAAACCGAGTTTATACATTATATAACGAGATGGCACGAAATGTCTAATAAAGGATACAATCTCGAGGGAGTTGGGAGCACTGCCCGTTCCGGGCTCCACAAATGCCTCTGGTGTATTGGGATGCCTCCTCCGGTCACCTACTTCAAGCCGATAGCGCACAAGCAAACGGCATGAGTGACTGTAAGGACGGTGTCTATAATGTGTTTTGATTTGCCATAGAATGGGAGAGGTCGAACTCATGGTGAACGGCCGTGGGATTGAGAGAATCCTCGGCCTCAAGAGCTGCTATGACAAGCTGGAGGGTATGATAATCCAGATCAAATTCATCCCACCCCAGAGAATGCAGACGCCTGTTGGCCTCTTTCAAGTCGAGGCTCAAGGCAGGTTCGGGAATGATAAAGTCCGCGATGATCTTTATGAACCCTGGAATCAGACCAGATTCAATACCCCTTTGCTCCAGGCGCCGGTACAGGGCATTTGTTACCTCATTCAATGGACTCTTCCTTTCCTTTTGCCGAGTGTCATGCAGACCTATTGCCTTCCACATTTTCCAATAAATTAACAATCTCTAGGAGTAAGTCAAGCGACAAATGTGCGAACAGGGAGAAAGCCGCAGCCGCCGCGCAGTGAGGTCCCAGGGGACCTGTGGGGGGGCAAATGTAACGAGATAATCTGGGGCCCAGCTTCCTAGGGGTTGATCCTTGTATTTTCCTTGGACCAACGATAAGAAGACGCTTCCCGATGCTTGATCAACAACAGGGACCGCAACCACCTGCCCTGGGGCTACTTTGCAAGGGTCCGACCAGACAACCCTGATGCAAAATACCATACCCCTCACAGGCCCGATTCAAAGAAAGGTTGACTTTGATCTGTTTTTTAAATTATTGTACGTGATTGTTTTGAGGGTGAAATATCTGTCTGGTTAATTCCTGGTCCAGCCAAGGAGGGCCGCGTCTTGGGTCGGCAAGAGACAGGTCGGAATGAAGAGCAGGACGGAGACAGGGAAGGATTTGAAAGGGAGGGAAATTTCATGGCACGGGGCACAGTAAAATGGTTTAGCAACAAGAGAGGATACGGTTTCATAACTCCCGAGGGAGGAGGCGAGGATCTATTCATTCATTATACTAACATCGAAGGGGAGGGTTTTCGCAGTCTCCAGGAGGGTCAAGCAGTGGAATTTGAAGAGGCTGAAGGCGACAAGGGCCCGCAGGCCACGAAGGTCAAACCCGCCTGATGAGTTTTCTTCCGGCAATACATGGGCCCCGAACAAAATCGGGGCCTTAGTCCGCATTTCCCGCAAATCGCTTCTATCAAACCCCAAAAGTACCCAACAATGGCCTACCACAACATATTGTGCAATAATCTTTGTTGACATACAATATTAATCCCAATATAATCATTTCGGACGCTTTGCAGGCCTCTCCCCGGGACCCGGGTCTTTTCGTCCATGAAAGACCTTCGGATAAGGCTCTGGTCTGTCCAAAGTCACTGCTCTGGCCCTGAATTTGGGGAGAACCATTTTCCTGAAATGACTGTGTGCGGGCCAGAGGGAGCCAGGTTGCCAGGGCTTTGACAGGGATGATGACATGACAATGACGCGGCATGCAGTTCTAATGATCGCGGGTGCCCTCCTGGTGAAAGGGTTAGCCCTGGGGCCTGCAAGTGCGGCGGTCTTGGAGAGGACGCGGACGGGGGAGCACGGATCATTTACGAGATTGGTCTTTGAATTCCAAGATGCCCCTGCAGGCATACCCCTGGAGTCCGTAAATGAGGGACGTCTCTCGGTTCTCTTTCCCGGTACCCGGACAAACCTGCCCCCGGTTGTGAGGTTCGGGAGGCCCAAGCGCCTTGACCGCGTGGAATTCTACCAGCGGGGCTCAGACCTTTTCGCGAATATAATCCCAAAGTTACCCCATTTCAACGTGAAGACGCTCCGCCTTGGAGACCCTGAGCGAGTGGTTTTTGACCTGTACTGGATTCCGCAAGCTCAGCACGGTTCTTTTTCGGAAGCGGGGGGCCAAAGCAAAGAGGTGTTCCCGACGAGAGGCACCACAACTCTCTTGAGAGAAGCTGACAGGGCATTCACAGGTGACCTGCCACAGGAGGAGGCTCAGGGGACCGGGAGTGAGAGGGCAGGTCCCGAAGATGGGGATGTCACTGATTCGCAGGACAGCATCCTCATGTCCTATATGCGATACGGGTTTTGGCAGACCTTCTTTCTTGCGGTGCTGAACTTCCTTACTCTCATCGTTATCATGATGCTGGGCTTGATGTTGTCCAGGCAGATCAAGAGGGTGGACGTCCAAGAGCAAGAAGAGGACAGGCCGCAACAGGGGAGGGATGAGGATAGGAGGCTCATGCTTATTGATGCGGGAATCAAGAAGAGATTAAGAAGATATCACCAGGCAAAGGCAGCATAAGGGGCAGGGTGATGGGGAGGTCAGGGATATGGACGCCACTCCTTCCGTAAAGGAGACCGAGGACCTCGGAAGGCTCATCAGGTCATTCAGGGAAAACCATTCCATTTCATCGGAAGATAAGGCCGTTAATGATCTTCAAAGGAATCTGAAGGAGGTCACAGGCCAGTTGAAAAGGCTTGCCCAGAAGATGGAAGGAATGGAAGCCAGGATGCAACACCTGGAGGAAGTCATCAAACTCCTCTTCAAGAAAAGCGTCATTATGAATGAGAGCATCGAATCAATAAAAGAAGAAGTGTCCCAAGGGGTCAGGGGTAGGTCTTGAAAGAACAACTGGAACGGCAGCGGAGGATCATCAAGGGTATTTTTGACGGTTCGGTGGTCATCGATTCCACAAAGGACTTTGAGAGTCTGTTCGAAGATGTCCCCGAGAATCCGACCCTCTACAGGGCCTTTGCTGACCTGTTAGTAAGGGAAAAGGCCTTTGCGGCAGGAGCCATGGCCTATAAGAATGCGGCCGGGATGTACCTGGACTCGGGAGCGACCCTTCAGGCCATCGTGTCGCAGACCTTGGCTTGGCGCCTGTCAAACCCCTCTCTCGGGGAATTCCAGGATTTCCATTCAAGGATCATAGAATGCAAGGCCCAGGATAGTCCATTGAACCAGTTCTTTCAAAGAATGGAGTGGGCTGAAATGTATTCTTTCTTGCGGTGTGTAGAAAGATCCCGTCTACCGAGCAGAAAGATGATCAAGAGATTCGGTGACAGGGAGTCTCATCTATTTTTTGTAGTGTCAGGCATCCTGAAGGAGTCCATCTATCATCAGGCAAAGGAGCAGGAAGACACTTACAGGAAACGAAGTTTCAATCTTATGAAGAACGACTACTTTGGAAAGGTGTACCCTTTTCGAGAAGTCATTATCTCCAAGTCCGACGTGGAGACGGTGAGTCGGGTGGAGGTCCTGAAGATAGCCGGGCAGAAACTGATGGAGGTCTGCGTGCGGCACCCCAGGGTTGAACTCCTCGTTATTGATCTTTATGAGAAGAGGATTGAATTGGAGGAGGATGGGACATCCTACAGGGTCCGTAAGGCAGCCAGGCACCAACTCCCTACAAAGGCCGCGGTCGGTTTCCCGCAAGGCAGTAAAGAAAGATGGCCTTTGGTACTCGATGGCGTGACGAGAGACATATCCCTGAACGGGGCCTGTATCATTGTCGGATCGAAGTACTTGGTCGGAGCCCCCGGGGAAATGGTCGGAAAGGACGTAAAGATCACCCTGAGCTTGCCGAGAACGACGGAAGACCCCTATATCCTGGGAAAAGTGATATGGGGTAAAGAGGCCCTAAATAGAAAGGGGGAGAGGGCCATGTTCGGCCTCGAGTTCCAGGAACTATCACCAAGGGACAGGGAACTTCTCCAAGATTATTGCTATGGCGGCAATGCAGAACAGAATCTCCTGTGGAGCCTCTGGGAGTCTGAGAAGAAGAGAGATCCGTATATTCAATAGGAGACAGGCGGGGCTTTGGAGGATAAATCGCTAACAGGAACCAGGACGAATCCCTTCATTTGGGCCGTTGGGGGGGGCAAGGGCGGTGTGGGCAAGAGTATCGTCTGTTCTCTCCTGGCATTTTGGCTTGCCAGGCTGGACAAGAGGGTCGTTCTTGTTGACCTTGATCTGGGCGGGGCCAGTCTCCACACGCTCATGGGGATAAAAACGCCGCCCCGAACCCTGAATGACTTTGTCACCGGAAGATGCAAGGCATTGAAGGATACCTGTGTCGATTTGGAGCTGGAAAACCTGAGGCTCATTTGCGGTGCCAGTGAAAACCTGGCCCTGGCAAATCCCCAGTTTGCGAAAAAGAGAAAGATCATTCAGAATATCCTCAACCTCGATGCGGACTATGTCCTCATGGATTTGGGAGCAGGGACGTCCTTTAATGTCCTGGACTTCTTCTTGGTGGCCCATAGGAAGATTGCGGTTTTGACCCCCGACCCCATTTCCATTCACAATGCCTATGCCTTTGTGCGAAACGCCGTCTACAGGCGGTTGAGCCAGATCTCCCGAAAGACCCCTTACGTCCACGAACTCGTCCAGAAGGCCATGGATCCCAAGAATGACCTGAATATCCAGACGGTCAAAGAACTCCTGGAGGTGATCGGGGAATCCGGCGGCAACGGAGCGATGGAGACCTTGCAGAGGGAGATCAGAAGGATTCGACCTGCCATAGTCACGAACATGGCACGAGACCCCAGTGAAAAGAATATAGGAAACGTGATAGGGGATGTTGCCGAGAACTACCTGATGTTAGAAATGACAAACCTGGGTGGCGTGGCCTATGACGAAAGGATACTTGAAATGGTTTCAGGAATGATTCCCTTGACCCGCATGGGGTTATCCAGCGAGGCCTTCGTCAACACCTACGAGATCGTATCGAAGCTGATCCGCCTGAACTGACCTGCCATAGCCTGCGTTCCATAATCCAAGAAAAAGGAAGACCGGCGGTCCGCGTGTTTTCCCCCAAAATCCTTCCGGCACGTCCATATCAAGATCAACCACGGGCTAATGGCTGCCAGAGTTGCCAGAAGGTTGGGAAGGACTTGCCCACGCAGCCGTTATCCTTTATCAGCAGGGCAGGGACATTCAGGGAAATGACCGCAAGGCTCATGGCAATACGATGGTCCCCATGGGGATCAACGCAGGCTCCTTTCAGGTCTCCTTGAACGCCCCGTATGATGATTCCGTCATCAAGCTCCTCCACAGGGATCCCGAGGCGCCTCCATTGGGTCACTATGGCCTGGAGCCGATCGCTTTCCTTGTGGCGCAGGTGAGAGACATTCCTTATCACGGTCCTGCCCTTTGCAAAGGGGGCTATGGCCGCAAGTGTGGGGACCATGTCGGGGAGGGAACCCATGTCCACATCGACTCCCGTGAGGGGATTCCCTCGAACGGTGACCTTGTTTGCCTCCCTGGTAACGACGCAGCCCATGTCTTCCAGGATATCCAGCAGGGCGATGTCCCCCTGGACGGTGACAAAGGGGGCGATGTTCTCGGTAACTACCGTTCCCCCCGTTACAGCGGCCGCGGCCCAGAAGTAGGACGCGGAGGACACGTCTCCTTCCACCACATAGTGTCTAGCGCTATATCTCTTTCCTGGGCGGACCCCATAGATGGAGTCACCCGATCTTTCCACGCGGACCCCAAAGTCCTCCATAAGATTCACGGTGATCCCTATGTAGGGCCTGGACACCTGCTTCTCAAGGATTTGGATCCTCAGTCCGTCGTTCATGTAAGGACCGGACAGAAGCAGGGAAGAGACGTACTGGCTGCTCTCTATTCCTCTGATCCGGGTCCCACCACCCTTGATACCACCGGCACGAACAAGCACGGGAGGGAATCCCTCCCTTTCGCGACAGGAAACCTTTACCCCCAGATCCCTCAGGGCGCTGACCAATCCGCCGACCGGTCTTTGGCGCATGCGAGCAGTGCCGGTGAGCACATATTCTCCTTGAGCCAGGGCACACACAGACAGGAGGAGCCTGTAGGAAGTTCCGGAGTTGCCCAAGAAGATTTCTTTTCGCCTGGTATTACGGCAAAATCTTCCTCCGGTACCCCATACCTGCGCCCTTTGCCTCTCCAGAGATATCTTTGCTCCCAATTCCTTGAGGCCATGGACGGTGTACAGGGTATCCTCACAAATGAGCAGGTTATCAAGGACGCTTACCCCGGACGCTAGAGCTGCGGCTATGAGCGCCCTGTGTGACACGCTCTTGGATCCCGGGATCTTGACTCTTCCACGGACGGGCCCTGGGTGTTGTCTCGAAGATGTCTCACTGCCCCAGGGCATTCAGCACCGCCTCTCTCATGATGTCGTAGGGAGGCTTTACACCGGTCCAGAGCTCGAACTGCTCAGCCCCTTGATAAAGGAACATCTCGACCCCGTTTATCGTAGGACACCCCCTTTCCCGTGCGTCTTTCAAGAGCCTTGTATGGATTGGGTTGTAAATGGCATCCATGACCAGGGTCTCGCGTTCCAATAACCCCGAAGGTATGGGGCTTTTCTCCGCCTGGGGAGCCATGCCCAGGGGAGTCGTCTGGATCAGGATTTCAGCTTCAATTCTTGTCAGATCCCCCAAAGGTATGAACTGGCAGCCTAGGTCGGAAGCCAGCTTCTCACCGCGATCTTTGCTTCTGTTTGCTATGGTCAAGGGAACCTCCCTTTCCCCGAGAGCGAAACCAATGGCCCGTGCTGCCCCTCCTGCGCCGATCATAAGGCACCTTTTGCCCGGGAGGGTAGTTGCCTCTTCTAGTGCCCTGATGGCTCCAACAGCGTCGGTATTGTATCCGACGAGATGTCCCTCCCTGTTGATAATAGTATTCACAGCACCGATCTTTCCGGCTAACTCATCCACTTCATCTATCAAAGGGACCACGGATGTCTTGTAAGGGATCGTTATGCTCATTCCCTTGATATCCAATGCCCTGATACCCTTGATACAGCCCTCAATATCCAAGGTTTCGAAGGCCAAATAGATGGCATTTAGACCCGCGGCGGAAAAGGCCGCGTTGTGCATGGCAGGGCCAAGGGTATGGGACAGGGGATAACCCGCGACACCGTAAAGAACTGTGGAATGATCTATCTTCATCTGGAAAGCATCTCCAGGATCCTCTTCATTTCAGGGGCAGGGATCTGTCCGTCCGACGACTCCAATCCCTCTTCCAGAGAGGCAAAGGTGAGATAACCGCCGAGCAAGGGCGAGGCTATCCTGCTCAGACGTCCCAGGGGGCCCATGCAAAAGGCAATCACCCTGATACCCAGATCTCTTGCCGACGATATAAGATCAAGTATCCGGAGATTGTCCTCCTGAGTTCCGGCCATTGTTACGATCTTTACGATGTTCGCACCGGTTGCCGCCAATCTCTTGAGGGTATCCTCGAGGACTCCCGCAGAAGGAGTCCCGTAAATTAAGTGTGTGGACACGATGATCCTTGAATCGCCTCTGTTCGCCAGGATCCCGTCCCTCAGTTGGGGAGGCATGCTGTACTCCATGTCCACGTAGTGGGCTCCAAGGGAAATGGCCTCCAATAGGACCTGCGTTATTGATTCATAGTCCACTGTCCCTTCCCCGCCCTCTTTCTTAGAACGGTAGGTGATGATGACCGGCCTGATAGTCGTTTTTATTAACCTTTCAATGTCAAAGGACTCCATGACATCGAGCCTGAACTCTATGATATCCGCCAGTCCCGTAGCCCTTATGGTCATCCTTACGGCCTCGTCCGTGTTCTTTGCCATTATCGGAATGCAGATCATGCCCTTCCTTTCTCCTCGAACTCATTCTGGAGGCCAAATGTGGCATTGAACTACCTCTGCCGGGATATTGGCAACAGAGCTACCTGTACTCACTATTCTCCCTCACTCCAAAGAAAGATCTTCATTCCACACTGCTCTCCTTGTAACACCCGAGTATTTTGAGATGCGTGGTATTCTCCTTTACCTCTTCAAGGGCGTCGGTAACAATCTCATCCACCAGAGACCCTGTGAAATCCAGGAAAAAGGCATATTCGCCCGGTTCATGGGGAATCGATTCGATCCTTGTGAGGTTAATTCCATTCTTTGCGAAGATTTCCAGTACCCTGAAAAGGGTCCCGGCCTTGTGTTCAGTGGAAAAAACGATCGAACACTTATCTCCTTCCCCCGGTTTCTCGTTTCTCGATAGTACCAGGAATCTGGTTCTGTTTCTCGAATGGTTTTCAATGGCCTCTTTAATGATCTTCAGATGATAGAGTTCTGCACAAAGCTTGCTGGCTATGGCAGCAGAGCCTCTCGGCCTTTGTTCCATCAACATTTTTGCGGCCCCGGCAGTGTCGTAATACTGGACAGGCTCAAGCTTATTCCTCTTCAGAAAGTTTCGAGCCTGGGCAAGGGCCTGGGGGTGTGAATAAACAGTGCGTATTTCCCTGTGGTCCGTATCTGGCAGTGCAAGCAGGCAGAGGTTGATGGGAAGCTCTATGGCGCCTACGACATGCAAATCGGTATCGAGGATGAGCCTGTTGACCTGCTCCACCGAGCCCCCCAGGGTATTCTCGACCGGCACAATTCCGTAATCGGCAAGGCCGGCATCAACGCTTTCGAAGACCCTGCTGAAATCCTCGAAGGGGATAGGGATAAATTCCTCGTTCCATTTTCTTGCGGCCACCTCGCCGTAGGCCCCGTGCTCCCCCTGGAATGCTATGAGCCCGAACTCCTTTTCTTGCAATCTTTTGCTTTGCTTCAGGATTTGCAGATAGATGTCCTCGATAAACTTCCCGTTGATGAGTCCCGTAGCTCTTCTCTTTACAGATTGCAAAAGGGTCTTTTCCCTTTCCGGGTCCTCGATCTTTGTCTTGAGCTTCCTAGCCATCAGGGCATGCTCCATCCGCTCGTTTAGGAGCCTGATGATTTTGCAGTCAAGGTAGTCAATGTTTTGTCTGATTCTTTCCAGACTCATGCCTTTCCCCCATGTGCTCTATATGTCTGCAATGACTTCCACAAGGGTGCCTTTCAGTTCATCGAGGTCCACCTTTTCAATGACGGCATCCCCAATCCCCTTCAAGAATACAAAGTGAACCTTCCCCTGTTCCCTCTTCTTGTCCTTTCTAACGGCATCGAGAACCATATCAACGTCATACTCGATCACTACAGGCAGCCCCAGATTCGTGAGGAGATTTTCAATCCTTCGTACCTCGCTGTCACTAAGATAGCCTCTCTTCTGCGAAAACCTTGCTGCCAAGCACATCCCGGTGCTTACTGCCTTACCATGTGAGATATTCGCAATCTTCTCTATGGCATGACCAAGGGTATGTCCGAAATTGAGTTTTCGGCGAGTCCCCTTTTCCCTTTCATCTCTGTTCACTATTCCTGCCTTTATGGCCAGGGAGTCGTAGATTATTTTCTCCGTGCAATTCCTTTCCAACATGAGCACATCATCAAGGTTCGTTTCAAGAAAGGTGAAAAGGCCCGCGTCTCCAATCAAGGCATGTTTGACTACTTCGGCCAGGCCGTTAGAGATCTCTGCCTTGGGAAGTGTCTCTAAGAGATAAGGGTCGCAAATTACGAAGTCGGGTTGATTGAATGTCCCGACAATGTTCTTATACCCATGAAGGTTAACACCATTTTTCCCACCCACGCTCGCATCGACCTGGGATAATAGGGTGGAAGGTACAAATCCGAACCCCATGCCCCGGAGATAGGTTGAACCAACAAAGCCGGTGATATCACATACGACACCGCCTCCGATCCCTACCAGAAAGGAAGATCGGTCGACCTCCATTTCCGTGAGCGTTCTATATATATCAAGGACCGTATCCAGGGTCTTCACCCTTTCCCCAGCTCCTAGCTCAATGACCCTGCACGGGGGGAATTGGGGGCCGTAAAGACTTCTCACGTTCACATCGGCAAGGATCACGGCCCCCTCCAGGGGTATGTGATTTCCTAGGGACTGGATAGGGGCTCCCAGGTATATGGTGCTGGTGCCCCTTGTTCCCTGGATCTTCAAGGTCCTCACGATGCTATCTCCAGAAAAGCCTTTTCTCTC
>JAFDHO010000285.1 GCA_019308745.1 Deltaproteobacteria bacterium
AAGCGGATGAATTCCGTTTACAGCAATAATGCACTAGGATTAGCAAAACAGGGACCAGCAGAAAAACTTATGAAGAAAGACCTCAACGATTATGAAGATATGGACCTCTGGGTATTGCTGAGCCGGACCTATCATTCTATCGCCGAACTCCGGAATGCCGAATCCAGACAATCCGGTGCTCCACGGCAGGCCTATATTCTCTTCATCATCAAGACACTTGGGAACAATGTTACACTCACGGAGATATCACGTTACACGTTCCGGAAGAAAAACTCGCTCTCCGAGCTAATAAACAGAATGGCAGCAAAAGGCCTGGTAAGAAAGGTAAGGGACCCCGACGTGAAGAGCCGCATACGGGTCAGCCTGACAAAGAATGGATTGAGGGCCTATGAAAAATGCACAGAGAGAGAGTCCATAAACAAGGTCATGTCCGCCCTGCCTGAAGAAAAGCGACAACAACTGCAGTCCTGCCTCGAAATCCTGCTGGAAAAAGCGCTCAAACTGCGTGGAGACGATAGGAAGAACATCATTCTTCCCTCCCAGCTGGCGACAAATCCGCCACTGATCACTAAGAATAAGGGACTCAAATGAAGAAATATTTTCGCTGTCGTGACCCGCGAAAACAGGGGGCAAGGTCGCCCATATACGGTTGCGATTTTGCAGGTAGAGACTCTTATATAAGCCATATGAACTTGCGAAGTGCATAATCAACAAAGACGGGAGGTGGCCCCAGGATTACCCTCGCATGCGTCAGCCTAATACAAAATTCTCTTCTTGGATTTCAGGTTTCATGATCTAGGGCATACATTTGCCTCTCACTTGATTATGAAGGGTGCAAGCCTCAAAGAGGTCCAGGAGATACTGGGACACAAGAGCATGACCATGACATTGAGATATGCTCACCTTAGCCAGGAGCACAAAAAGAAAGCGGTCAATCTTTTGAACGACTTGACTGTTACCCATCCTAATTCATGTGTTCATGAACGTGATTGCAATCACTTCTGCTCTGATAGTCTTTTCCTGCTTTTGATCCACAGGGAAATGGGTAACCCCTTTCTTGGTACTCACCCCATGCCCACTCCCGCACATCAGGGGAAACTTTCAGCATGAATTCCCCTTTATGACGCAGGGAGGCGACGTTCCAGGCTTAGCATCCTGGGCGGATAATGCCTGCATGCCCGTGGCACGGTGTGCATCGCCCCTTTGGTTTTTCGCCTCAGTTTCTTAGAATAGCTATTTTGGCCCCAAAAGTGAGGCCCTAAGCGGCATTTTTCCCTTCCCAAAGCGGAGCTTTTCTTGTCAATTCAAGCTGTCGTCTCGTGTTATCTAGGTCCGACCCCATCAGAGCATTCAAGCTGTTGTCTCGTGTTATCTAGGTCCGACCCCATCAGACCATCAGAACATCAGAACAGTGCATAGATGCAAAGTGCTCGGATGGCCATGGCGGATGGATTTCTCCCTTGCTGACTCCCGGTTGATCGCCTCCAGGGGAAGCGCGACTTCAATCAATTTCTTGCGGTATGTCATGATTCAGACCCTTATTGGTTCTGGGAATTGCAACCAGATTGCAATAAAATAGCAAGAAGTTGCAATTTATTCATCCTAAAATATTATATGATTCAGTCTGTTAGACATTTCGGATTTTGTTTGGATTTGAATTACTCTGTTTCCCATGTTTATGATTGCAATCCGGTTTCTTTGGTCCTGGATACCAACGGGCAGCCCGCGTAAGACCATGGGCATGTACTTTCCCTTCTCTTATGAGTTCCCTTAGCAAGACCTGGATCTGACTGCGCGAATGGCTTGGTAATACCTCACGGAATTCCTCCATCTTGGATCCAACATCTCTATTATCATGGATGTGCTTCTCCAGAAGGGACTTGTTCGTCTCCCGATCTAACCCTCTTTTTCGGGTGTACACTCCTTTCCGGCCAGTCATAGTGTAAAAGTGTCTGGAGAGAACATAGCGAACTCCGCGGCCCCGCCCAACGGATTCCAACACGCCCGTCTCTGCGAGAAAAGAGGCGCGTCCTTTAAGTGCATCCTGCACGGACAAGCCACGATGTACACGATCAAGTACCACAAAATCTTGGGTGGTGAAAGAGACACCCCGTTCTCGACTTATTTTTTCAAGAAACAATACAAATGCAGGATCCTGGACCTGTCCCCATAGTGTAAGGTTCACCTGGTAGCGGTCCGTTCCGGTAAAATCGGGGGGAAGTTTGCCATTGCGGATGGATTCTTCAAATATGAGGTTCATGCCTTGACCGGAACGCTCTACGAGTCCGCACTTGGCGAAAAGGTCTGCAATACGTCGGTTGCGAGGATATTGGCGATCCAAGATATTTTCAGGGGTGATGCCCGGAGGGAAGCCGCCCGGGCTTTCTACTTTAAGGTGTCGAGGGTATTGGCGCACAAAGACACTTCCGCCAAGGCGATAATCACGATGGCTTACCGCATTGAGAATGGCTTCCCTGACGGATCTTTCTTCAAAGGTGGGGATGTCCCATATGAATAGCCCCTCCTGATAGTGTTGAAAGTCATTTCGAAGATTTATGATATTCCATAGATCATCATAAAAGGAAAAAAAGCTTCCCTGTATTCTTTGCGTTGTTGGGCCGGGCCAGAAGCTTCTGATGATCGATACTCGAAGATGACTTCCGCTTGGGCCAAATGTCGTCCCAAGGCCTTACGTGTTCCAAACAAGACAAGTGCAGCATATGTCACATTCCCATCAACAAGGGCTTCAGCATCGTGCAATAGTTGGTTGCAATCAAGTTGAGCCAACGCCGTATTTTTGGATTTCTCAATCCACCTTTTTCGAAAGCTTTCAATTGCATTCGGATCTAGATCGTCCAGGGTGGCACCCTGGCAGAAATCAGCCGAGAAATCGTGACCCACCTCATTGAAGATTTCCTTTAGCTTCTCTTCCGCTATGGGTACCAGGCTGTCCGCTTGTCTTGCCCAGTAAATACCATCTGCCTTTATTGGGACGCCCACGGGTCTCGGGGGTATAGTGAAGATGAGAACTCTTCCTTCTGGCGGGCCAAGTACATCTACGTCAACTCTTAGTCGGAGTTTTTCAATCAAGCCTGCACGGGTTCGTTCAGGCTGTGCGAAGGCTCGGGTACCGGTGATTCGCCGAGGTCTTTGATCCGATACGCCAAGGATTATTTTCCCTCCTCCTTCATTTGCAAGGGCTGCGCAGTACCTGATGAGTTTGTCGAACTGGTAGTTTTTCCTTGCCTCCTTGAATTCCAGGTTTTCGTCCTCCACGGTGTTCATCAACCTCTTAAGTTCTTCCAGTGAAACGGTCATAGCTGGCTCTCTGCCTTGTCCAAGAGTTCAGACAAATTGTAATTTACACTCGTGACACCGAAGTCCGGTTCTTTGGTAAATGGCCTGCGTATGTAATAGACCCGGCAGCCATTCTGACTTATCCCATAATCTGTCGCCGGATCTCCTGTCCTCCAGGGATCGATACTTGGACTCTCTTCCCCAGGCGGCACCAAGACTATGGCGAGTATGAAATCATCGGGCTTGTTAAGAGCGGTCAGGATCTCATTCTTCGTTACTGTGACTGTCTTTGCCCCTTGGAGCCTGCCCTTCGCCTCTATAAAGCGTAGCTTTCCCGAGTCCGGGATCGCAGATTCAATGTCGTATCCGCAATTGTCCTGACTCACATCCCTGGGGCGGTAATTCAAAGACCTCTCTAAGTCCATGACAGCCTGGATCGCCATCTGCTCAATACGTTTTGTTTCCCTGGCAAAAAGGCCGGGAACATCGTCCCTTTTTCCACTGAGG
>JAFDHO010000286.1 GCA_019308745.1 Deltaproteobacteria bacterium
GGTCTATGCCAAATACACGGATCAGCCTCTAACTGAAAATTCTTGATCCGGCCTCCCGGGTTTTCTTTCGGCAACACTATTTCTCGTTTAATCCTTATATCGGAATTCCAGACCGCTTTACTAAATCCTTGACATCTGTGTCCCCGGGACTAGAATAGCGGCCTTGTGCGGCGACTAGTCACGAATCGTTCTCGCCTGTCCCGATTCCGTCAACGGGGCACCATACAGGAAAATCCATGGGAAATCAAGACTGGTATGAGACAAAGATCAGGGTGAGATACAAGGACACGGACAGGATGGGCGTGGTCTACTACGGGAATTACCTCACCTATTTCGAGGTGGGACGCGCCGAGTTCATGCGGGACCTTGGCCTGCCCTATTCCTACCTGGAGAGCCAGGGTTACTCCCTCGTGGTCATTGAGGCTGCCGTGAAATACCACGGGAACGTGGGCTACGATTCCATGGTGACCATCAGAACAAAGATCGAGGATGTGGATCGGGTCCGTGTGCGCTTTGAATACAGGATCCTCGACGAGGAAGGCAAGCTGCTCGTAACCGGCCACACGGTCCATGCCTGCATAAACGAGAACATGAAACCGGTCAGGTTACCTGCCCAATTGAAACGGGCCATCCAGGGCAAGGTCGCTGACGATAGAGACTAGATAACGACCCCCGAACTCCTGCCATCAAGGCTTATGCCTCGTTCAGACATCCCTGCATGGAGCACTCCTGATAAACTCGACGACCTCTCCGTCAGGCCTAAACAGAAGTTGCAGGGCGCCATGGATCCATCGAGGCGGGGATTGATCACCGGATCAAGCCTGAATTTGAGGCCCAACCCTTCGGCTAACTCCTTCATCTGGAAAAGCTCGTGTCTGTTCCGGGTCATCACCACGGTCTTGAGCTCGAGCGGAAGCTTCCTCTCGAGGATGAGTTCAATGCCCTTCAACGTGTTCCTGCAGGCCCCAGGGACACCCGTAATCCTGTCATGGGTATCACTGCTCGCGCCATACAGAGATATTTCTATGGACAGGGGACTCCACTCTGCGAGGTAATCCGCCCTTTCCCCTGTTAGCAGGGTACCATTGGTGAACAGGGTGATCAGAAATCCCTTCTTCTTCGCGCTTGCCAGGATATCGGTGAAATCCTTCCTAATAAGAGGCTCGCCCCCGGTGATCAGGAGCCAAAGGCAGCCCTCTTCAGCCACCTGATCAAGCATATCCATTTTCCACAACATCTCCTGCCGATTCCATCTCCTATTCCCATGTTTCGCCCTGAGCGCCATAAGAGATGAACGGGGCCACAAATAATCTAAAACCATTACCCGAGGATCTTCCCCAGAAGGGGATGATCCTGGCAAGAAAAAGCTGGGGCTGCTTCCTGTGTTAGACGAACGGCGCATTACGACAAGCCTCCGGAATCCGTGGCGATTTCCAGCCGCCACGGAGATGATCAGAGGCTTTGCCCTTCAACTCCCTTGACAAAACTCCCTCAAGGAAGTAAAGAACCCAGACCCGCCTGTGTTTCCTGCAGGGGGTCTCACCGGACAAAATAGATAGGAAGGTGAAGAGACATGAAGCTCCATGAATTCCAGGCAAAGGAACAGTTCAAGCGCTTCGGGATACCCGTGCCCGAAGGATATCTTGCGACCTCGCCAGAGGAGGCACTGGAGGCGGCCAAAAGACTCAAGGGCCCTCCTTGGGTGGTCAAGGCCCAGGTTCATGCCGGAGGCCGAGGAAAGGGAGGAGGAGTCAGGGTCGTAGACTCACAGGATCAGCTGACGGCGGCAACCGCTGAAATCCTCGAAAAACCCTTGATCACAAAGCAGACAGGACCCGAGGGTAAACGGGTCTATCAGGTCCTGGTGGAGGAGGGTGTCGATATTGAGCGGGAGTTCTACCTGGCCATGGTGATAGATCGTTCCGGGGCCATGCCGGTCATAATCTTCAGCCAGGCAGGAGGGATGGACATCGAAGAGGTGGCTGCAAAATCTCCCGAACTTGTGATGAAGAGGTTCGTTGATCCCCTGACCGGGTGGATGCCTTACCAGGGAAGGCGATTGGCCTACGGGTTGACCCCGTTGCCAGAAGCGGGCGTCCTCAAGTCGCTGATGTCTATTATGGACGGCCTCTACAGGGCCTTTGTCTCTCTGGACTGCTCTCTGGCAGAGATAAACCCCCTTGTCATCACCAAGCAGGGGAATTGCCTGGCCGTGGATGCCAAGATCACGATAGATGATAACGCCCTTTTCAGGCAAGGGGAGATGAAGGCCCTGGATGATCCCAGGGAAAAGGACCCCTTTGATGCCAAGGCCCAGGAGTTCAATTTGAATTACATACGCCTCGACGGGGACATTGGGGCCATGGTCAATGGCGCGGGCCTGGCCATGGCGACCATGGACGTGATCAAGCTGGCCGGGGCAGAGCCTGCGAACTTCCTCGACGTGGGAGGGGGTGCCAGCGAAGAGATGATAACAAAGGGATTCGAGATCATCCTCTCCGACCCCAAGGTCAAGGCCATCCTCATCAACATCTTTGGCGGGATCTTGAGATGTGATGTCCTTGCAAAGGGGGTCCTGGAGGCTGCCAAGAGGACTGAGATCAAGGTACCCCTGATCGTTCGGCTCGAAGGGACCAACGTGGAGGAGGGAAGGAAGATACTGCAGGAATCAGGTCTGAGATTCCTCGTGGCCAAGGACATGGCCGAGGCGGCAGACCTTGTCACAGGGCAGGTGTCCAACCTGTGATTTCAAGCGCAATTGGAGGCAGACAATGAGCATCCTTGTTGATGAGAATACCAGGGTAGTGGTTCAGGGCATTACCGGGAGGGAGGGCACCTTCCATACGAGGCAGATGTTGGACTACGGGACCGTCGTGGCCGCCGGTGTGACCCCAGGCAAGGGCGGGCAGTCTGTTGAAGGGGTGCCTGTCTTCAACACGGTCTTGGAGGCCGTTGAAAAGGAACATGCCAATGCCTCTTGCATTTTTGTCCCCCCGGCTTTCGCATCAGATGCCATCATGGAGTCGGCCGATGCCGGAATCGAGCTGATCGTGTGTATCACAGAGGGGATACCTACCCTCGACATGGTCAAGGTCGCCCGCCTCATCCGAGGTAAGGACACCGTCCTCATAGGCCCTAATTGCCCGGGGATCATCTCCCCTGGAAAGACAAAGGTAGGAATAATGCCCGGCCCGATTCATAAGCGGGGATCCCTGGGCGTCATTTCCAGGAGCGGTACCCTCACTTACGAGGTCGTGGACCAACTGACAAAGGCGGGACTTGGCCAGTCCACCTGTATTGGCATCGGTGGAGATGCCATCATCGGCACGACCTTTATCGATCACCTCAAGAGGTTCAAGGACGATCCCGAAACAGAGGGAGTGGTGCTCATTGGCGAGATAGGAGGCTCTGCTGAAGAAGAGGCGGCAGCATATATCGAAACAGAATTTGACAAACCGGTCATTGCCTTCATCGCCGGGCAAACGGCGCCCCCAGGAAAAAGAATGGGGCACGCGGGTGCCATTATCTCGGGGGGTGAGGGCAAGGCCGAAGATAAGATCAGGGCCTTGGAATCGGTCGGGATTACCGTGGTTCGCAACCTTGGAAACCTCGGCCGAAGCGTCCTTGACGTCGTGACATAGCCCTGCCTTCCGGTGGCCCTGGAATTCCGATATAAGGATTAAGAAAAAGTGAATTTTTTTCAAAAAAATTGCATCTCTGTGATTTTCCTTTGCTTTTTCATGTTGCCACGAGAAGGGGTCTGAGAACGCACA
>JAFDHO010000287.1 GCA_019308745.1 Deltaproteobacteria bacterium
GTATGTCAGTTGGAGTCTCGGCCGCCATCAATCAAGGTTTCTTGTTAGCAGGTGACCGGTGAGCCAGTGGACAAGAGCAGGCGGGGAATGCCGGGCGCTTACTGAAGAGGTTGCTTGCGGAAACTACCTTTACCGGCTTTGGCCTTGGGCGGTTTCCGGAAACAATGTTTATGAACGATTGGGACCCGCCCTGTTTGGGATGTTGGACAACAGTTCTCGCCTCGTAAGTTATTTATGAATTTATGGACGTCCCACTCCCCCCAAAATGGCGTCAACCGCGGATTTGGGCGTTAAACGGCCTGCAATCAATGAGTCCGGTTCTGATCAAAACTTGAAACTCTGACACCCGACACATGAAACCTGATATCTTTCAACTCATCAGTCCGGGCAGGAAAAGCGCGATCTGGGGAAAGGCAATCAGGAGGATCAAATGACAGATATCGGCGATCAAAAAAGGGATGATGCCCTTGTAGATCGTCCCCATGGGAACATCCCCGGCAACGCCGCTGATGACGAATACGTTCATTCCGACCGGTGGCGTGATCTGGGCGATCTCGAATATTCTTACGGTGATAATGCCGAACCATATGGGATCAAATCCCTGGGCTACGACGAGCGGAAAAACAATGGGAATCGTCAGAATGACCATGGCCATGGGGATCATGATGCATCCAAGAATGATGTAAACAATCAAGATTAAAGAGAATATGATATAGCGATTTACTTCCAGGCCACTCACGACATTCGCCAGTTCAAAGGGAAGTCTGGTCGCAGTCATGAAATATCCGAGCACCATCGCCCCAATAAGGATGGTAAAAATCATGGCTGTGGACTTCATGGTTTCTTCAAGGGAAGCGAAAAAGCTCCTCGGATCGAGCGCTCTTTTCACGATAGCGATGATGAGGGCAAAAAAAGCCCCGATGCCTGCAGCTTCCGTGGGACTGAAAATGCCCGCGTAGATGCCCCCGATCACGATGATGAACAAGGTGAGAATGGGCCAGGTGTCCTTAAGCGAAATGATCTTGGCGGAAAACGAGGATTTTGGGCCTGCCGGACCGGCCTGGGGATTGATTCTGCACACGATGCTGATGGCAATGATGTAGAATATGGCTTCCAGTATGCCCGGGATGAAACCGGCGAGGAACAATGCCGCAATCGATTGTTCCGTAAGAATGCCGTAAATCACAAGCACCACACTGGGTGGGATCAGAATTCCCAGGGTCCCTCCCGCACTTATGGAGCCGGTGGCGAGTTCCGGGGAATACTTGTACTTTTTCATCTCCGGGAGGGCCACGGTGCCCATGGTAGCGGCAGTGGCAAGACTGGAGCCACTAACGGCAGCAAATCCCGCGCAGGCCCCGACCGTGGCCATGGCGAGCCCTCCCCGGAAATGACCTATCCATCGGTTCACCGTATAGTAGAGGTCCCGGCTCACGCCGGCGTGAAAGCAAAAGTTCCCCATCAGGATAAAGAGGGGAACCACACTGAATCCGTACTTGGCGATGGCAGCGAAAGGGGCGGTCTTTAGGACGCTCAGGCCGGCATCCACACCGACAACCACACTCATACCCATTACTCCCACCACACCCATGGCCACAGCAATAGGCATTCTCATAAAGAGAAAGATCATAAGGAGGACAATTCCGAGCGCACCGATGGTTAATGGACTCATTTCTTGCCCAGCTTCGAGAGGGATTCAATGGACTGGAGGAGAAAGACCAGGCCGAGCAGGCCGCTGCAAAAGGCCAGCACCCACAAAAAGGGGTGGAGGGGGAACTCCAAAACAGTGGTGATCGATTCGCTCTCCTTCAGCACGCCCGCCTGGCCCGCAGAGCCCCAGGTGATGAAGAAAAACAGAGCCGCACTGACCAAAGAATTGATGCCGTCAATAAGCGCCTGGGTTTTGTCAGAGAAACGGGATACGAGAAATTCCACGGCGGTATGTCCCTTTTTCACGCCGCAGTAAGCCATGGCGAGACAGACGACGACGGCCATCATTAGTTCGACCAGCTCGTAACTGCCCTCAATAGGGCGGTCGAGAAGAAAGCGCATGGATACGTCTGTCACCACGAGGAGCATCATGAAGAACAGAACGCATGTGCCGATGACGTTCACTGCACGGCTGACCCCCCTTACGTCCCGATCAAAATGACGAAATACAGTTCCAAGCCCCATATCGCTGCGTTGCCGGTCTTATTTTCTGTATTCTTTTACAAGTTTTTTGATGTCATCAAAAAACTGTTTTCCCGGAAGACCTTTAGATTCCAGCTTTTTGATCATTCTTTCCTGGATGGGCTTTGACAGTTCCGTCCACCGATCGATTTCCTCTGGGGAGAGCTTGATGATTTCCTTATCCGGATTGTTTCTAATGTCTTTTGTAGCGTCCTCGGTCTCCTTGAGAGCGCTCCTGGCATAATGCAGGGACCCCACATCCCCGCTCATGCTCATTATGGCATTCTGAGCGTCCGGAGGCAGTTTGTTCCACTTGGCCTTGTTCACCCCGAAGACAAAAAAGGGCCCCGGAAAGGCCGGTACGACAGTAAAGTATTTGGCGAGCTTATTGGTGCCGAAGGCATGATGGCCGGACCAGCCCATGCAGCTTCCGTCTATAACCCCCTTCTGGAGATTCATGAAAATATCCGCGGGCTTGATGAACATGGGCGAGGCACCCACCGATTTCAGGAGGTCTGCAATCCCCTTCTGGGCGACCCTGAGCCTCAGTCCCTTTACATCATCCACGGTGCGAACGGGCTTCTTGACGGTGGCAATACTAATAGGCGCAAACCCATAGAGAAACAGAAACTTGACCTGCCTGAAATCCTTCTGCATCGCGGGGTATTTCCGGTACAGCATCATGGCGACTTTGGAGGCTAGGACGGGATCATCCATGTTTGAACCGGGATGGATCAAGGCCTCGGTCATGGGGAAACGGCCGGGGTAATGGGGGACCGCTGCGTAAACGATGTCCACGATGCCGTTAATACAGGCATCATAGACCTGTCTTGCTCCGGCCAGCGCACCCCCGTAAAAAGGAATCACTTTCAGCTTTCCCTTAGATGCCTCATTAATCTTCGCCGCCCACACAGCGTGGCCATTTCTGGATCTTGAAGACTGGGCACTTTCGAGTACCGCAAATTTCAATTCAATGGGCTTGGCTGCAGAGGCAAAAACAGGGGATGTAAGAAACACGGCCCCGATTAAGAAAACCAGGACGACCAAACCGCCGTAAAACTGCTTTCTTGAATCTCTCATTTTGGACCCTCCCTGTACAAAAGTGTTTTTGACTGGATTGGGAACGCTAACCAGAATTCAAGAATGGATGAAAAAGATGTTATGAGAATGCGATTTCACCCCCTTTCATTCCTTGAAACAGTATAGTCCGCATCGGATTGATCAAGCCGCTTGATATTCCGACCCGACATCTTATAGCCAAAATTCCCTGTAACAGCACTTTAAAGACTCAAGATGTGGGAGGTCCTATGCCTCACGAATAGAAACCTTCTGCGCAATGCATCCCGCACAGGGCCTTCCTCTCTCGGATAGATATATGTGCTGTTTCAGACAAGTCAAGAGAAAAAAGGTCTTAGTTTGAGACGCCTCCTTCAGCCATGGCCATCAAGGCTCTATTTGCATTAAGTCGTTGTTCTTTGACGATTTGTAACATTTTAGCCGTTTGAAAAGCGATTCAGAGAACTCGGTGATGGACGAACGGGGGTGATGATGCCTTTTCTTGCGTTCCGAGCCTCCCGGGCTGGTCTTTTCTGCGAC
>JAFDHO010000288.1 GCA_019308745.1 Deltaproteobacteria bacterium
CCAGAGGTCACTTTCGTCATGGCCCACTGCGGCTTAGAATCTTGGGAGCAGGCCCAGTTGGCGGCTCGATTGCTTAACAATGTATATGTGGATATCTCAATGCGCCAATGGCAGCTCAAGATGAGGCCTAAGAGATTCTATGGGTGGCTTCGCGACCTTATCGACGAGACGGGCGTGTGGAAGATCATGTGGGCAAGCGATTGGCCTTCCCAAGAGAATATCGTTTCCAGAAGAGAATGGTTAAAGGCATTCCAAGAGCCAGATACTGATATACAGTTCACTTCAGAGGAAATTGAAATCATCTTGGGGAAGGCGGCTCAGGCTGTTTTTGGCATCCCTGACTAGACCGATAACACATCATTAATAGGGTGGCAAACAGAACAGAAAGACAATTCCCTTTGGAAAAGGAATTCAAGGCCTTGAACTATGCGCCAAAAAAGGATGAATAAGATGAATTTGGAGCAGCAAGTCCTAGAGGTGATCAAGAATAGAAGGAGCATCCGGAGATACAAACCCCATCCCGTCCCGCGAGAAAAGATCGAGCTTCTCATAGAAGCTGCCAGATGGGCACCATCAGGTGAAAATGCACAACCCTGGCGTTTTATCGTTATCGAAGACAGCGGGAAGATCAAAGCCATAGGCAAGATCGCGGGTATGGCAGACAGGAGACAGTTCTCTGCCGAATTTGCAGCAGGGGAGACGGAAGAACGATTGAAAAAGATCAGAGACCCCAAAAAGAGGCAAAAGATCATGGAAAAGTTGACCGGAGGACATGTCTCATCGTTCCTGGAAAATGCCCCGCTAATCATCATTGTTTGCGGCAGAAAAGACGTCTGGGACCTGCCCTACGATTGTTCCGCCGCCATAGAGAACATACTTATCATGGCCGTTGCCGCCGGTTTGGGAACCTGTTGGGTTGAATCTCCAGTGATGGATGTCAGGGATGAAGAAAAAATCAAGGAAATGCTGCAGATCCCTAAGAATTTCAAGGTATTGACCGCAATCTCAGTAGGATATCCTGATGAGAGCCCCAAACCAAGACCACGGCTACCACGGGACGACCTGGTTTTTTACGAATCCTTTGGAAGAAGGGAAACAAATGTGTAACAGGGGAAAACAAATGATCCATGAAAGGCTTGACATGAACGCAAGGTATGCCAATCTCATGCTCTTTCGGTTACTGGAACTTTTTTATGATTCCAAGGGCAAGGGAGCGAGATTCAGGACATGCATACTGGGTAAAGAGGACATTGTGAATCATTTCAAGGATGAAGGCCTGGAGTTCTCCGAGGAAAGCTGGGGGGAGAACAGAGACAGATGCCACGATTTCCTAAAGCAATTGGGGATCATCAAGGACTTGACCCTGAACATCAAGGATAACGAAGCAGAAATACGAATCCAGTCCTGCATCCACATCCCGATGGAAGAAATGCTAAAAAGGGAAGAAGTTCCCCCCTATACCTGCATACCCGCCAATCTGCTGGCCTATGGAATTGAAACAGCAACCGGAAAACAAACAGAGATATCCAAGATAGAGACTGGAAAGGATCTTTGCAAGATCAACATGCTTTTGTTTCGAGAAGATGAAGCAAGAGCGGGGTGATTCACAAATGACGACAGTGGATAGACAAAACAGCAAAGCTGAATCAGGGCCTACCGAATGCCAATACCGATTTATGGTGGATGAAGAAAAATGTATCGGCTGTTTGCTCTGTGTGGAATCTTGCCCCAATGATGTATTGGATTCAAGAGATGGACAGCCCTTTGCTGCTCATCCCGATCAGTGCGAAGGGTGCGAAGTCTGTGTTGCCGTGTGTGAACAGGAGGCCATTGAAATTAAAGAAGTATGAAATGGATACTGAAGACCAAAAAGGTGCCATTCATCCTGGTCCCATGTTAAGGATATTTGCTCATGCTGGTTAATCTTGCAGACTGATCAGTATCATTCATGACATAAGCGACGGATATTATGGGCAGGGATAGGAGGTCCAAGTTAGTATCTCTCTCGGACGCAGCGAATATGGTGAATAGCGGTGACTATGTCGCCCTGGGTGGATTTGCGATTACTCGTTGTGTAGTGGGATTTGCCCACGAACTTATTCGTCAGGACAAGAGAGATCTTGTCCTGTCAGAAAATATCGTTGGCTTGGATGCTGATCTGTTGATCGGCGCAGGGGTCGTTGGGAAGTTGATCTTTTCCAGCGGAAGCCTTGACAGCTTTGGCCCGGTCCAGAGGACCATGGATGCGTTTATGGCGAAGCGAATCGAATGGGAAGAGTGCAGCAACCTGGCTATTGTCTTTAGATACCTCGCAGGGGCCTTGGGACTCCCCTATATGCCCATTAAAAGCATGATCGGCTCCGATCTCCTTAAGCATCTGTCTTCTGATATTTTCAAAGAGGCCACCTGCCCTTTCACCGGCGAAAAACTCGTCCTGCTTCGCGCGTTGACTCCGGACGTGGGCATTGTTCATGTGCAGAGGGCAGACCCCACGGGGAATGCTCAGATCGATGGTCCTCGCTGGGACAACATAGAAATGACACGCGCTTCAAAAAGGGTGATCATCACGGCAGAGGAGATTGTGGACCGTGCCTTTATCGAGAAACAACCCGAGCTTACGGCCATTCCTGATTACCTAGTAGATGCGGTGGTCCATCTTCCTTTTGGGGCGTATCCAACCAATTGCTACAAGTACTATGACCACGATTTTCACCACTTGCAACATTATGTGAAAGTGAATCGAACTAAAGAAGGATTCAATCAGTACTTGGAAGAAAATGTCCGAGGGGTCACTAGCTTCTCCGAGTACTTGGATAAGTGGATTAAGGTGGATAAGCTTATGAAGCTCAAAGCGGACCCTATTTTGGGTTATTGACAGAAAGGCAACTATGCTCGCCTGGAAGTGAAGTGGCCGGGCTATTTCTCAATAGGGAACACGATACGTAAATAACTACTTGCGTAGGCTTCCATCGGTTGATTATTGGTATCTTTCTATGCATATTATCATTTCGAAAATCAGCAGGACCGCTGTGGGGGAAACATGAAGCAAGGGAAGAAGGCGCACACATTTGCTCGGGGAGAGATTATGGCAGTGACCTCTGCTCGAGCTCTGAGGGATGGAGAGCGTGTTCTTGCGGGAACAGGGATTCCCATGGTTGCTGCGACCTTGGCAAAATATACCCATGCTCCAAATTTGAGTATCCTTATTGAAGCCGGATACGCACAGGCGATGCCAGTCCACCCCTTTGTTGGTACCGCTGACAACAGGGCACTCTACCGGGCGACGATATTCACAACGGCCTTGGACGTAAACGGCATGACATTACATCGGGGTAAGGTCGACACAGGTTTTCTCACTGGAATCGAGGTGGATGTGTACGGAAACTTGAATCTAACTGTCGCCCCCTCCTGGGAAGCTCCCAGCAAACGTGTCAGCGGAGGTGGCGGGGCAAATGACATTGCCTCTATGGCAGAAAGGATACTAGTTATCATGAAGCACGAAAGGAGGAGGTTCCCGGAGAATGTCTCCCACAATACGGCTCCAGGACATATTGACGGCCTTGATGCTAGAGAAAGGGCGGGGCTCAGGGGGAAGGGCCCTGATCTCGTCTTCACGAATCTCGCTGTTCTGGGTTTCGATAAGGAGGACAAGCGGATGAACCTAATTTCCCTGCATCCTGGCGTCACCCTTGAGGAGGTCAAGGCAAATACACAATTCGAGTTGATGATTCCCGATCCCGTCCCGTCAACAGAACCTCCGAC
>JAFDHO010000078.1 GCA_019308745.1 Deltaproteobacteria bacterium
TTCTGCGACTTATCTGCGGGGGATTTCTGCCCCCTCCCGCTGTTCCCCTCGCCTACGCTCGGGGCCAGGGGTTTCCCCCACTGATAAGTCGCAAAAAGACGGCGCCCTCCCGCCGGTCACTCCAGAAAAGACATCATTTCCCCTTTACCCGGTCCGAGGATGATTTTAAGTAGCTAAAGTGTTGTGTACAAGTAGAAAGTTTCATTTTCGTTCACTCCGGGCCTATTTCTTGGCCCGGCGGCGGGGCTGAATTACAAATCAACGTCCCCGAAATGTTATTGGAAAGCCAGGGGGAAAAAGAATGAGCGAATCAAAGAAGGGACAATACGAGGCACGAATCAAGAGATTTCATGACGCAGTGAGCCTGAATACTCCGGACAGGGTGCCCATTGCGAGCGTTTCAGCCTATTTCTTTTACAAATACTCGGGCCTCACCTTCAAGGATGCCATGTATCATTATGAACGGGCGGCCAGTGGGGTCAAGGCATCCGTAAAGAAACTGCAGTGGGACATGGCCCCCTCGGTTGCCATGAACCCGGGGCCGGTCATGGAGATCCTCGGATTGAAGCAATTCAGATGGCCCGGTCATGATCTTCCCGAGGATTACAACTTCCAATTCATTGAAGGGGAGTACATGGGGGAGGATGAATACGACGAACTTCTCTCCAACCCGGAAGGATTCACCATAAGAAAGCTCCTGCCCAGGATATCAGGACTGATGGAACCCCTGGAGGTTTTGCCTCCGGCCCATTGGCTCTCGAGCGGATCTTCTCTGCTGCGGATAGTGGGGAATCTTGCCGGGGACCCTTCCTTTTCAAAGATCCTGGAAGCCCTTCAAAGAGTCGGGGAAGAAATGAACCGGTACAGCAGGGTCAGGAAAAAACTGGTCGAGGAATTGAAAGAGGAGGGGTTTCCCATGATGGCTGGTGCGGGGGCAAACGCACCCTATGACTGGATAACCGACTTCCTGAGGGGCATGAAAGGGATTATGATCGACATGTACAGGAACCCGGACAAGCTCCTCGCTGCCATTGATTTGTTCACGCCCATGGTGATTGAAAATGCGATCTCGGCGGCGGAAAAGACCGGAAACCCGCGCGTATTCATCCCCCTTCACAGGGGCGCCGGGGGATTCATGTCCAACGAACAGTTTGCCACCTTTTATTGGCCGAGCCTCAGAAAGGTCTTTTTGGAGCTTATTGATGCGGGGCTCACGCCCATGCCGTTTTTCGAAGGGGACTATACTCCAAGGCTGGAGTTCCTCAAAGACCTGCCCAAGGGCAAGGTGTTGGGGCATTTTCACAATGTGGACCTGAAGAGGTTCAAGGCCGTGCTTGGAGATATCATGTGCTTCAGGGGCAATGTCCCTGCAGGGTTGCTCGTGACCGGCACGCCCGAAAAGGTCAGGGACTACGTGAAAATGCTTATCGATACCCTGGCCGGGAATGGCGGTCTCATCATTGACGGCGGATCCGGAATCCCCTACGAGAGCAGGCCGGAAAACGTGGAGGCCATGACGGAAACCGTTTTCGATTATGGGGCCAGGAGATGAGAGGCGGTCAGGCCGAGCCTGACAAGGCGGGGGACGAATAGATCCCCATAGGAGCGCCATGTTGCCGCGATATCCGTATATTGAATCGCAACCACAGGTTGCTCCTGCAGAAAAGGGTTATGTCTCTGGGGAACCGCGGAGTTTCTTCTCTATGTCTTCTCGCAGGGCCCTCTTGTCCACCTTTTCCGCCTTTGTGAAGGGCATTGCGCCGATGAATTCAATGCGCTCAGGGAGCTGGAGGACCGATGCCTTTTGTGCCTTCAGGAAGGCGATGATCTTTTCGAAGCTCAGGTCAGAACCTTCTCTGGCCTGTACATAGGCGCAGACCCTTTCTCCCAGATCAGGATCCGGCATGGGAATGACCGCCACATTGATGACGTCTGGGTGCTCCAGGATCAGTTTCTCTATTTCCGTGGCGCTGATGCTCTCGCCGCCCCGATTTATCATCTCCTTGATGCGGCCTGTGAGGGTGATATACCCGGACTGATCGATCTTGGCCACGTCCCCGGTCCTGAAAAACCCCGACTCGTCAAAGACTTTCCTGTTTTCCTCCGGGTTTCTGAAATATCCGGTGAACACGCCGGGGCCCTTTATGAGCAGCTCTCCGGGTGTGTCGGGCGGGAGTTCCTTGCCGTCCCTGTCAACAACCTTGTAGATATCGTAGGGACAGGTAGGCTTTCCCACGGTAGTGAACACGGTTTCAATATCATCATTTGACCGGGTGATGGTGGTTTGGCCTTCGGTACCCCCGTAAGCGTTGTAGTAGGTGCATCCCAGTTTCTCCCTGACCCCTCTGATAAGATCCGGCAGGCTCGCTCCGCCACCGCAGTGCATTTTCTTCAGGGAGCTCAGGTCGAAGTCCTCCAGGCCTTCGTAATGGAGGAGTCGGTTGGCAAGGGTAGGAACCCAGACCAGGGCCGTGATTTTCTCTCGTTCAATGGTCTTACACACCTCTCTCATATCCACCGTATCCAGGAAGACCAGCTTTGCGAAGGTGAAGAGGCCGCTTATCAGCCCCTTGGTAAAGGTCAGATCGTGGCCGATAGGGCCTGCAAGGAGACATATGTCTTGCGGTCCGAAGTCCCATGCCCTGGCCGCGTACTCGGAACTGCACACGAGACTGTTGTGGGTTCGAGGGACGACCTTGGGAAGTCCCGTGGTGCCTCCGGTTGGGCCCATGTGGGCCACCTGCATGGGGTCGGGCCTGCATTGGGAAAGCCTCGCCAGGGAATCCCGGGTCAGGTCTGTCTCCCGGATCATTTCCTCCATGCTGTAATGACCGCTTGTGGCCTTTCCCCGCGCGAGGATGACCTGTTTCAGCGACGGGTTTTCCTTGAGAACGTCCTTGACCACAGGCATGTAATCGGTGTTCTTGTATTTTTGGGGCAGGATCCACCCGGTTGCGCCTGTCAAATGAATGAGGTGATTGATCTCGTACTGCCGGTAGCGATCAATCAGCAATACCACTATGGCGCCGATCTTCTGTAAGGCGAAATAGGCATACACGAACTCGTTCCAGTTGGGGAGCTGGACCAGCACCCTGTCCAGGGGCCTTATGCCGAGGTCCATAAGAGCAAGGGCAAGGCGATTGACTTTGTCTCGTGCCTCCTGGAAGGTCAACCGGCTCTTCCCGTCCGCGAAGGCCTCCCTGTCCGGGTATATGTCGGCTGCCTTGTCAAGGAGATCGCCCAGTGTAAGGCCGGGCCACCATCTCAGCCGGTCATACTTCTCGGCATCTTCATCTTTGTAAGGGACGAAACCCTCCAGGATATCTTTCATGACACAACCCCCTCTGGCAAGAAGTGAGAGAGCTTCCCGGAGCCGGGGACTCTAGACGAAAAGCACAACCTTACTCCTCATTCCAGTTGCACACACATCCAATCTTGTCTTCATCCTCGTAGATTGCGCTCCGGGTCCGGCACAACTCCTTGGATTCATCGATGTGGACCTCGGCCAAGTAGGTCGTCACGTAGCCGAGTTTCTCGATCAGCTGATCCAGGATCATGTTGGTAATGGGACAAATGTAGGGCTGCACCCCGTCCCTTTTGAGCTTGACCTCCTTCAGAATATGACGGCAGCCCTTTACGGTCAATTCCAACTTCACTCCCCTGCCGCCAATTGTATAATTCATCTCCTCGACCAATCCGGCAGCCTCTATTTCCTTGATGCAGTTTCGTATCACCTCATCCGGGTTCTTGCCCTCTATGCTCTTTGATTGAATAAAATCCACCCCCACAAGCTCCACCTTCCAGGCCGCACACCCTGAAAGCTCATGGAAGAGGAGTTCCTCCAGCCTGACAATAAGCTCGTTGCAGTATTCCATCTCATTCATAGGTAGGGCGCTCCTTCCTGCCGAATTCTTCCCAATAGACAAGATCTTCAAGGGGCTTCTTGGGACGAGGATGTTTTCGTTGTTCCTTCGGCCATCCTATGGCAACGTAAGCGATTACCTTGTATTCCCCCATCCCCGTAGGAATCTTGAGGATTTCCTTGAACTTCTTTGCATCCCTGGTGCTGGCGACAGGGCCATGGACCCAACAGGCTCCCAGGCCCAGGGAATGGGCCTCGAGAAGCATGTTTTCGATGGCAGCCGAGAGGTCATAGGGCACATCAACGGAACCCTCCATGAGGGTCCCGATGACCGCGATAACTACCGGGGCATGCCTGGCGAATTCCGAGACTTCCCCGGAGTACATGAACCTCAGGACCTCGGCCTTCTTTTGAGGGTCCTTTATCTTTTCGAATCGCTCCTGCATTTCCCCCAGGCAGTACCAGGCGGTCATCCTGGATCCGCTCCCGAGTCGCGCCAGCCTGCCTATCTTGTTTTTGGTTTCCGGATCACGGATGACGATGAATCGCCATGGTTGATAGTTCTCTCCGGTAGGTGCCCATCTTGCAGCCTCAAGGATCCTGTCGATAATTTCATCAGGGACAGGATCGGGCTTATATCTCCTGATGCTTTTCCTTGTGCTGATCACATCAAGTATATCTCCCATGCCTTTGACTCCTCTCAATCATAACTTCAAGACTTTCTTGGCTGTCCCTCCCATGATCATATCGATCTCCTCGTCCGTGAACGGGATTTCGGTCTCCCGATCCTTGAAGGCCTTGACCCATTCTTTCAGGGGGCACATGAGGTTGGGGTAGGGGGCATCGGTCGCGAACATGATCTTGTCAGGTCCCGCCAGATCGATGACGTCCCTGAGCCACTGGTAGAACCGTGCCTTGGGGAGCCTCCTGTATGGCTTTTGCCAGAGGGAGAGGTCAACATAGACGTTCTTCAACCATACCGCGGCCTGAACGGCCTCTCTCCACCACCCAACATCACCGCAATGGGCAAAAATGAAATCCACTTCCGGGTATCGCGCTGCCGCGGAGGCGAAGTAGGCAGGTCTGGAGTTCTCCCACCTCAGGTAAGTGTTGGGGGCCCCGCCCGTATGGACCATGATGGGGATGTTCCACTCGGCGGCCTTTTCATAGACCCAGAAAGCAACGGGGTCGTCGGGCATGTAGCCCACACCGGCGTGCAGTTTGAAGCCCTTTACGCCCCACTCGTTGTAAGCCTGCTCGCAGTGTTTGAGAGCGCCTTTCCTTCGCGGATCGATGGCCATAAAGGGTATGAGGCGGCCCTCATGCCTCTTTGCCGCATCCGCATAGAGCTTGTTCTGGTCAAAGATATGAATCGGGGCCTCGCCGAAGAGGAGGCCATAATCCACGCCGAAGATAACTGCCTTATCCACTCCCGCATCATCCATTTCCTCGATGATGTTATCGGCATTCGGGTCAATGAGGGGCCTGACGACCTTTTCAGTGAAATCCTTGTCACTGATTTCTAGATCGTATGTCTTCCTGTACATCATGGCGAAGCTTTTCTGGGCACCCCTGATGTAGTCCCCCTGGACCGTACCTGCAGCCACAAGATGCCTGTGAACATCAATAATCATATCCCTATCTCCTTTCCACTAGAGATGCTTCCGCAAAAACCCCATCTGTGGCGTTGCGCTGCATCTTTAGTCACTGCGGCGTACCCTTATGTACGCCTCATTCCTAAAGATTTGCGCGCCTTGCATCTGGAGTCTTTGCGAAAGCCTCTCCATTTAGTGTATTTACAAGCTTGTCGTTATGGTTTCTTGACTATCCTTGTGCAAAATCTGCGGCAAATGCATGTGCAAAGCCTAACGAGCCCGCGTACCCCTCTGCTTCAAGAGCAAGGCTTCAAACACTGATGTCGAAAGCACGCTATTTCTTCACTCTCCCCCCGGTTTTTTCTTTTATGTAAGAGACGATTTCCCTGGGAGGGGTCCCGGGGAGAAACACCGTGTCTACGCCCATTTCAAGGAGGGCAGGTATATGCCGCCTGAGGATGATACCTCCCACAACCACCATGATGTCTTCTACGCCCCTGTCCTTGAAGGCGCTCATGACCTTGGGGACCTGAACCATATGATCCCCCGAAAGAAATGACATGCCCAAGACGTCCACATCCTCCTGGATCGCAGCATTGACTACCTGTTCAGGCGTGTGCCTGAGCCCGGTATAGATGACTTCCATGCCCGCATCCTTCAATGCCCTGGCCACTATTTTAGCGCCCCGATCGTGGCCGTCGAGGCCGACCTTTGCTATCAATACCCTTATCATTCGTTCTGCCACGTCTTTTTTCCGCCTCTTCTAGATGTAGGTTGGTGATTTGAACTCGCCCCATTCCTCCCGCATGAGGCCGCATATCTCGCCGATCGTTGCGTAGGACTTCACAGCCTCAATGATAGCGGGCATGAGATTCTCCCTCCTGGTTATGGCCTTTTTGAGCTCGGCCAGGGCTTTTTCAGCGTTGGCTCCGTGTCTCTTGGCCTTGAGTTCTTTGAGCTTTTTCTTTTGAAGATCCTCCACCCCGGGGTCCACCTCGAAGATGTCGTGCTCCTCTTCGATGTCTTTTTCTTCAGGCATCTGGAACTTGTTCAAGCCCACAATGACTCTCTTACCGCTGTCCACACGTTCTTGGAATCGTACGCTCGATTCCTGGATCTCCCGGTATACGAATCCGTTGTTGATGGCATTGAGCATCCCGCCCATCTCGTCGATCTTCTCCAGGTATTCCGAGGCCCTGTTTTCAATTTCATTCGTAAGGGATTCCACGTAATAGGACCCTCCCAGGGGGTCCACGGTATTGCACAAGCCGCATTCGTGGGCCAGGATCTGCTGGGTCCGGAGGGCGATCCTGGCTGAATCCTCGGAGGGTATGGCATATCCCTCGTCCCAGCAGGCCGTATGAATTGCCTGGTCGCCGCCAAGGATTCCCATGAGGGCATGGACGGTCACCCTTACAATATTGTTTATGGGTTGCTGGCTCACGAGCGTGGAACCACAGGACCCGGTGAAGATCCGGAACAAATAGCTCCTGGGGTCCTTGGCCTTGAAACGTTCCTTCATTATCTTGGCAAAAAGGCGCCTGGCCGCCCTGTACTTGGCCACTTCCTCGAAAAGGTCCATGTAACAGCCCAGGCTATAGGAGAGCCTGGGGGCAAAGAAATCCACGTCAAGGCCCCTTTCCCTGGCCTTTTCGATATAGGTAATGGCGTCTGCCAGGGTAAAGGCCAGTTCCTGTATTGCGTTCGCTCCCGCCTCCCTGAAATGGTATCCCGCGATATTCATGGTGTTCCACCTGGGAACGCTCTCCGCACAGAATTCGACGATGTCCAACGCAAGTCTTATGCTGGGCTCGGGAGGGAAGATATAGGTCCCGCGGGCGATAAACTCCTTTAGGATATCGTTCTGGGTGGTTCCCATGAGCTTTTCCCTGGGTACGCCCTGTTTTTCTCCCGCGGCGATGTACATGGCCAGGAGCACGGTGGCCGGGGCGTTGATAGTCATTGAGGTTGATACCTTGTCGAGGGGTATTCCGTCAAAAATGACCTCCATATCAGCAAGGGAATCGACCGCGACTCCCACGCGTCCCACAGATCCTTCCGCAAGGGGGTCATCGGAGTCATAGCCGAGCTGGGTGGGCAGATCAAATGCCATGGACAAGCCCACCATGCCCTGCTCCAGAAGGTAGCGAAACCTCTTGTTCGTGTCTTCCGCAGTGCCAAAGCCGGCGTAGTTCCTCATGGTCCACAGCCGTCCCCGATACATGGTCGGATAGACCCCCCTGGTAAAGGGATACTGCCCGGGGAAGCCCAGATCATTTTCATAATGCGTTTCTTCGAGATCCAGAGGGGTATAGAGCCGCTTTACAGGGATGCCGCTTTCGGTCTGGAAGTCTTCTTCCCTCTCCGGCGACCTGGACAGTGCCTTCTTCAGGACAGTGCTTTCCCATTCGAGCATGGTGTCTCTGAGATTAGTCATGGCTCCCTCCCGCTTCGAAAAGGTCCCCGGATTCTCCCGCCTCCTCAATGGAGAGGATATTAATCACCTGGTCCCTGGCCCTTTGAATGTGGTTTCTGAGGATCTCCACGCCCCCCAGTATGTCCTTCATCTTCATCCTCTGGACGAGCTCCTGGTGTTCCTTTGCCGAGGTGGCCATTCTCCCTGGATCGTAGTTGTCCAGTCTGGTGCGCAGGAAGATGTGCTCGAAGTTTCTCTTTAAGAGCCATTTCAAGACGCGGTTTTTGGCCATTTCCGCAATCTGGAGATGGAATTCGGAGTCCAGGAGAAATTTCTTGCGAGTATAGTAATGGGGGGTATATTCCCTGTGCCGGCGGAGTTTATCCTCGAGGAGAATCATGTCCTGTTCATCCCCTTTGATGATCGCCTGCCCGACCGCATAAACCTCCAGGGCCTCCCGGACGCCAAAGGCGTCCCACACCTCCTGAATATCTATGGGTTTGACGTAGAAACCCCGAAAATTCTCGCAGCCCACGAAACCATCCTGGACGAGTCGGTTGAGGGCATTAATGATGGGGGTCCGAGACATATGGAGCAGTTCGCCCAGGTCCTTGTTGATGAGCCTTTGACCGGGGACGAATTTCTGATCAAGGATCATCTGTTTTATCTTCTGATAGGCCTCCTGGATCAGGGTCTGGGATTTGTTCAACCCCTCTGACTCATTCCCGGCCTTTTGGTTTCTATCCTGCAAGTTCCAATTCATGGGAATCCTTCTTATAGATTTAATTCAATATGTAATTCAATATTCTCACGAGTGTCAAGAAAAAAATGGATGGAAAGGTATATCGGAAAATAATTTTAAGTTCTGTACATTGTATGATAAAATCCTAAAATATCACAAAGGTTGCTGGAGAATTTTTCTCTTGACATTTCAGTCAAATAAATTTAATTCATAATTTAATTCCATAGAACGGAAGAACAGGGCCTCCTTTGCCTGGGGCGACCCCGAAGGCCTGCTTTTTCCCCAATAACAAGGAGGGATTTGAAGTGATCAAGCGAATAAGCCACATCGGTATTGCCGTGGAGGACCTGGAAGAGGTCAGGGCCTTTTTCAAGGAGAAATTCGGCATTGATTCCTCGGGGTACGAGAACTTCCGTGATCTGATCTTTTCGTTTGCGGGAACAGAAGGTGCCAGCCTGGAATTCCTTCAGACTGTTGATCCGGACGGCGTGATCGCCAAGTTCATAAAGAAGAAGGGGCAGGGCATCCATCACATTGCCATGGAGGTAGATGATATCCAGAGGGAACTGGACGACCTGAGGCAGAAAGGGGTCCAGTTGATAAACGAGAAACCCTACTTGAACGCGCACAAGGAACTGGTCGCCTTTATTCATCCCAGGAGCACTTTTGGGGTGCTCATAGAGCTTGTCCAGTCCAAAGGTTAGGAACCCCCTTTTTTCGGGGAAGGGAGAGAGCGAGATGTCCAACACAAAGACTTGGGAGGGGGAACTGTCCAGGCTCAGGGACATGGAAGCCCAGGCCCTTTCGGGAGGTGGCGAGGAGCGGCTCCAGAAACAGCGTGAGAAGGGCAAGATGACCGCACGGGAGCGTGTCCTTTACCTCCTGGATGAGGGCAGCTTTGTTGAACTCAATATGCTGGCGGAGCACCAATGCCGGGACTTTGGAATGGAAAAGAAGCGCTTTCCCGGCGATGGCGTGATAACCGGACACGGCACTATCGATGGGACGAGGGTTTTCATCTACTCGGAAGACGCATCCGTCCTGGGCGGTTCAACGGGAAAGACCCACGGGGCCAAGATCCATTATGTCTTGAGGTTGGCGCGGGAGTGTCTGGTCCCTGTGATCTGCCTCAATGATGGTGCGGGTGCCCGCATACAAGAGGGTATGGACAACGTCTATGGGGTTACCGGGCAATTCTACCAGACAACCCTCAATTCCGGGATCGTTCCCCAGGTTGCGGCCATCATGGGAGATTGCACGGGCGGGGCCGTGTACTCGGCGGCCCTGTGCGATTTCATCGTGCAGGTGGAAAAGACGGCCCACGCCTTCATTACGGGGCCGGCGGTCATAAAGGAAGTCACCCGGGAGGAGGTCTCCTTCGAAGACTTGGGGGGAGCAAGGGTTCACAGCACGCGGTCTGGAGTGACCCACTTGATGGCCAAGGATGACAGGGAGTGTCTGGACTTGATCCGGGGCCTTCTCCAGTTCTTGCCCCAGAACAACCTGGAAAAGCCGAAGAGGATCGAAACGACCGATCCCGAGGAGCGAGAGACCCCGGAACTCATAGACATGGTTCCCATTCAGCAGAGCAAGACTTATGACATGAGGCAGGTCATCAAGACGGTGGTCGACAACGGGGATTTCTTTGAAATTCATCCCCTCTTTGCCCAGAACCTGGTCGTCGGCTTTGGCAGATTGGGGGGGCGAGTCGCGGGGTTTGTGGCAAACAATCCCCGGATCCTTGGGGGGTGTCTGGATATCGACTCTTCTGATAAGGGGGCCCGTTTCATACGCACCTGTGACGCCTTCAATATCCCCTTGATTACCATGGTCGATGTCCCGGGATTCCTTCCCGGGGTTCGCCAGGAGCACGGGGGCATCATCCGCCACGGGGCAAAGATGCTGTATGCATGGACAGAGGCGACGGTACCCAAGATTGCCATGATATTGAGGAAGATGTACGGGGGATCCATTCCTGCCATGGGGGTCCATCAGATTGGATTCGACCAGGTCTTTGCCTGGCCCTCCGCTGAAATGCAGATGGTTGGGGCCGAGCCATCCGTCAAGATCCTCTATCGCAGGGAGCTTGCCGAGGCAGAGGACCCAAAGGCATTCCTTGAAGGCAAGATCAAGGAATACCAGGATCTCTATCTGACGCCCTATCACTCGGCATCCAGATCGGTCATTGACGGCGTTGTTCACCCGAAGGACACGCGAAAGATCCTCATAGCAACACTGAAGATACTGGAGGGAAAGGCGGAGCCGCCAAGACCCTATAGAAAGCACGGGAATATTCCGCTGTAGAAGAGCTCCCTTGGGTCAAGGATTGTTTTGCAAAGAGGTTCTTGACGAACTGCGGGACTTTACGGGACATCATTTTAGGGAGGAGATAGCAAACATGTACAAGGATATTGTCATTGTCAGTGCGGTCAGGACCCCCTTTGGTCGTTACTGCGGCGCCCTGAGGGAATACGACTACTTCGACCTCGGAGCCTTGCCCATGAGGGAGGTGCTGTCCAGGGTGAACCTTTCCGGAGAGGATGTTGACGAGGTGTTCTGGGGTGTGGGGGACACCTCGGTCTGTAAAGACGTTTACACCCCGGTAGCCGCGCGCCAGACCCTGTTAAAGGCCGGGCTGCCTCCTGAGACACCTTCGGTTGCCATAGACAAGGCATGCGTTTCTGCTATGTCAGCGGTCCATCTGGGGTGCAGGGCCATGATAGCAGGCGAAATCCAATCCGCCATTGGCGGCGGAGCCACCTCCTTTAGCCAGGAACCTTTGATAGTCAGGGGGTTGAGGTACCAGGGCTTTCGCATAGGCGACGTCAAGATGGAAGACCCGCTCTTTGCCCTGGGTTACAAGGACTTCAACCCGGTCTCTGTGGATACGGACAATGTGGCCGCGGAATACGGTATCACCAGGCAGGAGCAGGACGAGTGGGCCCTGAGAAGTCATCAGAACTATGGGAGGGCATGGGAAGAAGGGAAGTTTAAGGATGAAATGATGGTCCTCGACATACCCCAGAGAAAGGGGGACCCCGTCAGGCTGGACATAGACGAACAGTACAGACCTGATACGACACTCGAGAAACTGGGGAGGCTGCCCGGGATCTATGGTTGCAAGGGGGTGACAGCGGGCAATGCCCCGGGCCTGAATGATGGAGCCACCGCGATCCTGTTTATGCCCCGGTCCAAGGCCAAAGCACTCGGCCTGGAGCCCCTGGCAGAGATCCTATCCATGGCCTCCATTGCAATCAAACCCGATCGCATGCCCGAAGGCCCTGCCTTTGCCGCCATGAAGGCCCTCGAAGGGACGGGCCTCAGCCTGGATGACATCGACGTGATCGAGATCAACGAGGCCTTTGCCGCCGTTCCCCTGGTCAGCATGGCACTCATGGCAGATAGAGACAGGGGCAAGGTCAGGGCCCTCCGTGAAAAGACCAACATCAATGGCAGCGCCATTGCAATCGGGCATCCCAACACGGCGAGCGGAGCCCGACTCATCATGAACCTGATGTACGAATTGAGAAGAAGGGGAGGGGGTCACGCCCTGGCAGCCATCTGTGGTGGCCTTGCCCAGGCGGATGCATGCGTCATAAGGGTTTGATGGCTTCGCAAAAAGTCCAATTCCCCGCAAGGCGGGATTTAGCAATCTGCGTTGCGCTTCACCTCGTTGTGATTTCCCGCAGGTTTCGGCGGGGATCACACGTTGGCAATCTTGTAGGAGCAAGCTCCAGCTTGCGATCTGTGCGAGGATACAAATGCTTATCGAGGGAGGAGAAAAGAAATGTCGGAAATGGAACTGAGGCACCTCCTCTTTGAAAAGACGGAAGGCATAGGAAAGATCCAATTCAACAGGCCTGAGGCACTCAATGCGATGAATAGGGACGTCCTGGAGGATCTTGAAGAGGCCTTGACCCTTTGCGAGACCGATGATGCTATCAGGGTGCTGGTGCTGACCGGAAACGAGAAGGCATTTGTCGCAGGGGCGGATATCAAGGACATGGCAAAGGGGGACATAAAGTTCGCCTACGGGCTTACCGATCTCACCGAGCGTGTGCAGGAAAAGCTTGCCGATATGCCCAAGCCCACCATTGCGTCCATCGCCGGCTATGCCCTGGGTGGTGGGTGTGAGTTGGCCCTCTGTTGCGATTTCCGGATTGCGGCAGACAACGCGGTCCTTGGTCTCCCTGAAATCACGCTGGGTATCATACCCGGGGGAGGAGGGACCCAAAGACTCCCGAGACTCGTCGGACTGGCCTGTGCATTGGAATTGATCCTCACCGGGGAGACCGTCAAGTCGGACAGGGCCCTTGAAATGGGCCTGGTGAACCGCGTTGTACCCCTTGAACGTCTGGGAGAGGAAACCAGGGCCCTGGCCGAAAAGCTCATCAAGAGACCTTCTCTGGCCCTCCGTGCCGCAAAAACGGCCATTCGCAAAGGCCTGAATACGTCTCTTAAGGATGGATTGCAGATGGAAAAGGACCTGTTCTGTATGCTTTTCGGCACGGAGGATCAGAAGGAAGGAATGGCCGCATTCATCGAGAAGAGGAAGCCCCTGTTCAAGGGGAGGTAGGATTCTGAACCTCCAGGGCGCGTTGTCCGGGACCGTGATCAGAGATCAGGGTACCCCCGGGGAACGGGTTCTTCACGAGAATTCGGGAGGCAATGGCCATATGGGAGTGATGAAGCTTTTTGATTTGAGCGGAAAGGTGTCTATTGTAACGGGAGGAGGCAGTGGTCTCGGTTATGCCATGGCAGAAGCCCTGGCAGAGGCCGGGAGTGACCTCCTTGTCTGTTCCAGGAAAGAGGCCAACTGCAGGGAAGCGGCTCAGAGCCTGGGGCGGCTCGGAGTTGACGCAAGGGGAATGAAGTGCGACATAACAGATCCCTCTGATATCCATGAACTCAAGGACTATGCCCTCAAGGAATTCGGTAAGATCGACGTCTTGATAAACAATTCGGGCGCCACATGGGGGGCACCCACGGAGGATTACCCCATCGAGGGATGGAAAAAGGTCATCGACGTGAATGTTACCGGGACCTTTCTGTGCTCCCAGATCATCGGAAAGGTGATGATAGAAAAGGGAGGAGGAAAGATCGTCAACGTAAGCTCGATCTTCGGTGGGGTTGGGTGCAAATCGGAAGTTATGGATGCCATAGCCTACAATACCAGCAAGGGCGCCATGGAGGCCTTCACAAAGGATCTGGCCGTAAAATGGGCCAAACACCGTATTTACGTCAATGCCATAGCCCCTGCCTTCGTAGAGACCAAGATGACCAGAGTAACCATGGAAAAAGGCGCGGAGCATATCCTGTCCCATCTCCCTCTGGGCCGTTTCGGGGTCCCTGGAGATCTGAAGGGCGCCGTGGTGTTCCTGAGCTCGGCCGCATCGGATTACATGACGGGGACGGTTCTCTTTGTTGATGGTGGCTACAGGGCCATGTAAAAGAGTGATGATTACAAGGGCCATTTCGGACTTTCGTCTTTGCAATTTGTGAGAAGTCTATGATATCCGGTTCGTCCGGATTAGGAGGGTTTCAGTATGGCTGAGAAGTTTGTCAGTGAGAGGAATCTCAGGTTCTTGCTCTACGATGTCTTTGATATTGATAGCCTGACGCAGTATCCCTACTACCAGGAGCACAACAGAGAAATATTCGACATGGTACTGGATACGGCGATGAAGATCGGCCGGGATCTCCTGCGGCCTTATCTCCAGGAGATGGACAAAAACCCGCCCCAATATGTGGACGGGCAGGTAAAGGTACATCCCGCCATCAAACCGTTTCTCAAGGAATGCGGGGAAGGGGGGTGGATCGGGTCGAATGCGCCTATGGAGATCGGCGGGCAGCAGCTACCCCTCATGCTTGCCTTTGCCTGTCGATTCATCTTTTCCGCTGCCAATTACTCGGCCATGGTGTACCCCCTTTTGACCGACGGGGCAGCCCATCTGATCGAGACCTTTGGGAGCGAAGACCTCAAGGAAACCTACCTGCCGAACATGTATTCGGGCAAATGGCAGGGCACCATGGCATTGACCGAGCCCCAGGCAGGCAGCTCCGTGGGAGATATCACGACCACGGCCGAGCCCACAGAAGAAGGTTACTACAAGATAAGGGGACAGAAGATATTCATATCTGCCTCGGATCACGATGCTGTCGAAAATGTCGTCCACTTGATGCTGGCGAGGATCAAAGGGGCACCGCAGGGGGTTAAAGGAGTTTCCCTTTTCGTGGTTCCCAAATATCGCCCGGGAGAGGACGGAGAATTGGCCTTCAACGATGTCAGCATTGCAGGCCTGTACCACAAGCTGGGCTACAGGGGATCTCCCATAACCCAAATGAGTATGGGTGAAAACGATGACTGCCTAGGGTGGCTCGTTGGGGAGCCGAACAGGGGCCTTGCCTGCATGTTTCAGATGATGAATGAACAGCGCATTGATGTGGGCCTGGGTGCTTCCGGGATCGCCTCTGCGGCCTATTATACGGCACTGGAATATTCAAAGGAGCGGATCCAAGGAAGACCCCTCTCTGACAAGGACCCTTCAAAGCCCCAGATTCCCATCATCGAGCATCCTGATGTCAAGAGGATGCTCCTCTATCAAAGGGCCATCATAGAGGGCTCCCTGTCCCTGCTTTTTCAGTGCGCGAGGTATGCGGACCTTGAAGTGGTTTTGGGGGGAGAGGAGAAAGAGAGATATTCCCTGTTGCTCGATCTCTTGAATCCGGTTGCCAAGAGCTACCCGGCAGAGATGTGTATCCTCTCGGTGAGCCAGGCACTCCAGGTGCTGGGGGGCTATGGTTACTGTGATGAATTCCCGGTTGAACAGCACTACCGGGATGTCAGGATCCATCCGATACACGAAGGCACGACCGGGATTCAGGGACAGGATCTCCTTGGCAGGAAGGTGCGAATCAAGAACGGCAAGGCCTTTGATCTCTTTGTCGAGGAAGTTCAAAGGACCATGGACCTTGCCATGGATATGCCCCGGCTAAGACCCTACGCAGAGGCCATGGATAAGGCCCTGAAGGACCTCCAAGAGGTAACGGGCTATCTCATGGGCCTGGCAGAACGGGAGAGCGCGGAGCGCTTCCTCGCAGATGCGACCCTTTATCTGGAGCTTTTCGGCATCATGGCCGTGGCCTGGCAATGGCTGAAGCAAGGGATTCATATCAGCAAGGGGCTGGATAACAACCCCGCGGGTGCGGAAGCCGATTTCCTCAATGGAAAACTGAGTACCATGCGGTTTTTCTATGCCTACGAGCTGCCCAAGATAAAGGGCCTGGCAGAGCGATTGTCCAACAATGACGGCCTCACCGTTGACATGAAAGTCGATCACTTCTCAGATTGATCGTGGAAAATTATCAGCTCGTGGGGCAGCTTTGTCCGCGGTCCTCAATTTCTGGTCTATTTGGGGCTTTTTCTTGAGGTTTGAAAAGATCTCCATAGAAACGATAGGGCTTGATTTTATAGTCTTCAACTTGGACCCGCCTCAGTGTCCACTCCAGCTTCCCCTGGTCTTTTGAGACTAGGAACCAGCCTAGGTACTTTTCGTCTCTTGAGGGATATTCCACACGATGATGGCCTGCACGTGTCTCCTTTCGGCGCAGACTTGCCTGGAGATAGAGCTCGGTAACAGTCGCAATGCTGCGAACTTCGTTGGCTTTCATAAGATAGTGGGGAGAGTCTGCTCCCATGCGAGGTATGAGCTCCTCTTGAATTTCCTTTATGCGGTTGTACGCGCGGGTGAGGCCCTTTTCCGATTTCAGAATGGAAACATCATAGGGTGAAATAACCTCACGAATCTCATTGAGGACTTCCTTGGGCACGAGACCCGGCCTAGTGAGTGGAGAAAGGGTATCATGTTTTATCTTTGCGATTAACGCACAGTCCGTCCTGGGTTGGTGGGCCAGGGATGCAGCCATCTTCCCTGCGTTTTCGCCCGCGATCGCACCCGTGGTGGCAGTAGTCGAGACGGCCCATCCCCCAAGGTAAACTCCTGGTTCGAGGCTTCTGGCCCTTCCAGCAGCAAAGATGCCGCTTATGTTGGATTGGCTACTAGTATCCGTGTCTACGCCCCCGATGTTGTAATTGACTTGGGGGATCCACTCGGTCTTGTCTTTGAAGAGGTCCAGTCCCATCTCTTTGAGACGTGCGTAATTCAACCCCATCCATCCTCCTGTTGGCGTGAGGAGTTTCACGTCTTCCCGTCGCATAGCAGTTGTATCGAGATAGACGGGGCCACGCCCGGCTAGGTACTCCTCGGCCATTGCTCTTGTATTGTAATGGGGATCCATCTTAGCGCCAAGCATGGGACTGTACTTCTTCATGAAGTCCTCCCCGAGCGCGTTCACAAAACGCGCGCCAAGGGGAAGAAGCATTGTCTGTCCTTCCCATGCAAAATCTTTGGGTACATTCCAGACCTTAATGAATTCGAAATTCCGCAAGCGAACGCCTACCTCAAGCGCCAGCTCAAAGCCTTCGCCTGTGCAAGTGTTGATACAATAACTCGGCTTCCAGCTTGAATTCCCGGTGCACAGGATGAGTGCCTTGGTCTTGATGATATAGAACTCTCCGCTGCGGGTATGGAAGCCTGTGACTGCTGCAACACGGTCATTGTCTTTTACTATATTTGTAATCTGAATTCTGCTCAAGCGTCGTACATTCAATTGGTTTGCCTTTTTCACAAGTGACGACACAAGGCTTTCACCTCCGGTCCCAAAAGGCCTTGACAGTATGCTACTCACGTGGTCAAGTCCCCTTTGGTTTACCCGTATGAGATTTCCGTCGCCATCGCGCGCAAATCTATGTCCCATGGCTTCATAATCCAGAAAGCGATCATAGGACTTCCGCAATAGGTCTTCGATGATGTCTTGTTCAATTAGGCCTTCAAAATAAAAGACCAGATCATCAATCCACTTCATGATATCCTCGTTCGGATCCCAAACGATCATGTCGCCACCACAAAAAGAGCCCAACCCGCCCCAATTCATAGGACCTTTATCCATAATCAGGACATCTTCTACATAGTCTCTTGCTTTTATTGAAGCCCATAACCCTGATAAGCCACAGCCGAGCACTGCTACGTCGGTTTGTAGAACATGCCCCAGGCTTTCAAGGTTCTGATTCATTCGAGTCATCAAATCCTCCATTTGGTCGACAAGAGCATTAGTATTCTGCAATATTCGTAACATTTTAGCCTTTTTCAAGGATTTGGGGCCTCAGCAATCTCTTTCCAGAGGTGAAAGACATCGGCAGTAATGCTCTATTGTGTGCCAGTCAGGCGGTCGGTTGCCTCATC
>JAFDHO010000289.1 GCA_019308745.1 Deltaproteobacteria bacterium
TCGCACAAAAAATGCGGCAACTCTCTTGCAATGTGCGCTTGGTCTTTGACTATTTGCGCATGACTCAAAACTCATGTGTCCTCCCCTTGCGACATTAGAATAAAATCACCGTGAAAGACCTATGCCTTCTGAAGATTGCCTTATCCTGCCTTCTCTGTGTGCTCTGCGGCCTCTGTGTGAGATATTCTTTTTTGTTCTCACGCCCGTTCGCTCTGCTCACTCGGGGACGCAGGGGTCACAGAGGGATAAATTCTTCTTTTCTCCACTCGCCTCGTTTTTTCCAGCTCCTCCAAAAATCTATGCCTTCTCAACATTGCCTTATCCTACCTTCTCTGTGTACTCCGCGATCTCTGTGTGAGACATCATTTTTGTTCTCACGCCCGTTCGCTTCGCTCACTCGAGGACGCAGAGGGCACCGAGAGCTAAAATCAGAGCCTTTCCTCCTTCTTGCCATGTTGCCTTCACAACCGTGTGAAATCCCTCTCCACAAACTCATGGGGCCTCCTCTGCGGACTCTGTGGCCTCTGCGTGATGAATTTCTCTATATTCATGTCGGTTCGCCTCGCTCGAGCAGGTCTGCTTGGTTCACGGAAGGCACTCTTTTCTTGCTGTTGATAATTCTATGTATACCTTCTTTAAGGTGCGACACCCCAAAATTTATCAGCAGGCCGAGCTCCTTGTCAGCCAGCCGGAGGTAGGTCAGGAGCTGTTTCTTGTGCACCGGTTGAACCTTCTCTACAGACTTCAATTCCACAATAACCCTGTTTTCTACCAGCAGGTCAAGCCGGAAGCCCTCTTCCTGAACTTTTTCGCCCATGTAGAATACAGGCAATGCCACTTCGGATTGGACTTCGACATTCATACGTCTCAATTCAATAACCATGCAGCGCTGGTACACCGACTCAAGGAGCCCTGGACCAAGCTCCGTATGCACGGTAAGAGCAGCTTTTATGATTTGCGAAGTCAGATAATTCAAATTCACGGATCTTGCCTCGTGTCCGTTTGTTATGCTAGGGATATTAGGACCTGAGCCATGTCTTATCCGGGTTCCTCTGCGGACTCTGTGGCCTCTGTGTGAGACATTCTTTCTTCTTCTCACGCCCGTTCGCTTCGCTCACTCGGGGACGCAGGGACCACAGAGAGGGTCCAGCCTTCCTTTCTCCGGGGGCCTCATCCAGCCTATGCCCCAAAACCGGCTTGACCAACCCGAAGATGGGTTTCAGCTTTCCTCTGTGTACTCTGTGGCCTCTGTGTGAGATATTATTTTTTTGTTCTCACGCCCGTTCGCTTCGCTCACTCGAGGACGCAGGGGGCACAGAGAGTGCTAATCAAATTGTATCCTTGTTTTCATCTCGACCACTTGCAGGGCCAACAGGGAGGATCGAATCTAAACGGACTCTTATTCGGGTTTCCTCTGTGTACTCTGCGGCCTCTGTGTGAGATATTCTCTTCCCTCATCCCAGAAACCTCCTGTGCCACAGTTCAAACATCAGAAGACCCCAAATGGGGGCGGAATTGTCTTGCTTACCCGACAAGTGCCGATTCCAGAGACTCCGAACATAAGGAATTTGAAAATACTCACGAATTCTCGAGTCGCCGCACAAGAGGTTTTCCCCAATCAGGTCTTTCAGGTCGCCCCGGAGCCATTCGGCCAGGGGCACACAGAATCCCTGTTTCCCCCTGTAGAGGACATCCCTGGGAAGCCGGTCTTCCATTGCTTTTTTTAGAATATACTTGGACACTCCTCCCTTCAGTTTCAGAGTCGATGGCACCCCGCCCATGTATTCCATGATTTTGTGATCCAGGAGAGGCGCCCTTACTTCCAGGGAATGGGCCATGCTCATGCGGTCAACCTTCACCAGGATATCCTCCGGCAGATAGGTCTTGATGTCCACGTACTGGACCCGCGAGGTCACATCAGGATTTCGGTTTTCCCGAAAGTGGTTCCCGAGGATGTCCGATGAATCAAAGTCGCCGATTTCCATTGCGGTCTCGGGCCGATACAGCCTCCGTTTCGCCTCCGGCAGGAAGTAAAACGACATGGCCCTGTAATAGGCGATCTCCAGCGGGCTTGAAATACTTGTCAGGAAATTTTTCAGCCTGAAGGCCCGGGGCCAGTTATCCAGTCTTGGATATATCCGGGCCACCGGAGAGAGCAAAGCCCGGCGAAGGCCAACGGGCAAGGCGTTTCTGAACCTGTCCTCCAATCTGCTCATATAGTACCTGTTCACATATCCCGCGAAGGTCTCGTCCCCACCGTCTCCGGAAAGGGCCACGGTCACCTTGCGCCTTGCCATCTCGCACACGTAGTAAGTGGGAATCGAAGAAGAATCCGCGAAAGGCTCGTCCAGGTGCCATACGATTTTGTTCAGGACGTCCAGGGCGCGGGGTTCAACAACGTATTCGGAATGATCCGTCCCGTAACGCTCAGCCACCACCCTGGCATAGTCAAGTTCGTCGTACCGCTTATCTGAAAACCCGATTGATGCCGTCTTCACCGGATGACCTTTGTCCAGTTCGGCCATGGCCGCAACTACGACACTGGAATCAACACCCCCGCTCAGGAAGGCACCCAGCGGCACATCACTGATCAAACGGATCCCCACGGCCTCGAAGAAAAGCTCCTGCAATTTTTCAACTGCTTCTCTTTCGGTGAGCCCCTCCGAGGCGCTACTCATATCAAGGTCCCAATAGCGCTTAACGGATAGCTCCCCCCTTTCCAGGACCGCGTAATGAGCCGGTGGAAGCTTCTTGATTGCCCTAAAAATGCTCAGGGGAGAAGGAACATAGCCGTAACTTAAGTAGCAGTCCAGCGCCCTATAATCGATGTCCTTGGGGATCCCGGAATCTTCAAGCAGTGCCTTCAGTTCAGAAGCAAATGAAAAAGTTTTCCCATTTTGGCTGTAATAAAGGGGCTTTTTCCCTACCCTGTCCCGGGCGATTAGAAGCCTTTTTCGTCTTTCATCCCAGATAGCAATGCCGAACATCCCGCGCAATCGCTCGAAAACACCCTCGCCCCATTCCTCATATCCATGGACGATGGATTCGGTGTCGCTTCGAGTCCTGAATCGATGCCCCCTGGACTCCAGAATGGCTTTGAGTTCCAAGAAGTTGTAGATCTCCCCATTGAAAACCACCTGGACGGAACCGTCCTCATTGCCCATGGGCTGGCGACCGCCCTCTAGATCAATGATACTGAGCCGCCGATGCCCCAGGCCCACATTCCCCGGCCCCTTTCCCGCCTCCCAGCCTTCCCGCCTCCCAGCATTAATGTAATACCCTTCCCCGTCCGGTCCCCTATGTACCATGGTCCGGTTCATTTTCCGGAGAAGGGCCTCGTCCACCGGTCTACCGTCCAAATTTACTATTCCACAGATTCCGCACATAAAAACTCCAACAAGAAGGACTTAGGACTGAGTATGAAGGACTGAGGAATGAGGACTAAGGACTGAGTGCTAAAGAGTTAGGGCTAAGAACTGAGTGGTAAGGGCTGAGTGCGTGGGACTGAGTATTACAAGAGCACGTCTGATTCTTACCTTTGCCTGGAAACAGAGGAGCGCAATCCGTTTATGATTTTACTCGTTTCAACGGCCCTTTCATAAATTGTGTCAAAAGTTTCCTGATCAATATACCCAGCGTCTTTAGCCACATACAGTTGGCTTCTGAGTTCTGCGCATGAACCTTTTGCGATAACCAGAAACTGGTGAAACTCACCCCGCCCGCCTCGATCAAAACCCTCAGCTATATTG
>JAFDHO010000290.1 GCA_019308745.1 Deltaproteobacteria bacterium
TCTTGAATGGATTGAAGGGGGTCATGCCGGAGACCGTCTCCGAGATTCCCGGGGTCTCTCCGCCGGTCTCCGGCATGACCCCCTTCAAGCTACTTTATACTCAAAGCCAATCATGAACAACCATCTTGGTACAATATATAGTGTCCACCCACACAAATCCGCGATGCGGCAAAATTGATAACCAGATCTTTTATCTCCACCAGCACCTCGGACATTATGCTCCTCTTCTAAGGTGAGGATCAGAGATGTCTCTTATGCCGTCACCCAGCAGATTAAATCCAAAAACAGCTAGTAAAATGGCAAAACCGGGAAATGTCGGCACCCACCATTGACTAATCAAAAAGCTTCTTCCCGTGCTGACCATAAGACCCCATTCGGGTGTCGGCGGCTGGGCACCCAGTCCCAGAAAGCTCATTCCCGCTGCAATTCGGATCACGTTGCCCATATCCAACGTTGCGCGGATAATGGTTGTCGACGAACACAACGGCAAGATATAGGAAAGCAGCAGCCGGGTTTTTGAAGTCCCCAAAGCCTTTTCGGCTTCAATGAACGGTCTTTCTTTTATACTTAGAGTCTCCCCTCTGGCTAATCTCGCATATGTGGGCCACATGGTTATGGCGATGGCAATCATTGTGTTAGTCAGGCTGGGCCCCAGTGCCGCCCCAATGGCCATCGCCAGTATCAGCCGCGGAAATGCCATAAAAATATCTGAAATCCGCATGATGATCTCATCCAGCCAGCCACCAAAATAGCCAGCCACAATTCCCAGTAACACGCCCAGGGGTAAATCGATCATCAGAACGATGACCATAATTTTTAGGGCGACTCCAGTGCCATAAATTATCCTGGAAAGAATATCTCTGCCAAACTCATCTGTTCCAAGCACATGATGGATAGACGGAGACGCCAGTCTATTGTCCAGACGCATGCTCACCGGATCATACGGTGCGAGACAGGGCGCGAAAATGGCAACAAAAACCAGAGCCAGTACAATCGATAATCCCACAATGGTTAAGGGACTCCTTCGAACCGCATGAATGATCTCTTTGGCATTCGAGATTTCCGAAGCATGTTTGTTTTTCCAAGAGGTAATTCTATCGTGCACCATCCCCATTGCCCGCACCTAAATCTTGACTCTGGGATCCAAGAATCCATAGAGAAGGTCGACGACCAAATTGCTCAGCGCATAACACATAGCAATCAAGGCTACAGAACCGACAACAGCATTCAAATCCAGCGACAGAAAGGAATTGACGGAATACCTTCCTAACCCGGGGTAACCGAAGACCGTTTCCGTCAGAACCGATCCCTCCAGAAGATAACCGAAAGATATTCCCACCATCGTAATTACGGGGATCGCGGCATTCCTGAAGGCATGTCTCAAAATCACCACTTTTTCTCGCAACCCTTTGACTCTGGCGGTTCTTATGTATTCTTCATTAAAGACCTCAAGCATGGATGACCGGGTGACCCGGCATATGTAGGCCGTCTGAATCCAGCCCAGGACAATGGCCGGGCCCAACAAGTGATACAGTGCGTCCAAGAATGTTGTGAATTCTCCGCTCAGCAAGCTATCGATGGTGTAAGCGCCGGTCACGGTTGGAGGGGGGGGAAATCCGTGGGGACAATCTGCCGCCTGCCGGGATGATGCCCAAATGATAATACAATCCCAGGATGAGCAGTAATCCAAGCCAGAAGGCCGGCATGGAGATGCCCACCAGCGAAAATATTCTGCTGACATTATCGGGCATCCGGTTTCTCTTGATCGCCGAGATGATTCCCAGACCGATGCCGGAGACTATGGCAATAATCATGGAAAGAAACACCAGCTCCAGAGTGGCTGGAAAATACGTCCTAAGATCCGTGGATACCGGGTTTTGCGTTCTCAGCGCGATGCCAAAATCCCAGTGAACTAAGCCTTTCAGATACCGGATATACTGTTGATGCAGGGGCAAATCCAAACCGAGCTGTCTCTCTACTTTTTTGACTAGCTCCGGCGGCGCATTTTCACCAAGAATGGCACCGACAGGGTCGGAGGGAATAACATGGGAAAGCAAAAAGGTAACCGTTACAACGCCGAGAATTACGATGATAAATAACGCCAACCGTTTGAGCACATAATTTCGGAAGGCCATCTAATTCCTCCGCCGGGACTTAGATCATAGGACATGTCCCCTGAAAGAGTCCCGGAAATTTGAATATTCGGATTTGATCATCACGGGGCTACGATGATGCGGTTTTCTTGGTGAATCGGTTCCCCATATCCGGGGGGAAGTGTGCGTTGCAAATAAGCCTTCAGCGTTTTGCCGCAAAACGCCCGCGCAAAATCTTTCCCATGCCGATTGGCCAGCCGCTCCGCCAAAGAGGGGACAGCCCAAATGCCTTTGCAGTCTTCAAAGAGCCGATTCCCATCCGGGCCACAAACGTTGATTCCGGCGAAGTCGCTGCCCAAAACCAATTGGTCGGGGGCGAGCTCGGCCAGGGTGTCAATGTCTTCCAGGTAGCGCTTGAAGGTGCCCAAGAAACCCGGATGAGGAGAAAGTCCTACCAATCCGCCGGTCTTAAAGAGTTTGCGGGCCGTTTTGCGCGGCAGGCCTCTTTCCCCCCAGCGCGGCAAGATTGATTCACCCAAAAAGCCGTGCGTGTAATTCAGGGAGTGGCCGATTTCCAGGGCCAAGTCCACGAAGTCCTCTTTGGTCCGGTGGTTTGCGTGGGCGCAGTCCAGAAGAAATCCTTTCTCCCAGGCCGTTTTGGCGAAGTCACGGCCCAGCCGGGTCAACCCACGGCCGGGATCTCCGCTGCTGCCACCGCCGAGAGCGTTGTCCGAGTTGTAAAGCGGGGCAAGGCTGCGAAACCCTTGCTCCCAGAGCCAGTCGAGTCGGTCAAGGTCACGGACCTGCCTAATAAAGTAAATGCCTTCAGCGTGTAAAATCTGTCTGCCTCCGCCTTCAAGTTCTGCGGCCGAAAGCACAAGGCTAAGGCCCTCGGCCGCCCGAATCGTGCGGATTTGATCGTCGAGGTCCGCAATCAGTTTGTCCGGGGGCACATTCGCACTGGGAGGCGGCTCCCCAGGCTTGCTGCACGTCGCATTGAATAACCCGCCCATGTGTGCCGCCGTGGGAAGGTCTATTTGCTCCAACAGGTAATCGTTTACCACCGGGATTTGTTGAACATTTTGCAGGTCGGTATGAAAATCCCAAATATCTTTCATCTCGATTATCATATCTTTCCCCGGGCATCCGCAGGACTCTGGGGCTTGGCTGAAGGATCAGCGAACCCCACCGACACGCCGGCACCTTGTGGCTGTTGCACATTCGTGGGCACCCGGACGGTGCGGCCTATTGTTGAGTTCACGGCCAAAAACCATAGTCATGATACAATCTTCGATTTCACATATCAAATCATATGTCAATCTCTTGCAGTGCGGGAAATACGTCGTTGACTATTATGACTGGCTAATTTTTGGCTTGTAAATTGGCTTGTCGTCGGGCCGAGAGAAGGTATGTGATATCTGGACTAAGAGTGTGAAAATCTGCGTCCTTGCCCTGCTGATTGAAAGGTTAGCTGAACTGAGTTGCGACAAGCCTTGGAGCCGGATCAAACAGGACCTGGAAGAACTACAAATTTGGTAACACTTTAGCCGTTTGAAAAGCGATTCAGAGAACTCGGTGATGGACGAACGGGGGTGATGATGCCTTTTCTTGCGTTCCGAGCCTCCCGGGCTGGTCTTTTCTGCGACT
>JAFDHO010000291.1 GCA_019308745.1 Deltaproteobacteria bacterium
CCTCCTTTCCGAGCTGGAGGCTCTCCAAGCCGGAAGCCGCCAGTCACTCCAGAAAAGGCATCATCACCCGTTCTCCCTATCTGAGGAGGCATTTCAAAAGGCTAAAGTGTTACCTGATTTCTAATATAGAACGGATTTTTGCCTTGTCTTCCGCCACGGATATGCTTAAGATTGTTTAATCATGTGTTTAAACATCTCAATGGGATAGGTAATGAAAGAACAGGAACTGAATCAGTACTGGAAAACACTCTTGTCCAAGAAAGAACTGGCACGGTTTCAAACATCAATGATGTTAGGGCATGTAACGCTCCTGTGGCCAGATAACCTGATTTTGCCATTCCCCCGAAGCTTGTCCCTGCGAAGGCAGGGAGCGGGAATCCAGGCTCCGGAACTCAACCCCATATCTTCTGGGTGCCCGCTTTCACGGGCATGACGCCGTGGTGAATGCCCTGTGTTCGCCACAATAATCTCATTTACAAAGATCTTGGACACACCAGGGAGGGTGCCGGTTCTGAAAAGGAGGCCCTCATCGATGCATTGCGGCAGAGCGGAGGAAACCAGTCCCAGGCGGCCAGGATCCTTGGCGTGAATCGTGTGACCGTATGGAACAGGATGAAGAAGTACGGTATCGACCTCAAGAAGGTCCTCGTGGCTTGATCCAAACAAGAAGTTTCCTTTTGCTTGCATTTTTATATTGATTTAGTATAGTACCATCCGTTCGCTTTCCCGGTTGGGATAACTGGTGAGATCATGGACAGGAAGACTGCAAGAAAAAAGAAGGAAGAGCTCGTTAGACGATTGAAGGACCTTGGCTCCCTCCTGGTGGCCTTTTCAGGAGGTGTGGACAGCACCTTCTTACTGTGTGTCGCTCGGGAGGCATTAGGGAGTATGGCCATAGCCGCCACGGCAACCTCTGCCACATACCCCACTCGGGAGGTCAGGGCTGCCTCGGAGCTTGCAAAAGAGCGGGGCATTGAACATATCCTCTTCGAATCCGGAGAGACGCATCTCCCTGACTTCCAGGCAAACAGGCCCGATAGGTGTTATCACTGCAAGAAGTCCCTTTCCCTGGAGCTCCAGGAGATAGCCGACCATAGGGGGATCAAATACATCGCCTTTGCCACCAATAGTGATGACCTCGACGATTACCGGCCCGGGATAAAGGCAGCCGAGGAAATGGGCATGATAGCACCCCTTATGGACGTCAACCTGAGCAAGGACGAGATACGCTTTCTCTCCAGGGAGATGGGGCTTCCTACCTGGGACAAGCCTGCCTTGGCCTGCCTTGCTTCCAGGTTCCCCTATGGGGAGACAATCACCGAAGAGAAGCTGAGTATGGTATCGGAGGCCGAGGACTTTCTCGCAGAGAAAGGGTTTCGACAATTCCGGGTCAGGTATCATGGTCCGGTGGCCCGGATCGAAGTGGACAGGGATGACATGGCGAGGCTGTTGGAGCCCGGGCTGAGGGAAGGGATCGTGGAAAAACTCCGGGACATCGGATTTCTCCACGTGGCACTGGACCTTGAAGGATATGTAACCGGGAGCCTCAACAGGGCCCTTGGAAAGCCAGAGGCTTCAGACAAAGAAACTCTTGCTCGGATGAGCTGATGGAAAAAGACACAAATATCCTGGCCCAGAGGAGTCGGTCTTTCAAAGGAAAACGAGAGCTTCTTCTTGTGCAGTCTCGTGCGCTGGGACTGAAAAAAGGCAGCCACTGTTATTATGATCTGTTGCGGAAGGTCCTAGAATAATGATGAGGTATTTTCGAACATGTTACTCTTGAGGGATGCTTACAAAGGATACACTTTAGACCAGGATAAGATACTCAGCCCCGAGGAAACCGTTCGCCGTTTCAGGGAAAAGCTCAAGGAGGTGGACCTGGACATACTTGAGGGCACGGTGAGGATAGACAATGGGAGATTGGATATTCCCGTCTACTTCAGCCTCTGTGGCAGGGACGCCCGGCAAATCATAGGGAACAGGAAACAGATGGGGAAGGGGGGCACTCCCCAGCAATCCGAGGCCAGCGCCGTGATGGAGCTTGCCGAGAGGTTCAGTTTCTTTAGCTTTTGCAAGAACCACGAGAACTTCTTCGTCGAACAGCACAGGAACCTGAAGGATCGTGCCCTGTCCTTTGAAGCCATTGCCCGCTCGGTCCACGATGAATCCGATGAATTGGAGATCGCCGAAGAGGTGTTTTCAAGGCTCCCCCTCAAGTGGACCAGGGCATACAACCTGACGCGGAGGGAAGAGATATACGTGCCCTTCAACTGGTTCTATGCCATCAATGAATACAACGGCCCCTCTGCCGGAAACTGCGTTGAAGAGGCGTTGATCCAGGGGATATGCGAGGTCGTGGAAAGGCATGTCTCCTCCGTCATCAGTCGAAACAGGCTCACCACCCCCTCCATAAATATTGCCTCTGTGACGGACCCCCTCGTCCTCGAGATGATCGAAAAATATAGGAGGGCAGGGGTAAAGCTCTTCATCACGGATTTTTCCCTTGATATGGGCATTCCCAGCGTGGGGGTGTTGGCCTATGATCCTTCGACCTTTCCGGAGGAAAGCGAGATAGTGTGGACCGCAGGGACTACCCCCGATCCCCAGAAGGCCTTGAGTCGTGCACTTACAGAGGTGGCCCAGCTCGCGGGGAATTTCAATTCCAACTCCAATTACGTGGCAAGCGGTCTTCCCAAGTTCAAGACCATTGACGAGGCCGACTTCATTATAAACAATGACAAGGAAATAGACATCGGCCATTTGCCCGACCTCTCGAATCAGAACATGAGGGTGGAGGTGGAGAACTGCCTCTCGGCCCTGTCCCGGAAGGGTATGGAAGTCCTGGTGATTGATGTCACCCATCCGAAACTCGGGATACCGGCCTTTTATACCATGATCCCCGGCGCCCACTTCAGGGAAAGGGCCACGGGCACCGGCGTGGGCATGTTCTCCGCCAAGCTCATTGCCGAAGGTGATGATCCCCATTGGGCCTTGCAGGAACTCAAGGAGATGGATGGGCTCATGCCCGGAAAATACTACCTCAAGTTCTACATGGGCCTGTGCCATCTTTCCATGGGCCAGCCCTCCTTGGCGTTGCCTCTCTTTGAAGATGCCTTGGGGCTCGATCCCAAGGAAGAGGACATACCCAGTATCTACTCTTACATAGCCGTGTGTCTGAAGGATCTGGAGAGGTACCGGGAAGCCATAGAGGTCCTTGGGAAGGCTGAAAGTTACGATAGCGAAAGGACTGATATCTATAACCTCATGGGATTTTGTTACTTCAAGACCCGTGACCACGAAAAGGCCATCGAGTGTTTCAAGAAGGTCCTTCAATTAGACCCCGGATCCGCAATCGACTATGCGAACATAGCTTCCAATTACAGGGAGATGGGGGACAGAGAGATGGCGATCCGCTATTACAGGTTCGCCCTCGAACTGGATCCCACCATTGATTTTGCCCGGGAAAACCTCGAGAGGCTCCAGGGCCAGAGGAAACCGACATGAGTGGCACGAGAATTGCTGTTCCGTGTTACTGATGTCCTACTTTTTCGGATGAACTACCCGTTGGAGAGCTGAAGATGCATTTTCCCGTATCGGGAGTCGATGTTTCCCCTATCATACCATTGGTAGTTGCGTTTGGCGTTTCCTTTTTTACCTCCATGGGTGGCGTATCAGGCGCTTTCTTACTGCTCCCATTTCAGGTGAGCGTG
>JAFDHO010000292.1 GCA_019308745.1 Deltaproteobacteria bacterium
GGAGTCTCGCATGGCGTAGAGCGTGCTCGGGTGGATGCCCGCACGAAGAGCCTGCGCCGTGCGGAGCATTCCACCATGCTTCTTGAAGACGGCGGCCGCTTTGTCGAATCGGGTGCCCTGTTTTCTTGTTTCTCGGGACGAAATGATAGAATCACCTACACTTGTTTATATTTGTCGGTAATTTTATCAATTCCGGCCATTGTGTCAAGGGTTGTCTTCTGCGGCTTCGTGGTGGACCCGGAGGGAAGTTTTGATGTATGGGCTGGCGGGCGTCATCTTCGGAAAGAAGCGGCGGCGCGCTGAGGAAATGCTTAACAAAATATTGAATTTTGTTAACACTTTTCCCCCTCCATAGACATCTAATCCAAGAAAAAAGCCCCAAAAGGGTTATTTTTTTGCTTGCAAAATTAACGAAAATAGAATACGATCATTGTTAATTCAAGAAAGCGCGGAGATCAATGCCAAAATCTCTGAAGGAAACCACCCTACAAGAGGAACTTGAGCGGCTCATAGAAAGCATCGAAAACGAGCCTGTCGAAACAGGTGAGCCAATGGAGTCGGCTCAGCTTGGACGGCTTCAAGTTGCCGATGAGCTGCGAAGGCTTTTACGCAGACACCTAACTAAAGCACAGGCTCAGAAAGAAAATAAGGGGCCCGGGATGAAATACCTAAAGGACAAAAGCATCGTTGTAATGGACCTCATAGACCTGGAGCACTGTGGGTTTGACCATGATGATTTCGATTTCGAGCTAAGGGCTTCCGGGATCCGCGACAGGGAGGCCAGGTGGCCAGTAGCTCTTATAGTCAACTTTGCCGGGGGTGCAGTCGTCACTCTTGATACTGGGAAGCAGTCAATAGCCAGAATGAAAGAGATGAAGGACAGGTTTGACAAATTGCTGGCTAAACTCTTTACCAGGTAGCCTGAGTGCCAACGGCAGTCAGGCCCGCCTGCCGTGGTCGGGCAGGGAGGTGTCTCATGAAGACTGCGGAAATCGAGAGGTGGCTGGAACAGAATACCCGGAAGTGCCCTATCGGTAGGGTGACCGCCGAGATGTGCGAACGGCTTCGGGCCAGGCCCCAGATAAAGGACGGCACGGAACGGGATCGTCTTATCAGGCCCTTGGTGTGCGTTGACTGCAAGTGGTGGGAATATTTTCCTGAGAGTCGGGAAGTGAGGGTGGCTGCCTAATGTGGAGGACCTTGACCAGATGAGAGACTCCAAAGGCAGATTCAGCAGTCCCTATCGGACATGGAGGCTTTTATATGAGTGTGGCAAGCAAGAGAATGGCAAGCAAGAGCGTGGAAGTTAGCCAAAAGCCTCTCAGGGATATTATCGTATGCACCCGCAGAAAGAACAGGCCGCATGTCTTTGTAGCCGTGTGCCGGCAGTGTTGGCACAGGAAAAGGTGTAAAGACTTTGAGCGATATATCCAACCGTCTCTGTTTGATGCGAACAGAAAGAAAAGAAAACGACGACAACAAGAAAGGAAGGGTAGGGGTCGAAGTGAAGATGGTCGATCAAGTGCTTCCCGCTGAATGGCATGAGATTGAAGCGCCTGCAGTACTCAAGACCAGCTCGGGCAAAGAGATAAAATACATTCGACGGCATGAGGTTCAGAGGATCCTCTCTTGTTTGCAGGGCAGGCCTGCCTGCCGGTCAGGCAGGGACAGACTTCTTGTGGAGGTCCTGTGGAACACTGGGGCCAGGATCAGCGAGGTGTTGGAGCTTACGGCAGAGTCGGTAAATTTCAATCAACACACCATAACCATCCGGAGCATCAAGAAAAGGAAGTTTCACAAGAAGGCCAAGGACATTCGTAATGAGATAAGAGGCTTGGAGCTTGCGCTGGCTAATGATCCAGATTCCAAAATTCTGCAAAGAAAACTTGATGATGCCAGGCGAAGGTTGTCTGCATGTAAGAAAGAGCCGCCACCACCGGTATTCAGAACAATTCCAATAACCGCGGACCTTTCCGGAAAAATTGCGGCATACTGCATGGAAAACAGCCTCAAAAACCACGACAGGCTGTTTCCCATTAGCCGGGTGCGGGCTTATCACATCATTCGAAGGGCAGGAGAAAAGGCAGGCATCGACAAGGACCGCTGTCACCCTCATGTGTTCAGGCATGGCTTTGCCGTAAATGCTGTGCTGTCCGGGGTGCCGCCACTCGTCTTGCGGCGGTGGATGGGCCATGCCAGGATTGAGACAACATTGGTCTACACTGAGGTTCTCGCTCAGGATACAAAGGATTATCTGGAAAGGATGAGGTTTTGAGGGATATAGAGGAAAAAGTGGGCACTACGGGGTACTTCCAAATCACTCTTGGAGAAGAGTAATGACGAATGACACTGACGAAGAGACTGGCTATTTCAACGCGTCAGACGGGCTCAGAATATTTTACAGGATTTACAGATCATCCCATGAGGTGAGCAGAATAGCCATAGTTCACGGGATCGGTGAACATTCAGGCCGCTACGGCAACGTAGTAGACACCCTACTGCCTAAAGGCATATCCATCTGGGCTCTTGATCTGAGAGGTCATGGCAAAAGCGAGGGCAAGAGAGGACACATAAGGTCCTTTGATGAGTACATTTCTGATGTGCTGTCCCTGATTCACACCATTAAGGAGAAAAAAGGAGACGATACTAAGTGCTTCCTGCTGGGCCATAGCATGGGAGGGCTTGTTGCCATCTGTTTTGGACTGAAATACCCTGACCTAATTGACGGACTGATAGTATCCTCACCAGCTCTTGGACTTGCGGTAGAAGTACCAACCGTCAAGAGGGTGCTGGGGAATCTCATGTCCAGAGTCTTCCCCTCATTCACTATGGCTAATGGCCTTGATGTATCCATGCTCAGTCACGATGAGCAAGTGGTGAAGGCTTATATCAAAGACCCACTCGTTCACGACAGGGTGAGTGCCAGGTGGTTTACTGAAATTCTAAATGCCATGGAATACGTCAACTCTTCTGTAACAAAGTTCAAGATCCCAATTCTCATGCAAATAGCCCGTGATGATCATCTCACTGATCCTTTAGTATCAGAGGAGTTTTTCGAAAGATTAACAGTCAGGGATAAGACTCTGCGGGTTTATGAAGGGCTATACCACGAGATATATAACGAGAAAAAAGATATGAGGCGCAAACCTTTGCAGGATCTACGGGGCTGGCTTGAGGAGCGGAGGTAATCGAATTGGGTGTGGCGCTAAAAAAAGTCACTCTAAAAGCCCAAAGCCCTCGCAATGCGTTTTATGTCCTCACTCTGGAGAGGATTACGGACGGCTTCCCGATCAGGAAGGCCAGCGGAGCCAACGGCAGAGTCTATGACCGGGAGGCATGGTTTAGGGAGAGCCTGCCCGATGCTGAGAAGCTGTTTGGACGGATTCTCAGGGAAAAGACGAATCCAAACAGGAAGAACCCCAGGAAGTATGTTGTTGAGTCTTCCGAGCAGATTGGTTCGGTACTAGCTTCCCCTTAGGACATGCAGAAATAGGATTCTTGCAATTTTATTTAAATGTAATTACAATGTAAGCACGTTAACAGAAAACGGGGGGAAGCATGAGAGCTCGGATCGTGAAAATCGGCAATTCTCAGGGGGTTCGCATTCCAAAGCCCCTATTGGATCAGACCGGCATAGTAGATGATGTTGAACTG
>JAFDHO010000293.1 GCA_019308745.1 Deltaproteobacteria bacterium
ATCCTCGGGGCCATGATATTCGGTTATTTTCTTTCCGTAACGAGGCTGCCCACGGAGCTGGCACATTTTGTCTCGACACTGCCCGTCAACCGATATTTGATCCTGGCCATCATCTTGATCATTACCCTGGCCCTCGGCTGCATCATGGACTCCATGGCAATCGTTCTGTTGACCATACCGGTGTTCTTTCCTTTGATCCTCAGGCTGGACTTCGATCCCATATGGTTCGGGATCCTGGTGGTTCGCGTAACAGAGATGGGCCTTATCACGCCACCGGTGGGCCTCAATGTCTTTATCATCAGGGGGATCTCGGGCGTGCCCATAGGAAAGATCTTCAGGGGTGTCTTCCCTCACCTGGTGGCAGATGCGCTGGAGGTCGTCGCCCTGGTCATTTTCCCCCAAATCAGCCTCTTCCTGCCAAGCCTGATGGAATAAGAACCGGGTGTCAGAAGGCCGAGCTTTGGGACATCTTGAAAGACGCCGTGGTTCGCTACAACTGGTGATGCAGAGAAGTCGGAAGAAGGAGCTTGATGCAATTTCGCTCCAGCAAATTGATAATGCCTCGGACTGATACCACAGCGGGGGTGGTTGGTTTTCGGGCGAAAGGAGGCCGTGAATAGGATGGGAAAGACCAAGAAGACATTTCCTCTGGTATACGGGGGTGAGAGGCAGAGATTCGCCCGATCCGTGGTGGCAGGTGATTTCGTGTTACTGTCTGGATGCAGCGGGAGGACCCTGGAGACAGGAGAGGTTTCCTCGGAGGATGTGAGGGAGCAGACCAAGGTCGCCCTGGACAAGGTGAGGCTGGCCCTGGAGGAGGCCGGAAGCTCTATGGAGAATATCGTCAAGGTAATTATCTACTTCAAGGACATGAAGGACTACGAGATAGTAAAGGAGACTGAGCTGGAATACTACAAGACCCACGCCCCAGCCTTGACGGAGAGCCCGCCGGCAAGCACGGTCTGCCAGGTTGTATCCCTTTCCAAGGAAGACATGCTGGTAGAGTTCGACGTGACGGCCCTGAGGGGCTGACAGGGAGGCCTTCCGGGCCTGCTATCTTTCGAATTTCCTCGGTATCTTCAGGTAGAATGTGAGCAACAGGGAGAGGCCGGAGAAGACCGTTGCCACCAAGAAGGCCAAGGAATAGCCTCCGTAAAGGTCAAACACATATCCCGTGGCGAGTGGACCGATGGATGCGCCGATGGTGTAAGCAAAGGCCACAGCCCCCAGGATCTGTCCGACGGCTGCCAGCCCGAAGAGTTCTGCCACGGCAAGGGCCTGCAATGACATGATCCCCCCGTAGGACAATCCGAAGAGGAAGCCGAAAAGATAGAGTCCCAAATCTCCCTTGGCCCGGTTGACCCAGAGGAGGGAGACAAAAAGCAGGCAAAAGACGACGAGGAGAGAGGGCCTGACGCCTATACGATCACTTGCCCCTGCAATCAGTATCCTGCTTCCTATGCTGGTCAATCCGATTATGGCAAGGATCCTTGAGGCGTTCGGTGGAGTGAGTCCCATGTCAATGGCATGGGGAACAATGTGCACCACGATTGCATGAAGGGAATATCCGTAGCAAAAGTATATGGAGCAGAGCAACATAAACATCCCGCTTCGAACGGCTGTCCAGAAGCGGAACTCGGGCCCTGAAGGTGATTCCGCCTCCGCGTTGTGATCTTCTCCATAGGGCAGTTGGTTCACTTCGACGGGGTCCCCTTTCAAGAATTGGGAAAAAAGCACGGCAAGGACAAAGGTTGAAAGCCCGATGAAGAGGTAGGCATTACGCCAGTCATAGAGGGAAATCATCCAGCTCGCAACGGGCGGGACGAGGAAGGTGCCGAAGCCGATCCCGCTTGCCATGGTGCCTGTCATGAGTCCTCGTCTCTTGGTGAACCATCGAGCTATGGCCGGCACGAGTCCCGGCCATACACAACCGATGCCCCCTGCGAGTAAGAAGAGGTGGATCGCATAGAAGTGCCAGATGGATTGAATCCGAGATAACAAGATGAAGCCCAGGCCCAGGAGAAACCCGGTAGTCATCCCAATAACCTTAGGCCCGTGTTTGTCTCCCACTTTGCCGGCGAAAATGCCAAGAAACCCTGCCGTCACTGTCATCAGGGAGTAGGCCCCGGAAGTGAGGCCTCTTGCCCATCCGAATTCTGCTATGAGCGGCTTGAAAAACACACCGAAACTGTAATTGATGCCGAAGGTCAGGGTCATGATCGTGAAAGAGGCGGCGACAACAACGTAACCATAGAAGAGGCGTGGCTTGTTAGGATTCTGAAGTCTGTTCACGGCTTTCGAAATAGTCAAAAGGTTTGCGTTGGAGAAGAGGAGAATGGAACTGCCCTTCTGGGGTCTTATATCTCATTTGACCGAGGAATTCAAAGGATCAGCCGCGCATCTGCAAAAAAAGAGCCCCTCCACGCAGTAGAAGGGCTCAGGTATCCTTTATCAGCGGATGGGCTCACATCCCCTTGCCAAAGGGGCAGTGGGGATATGCGCATTCGGGACAGTCCCTGCAAAGACCCCCGTGGCCCAGGAAGGCCAGGGCCTGCTTGGTCATCCTCTGTCCTGCCAGGACGCGGGGTAGTATTAGGTCCAACACGGTGGTGCGGTAATACAGGCCGCAGGCAGGGACGCCAAGGAGGGGCGTATCGTCTATGTAGGCCGCCAGGAACATGGAGCCGGGGAGCACTGCTGCGCCGTAATGGACCTCAGTTGCGCCCGCGAGGCGGATGCCGTGCCGGGTGACATCGTCGGGGTCAACGCTCATGCCGCCCGTCAACATCAGCAGGTCACAGCCCCGGGCCAGCTGTGATCGAATGGTCTTTGAGATGATCTTCGGGTCGTCCGGGGCAAAGTCCAATGCGAAGACCTCTGATCCCAGGGCCTTCACCTTTTCAGATAGGATGGCGGCGAATCGATCCTCGATCAGGCCGTGATAGACCTCGTTCCCGGTGATGACAAGGCCTGCCCTGGCTTGGCGAAGAGGCGTAACGGAAAGCACGGGGCCGTTCTGATGTGCTATGGCAGCGGCTCGTTCTATGGCATTGCGTTTCATAACGAGGGGAATTGCCCTGGTGCCGGCCACCAGGTCTCCTTCCCTGACCAGGGTGTTGCTGTGCAAGGTGGCGCACATCACTTCATCGACCATGTTGAAGGCGGCAAGTGTAGCGGTGTCCACGGACAAGAGGCCGTCCCGTGCTGCAAGGAGGTTGATCTTTCCTTCCTTTGGGCCGTCTTTCCAGGTGATGCCCTCACCGGCGAGGGCACGGGCCAGGATGAGAGCCGCATCATTTTCGTGGATCTCGTCCTCATCCAGGTCGATGAGGTAGAGATGGTTCTTGCCCAGCTTCTGGAGATGGCAGAGGTCTTCGTTGCACACGTTGTGCCCCTTGCGAAATGCAGGTCCCTTGAACTCGCCGGGCCGAATTTCAGTAATATCATGGGCCAACTTTGTACCGACTGCTTCCTTCAAAGGTACTTTCTTCAACATGGCATAAACTCCTTCCTTGATGCTCCGTATTCCAAAATCTGTAACATTTTAGCCGTTTGAAAAGCGATTCAGAGAACTCGGTGATGGACGAACGGGGGTGATGATGCCTTTTCTTGCGTTCCGAGCCTCCCGGGCTGGTCTTTTCTGCGAC
>JAFDHO010000294.1 GCA_019308745.1 Deltaproteobacteria bacterium
AATGTTAGTGCAATTGATACGATTGCCTCTGCTACGAGTGCCAATCGAGAACCAATATTCTGAATCTCTGTTTTCCCTGCATCAAGCACGCGATTGCAAACACGCCCTATGATTTCAGGTTCGGTCGTAGTTTGATCCATGATGCCTTCAATAAGCCTGTCAGCGCTTTTGAGAAGGACTTGGTCATAAGGTAGTATCCCCTCGATTATCCTCTTCATATTATCATTCAAAATCACCTGTTCCCCATATTTGAATACTTGCGAGATTGCCTCTTGAACAATCTCATCATCGCTTTCACTCAACCGTGTAAGGACTTCAGCACATAGATCCTGGTGAGATAATAAATTCCAATTATTAGCTGCAGCAAACGCCAATCCTCTGTGAATCCCTATAGCCTCTTTGTTGTTCAAACAAGTCTCTATCTGACCTCTAGCCCAATTGTCCTCGGGTCTATAGAAAACGCAAAGCATCACCAATTCCCCAAAAGCCTGTTGGGAAAAAGGAGTTCTACTATCACGCAATAGAGTTAACCATCTTTCAATTGTTTCTTCCTCAAATAGCAGATGTAGGACCCTTCCCATCTCAAGGACACCCAACTTGCTCTCTCGAACCTCTTTAAACCTTGTAATGACTTGATCAAAATAGTGGGTGGCTTTTGCTCGGTCCCAGTTAAATAGAAATGACATACTGTGTAAGCTGACTTTCCATATATCAGGGTGATCCTCCAGGATAAGCCTCGATTCAATGATCTCTGAGAAGGCAGCATACGCTGGTGGATCACGTAGCAAGTATCCGTTAGCTATAGCTTCTATATATACATCGCGCCCCCCGGGCAAACTGAAGGTAAATCCATAGCCCCATAGAATTGATTGACGCGTCTCCTCTTCTTCACGCTCATGGCTTCTCTCTTCCAACGAAGGATATGGATCTTCTGTGAGCCATTGTTCAAGCAATCTGACCATGGTATCTGGCAAGCCCCTATCTTTCTTTGCCTTTTCATGTAAGGCTCGCGCCACGTCTCTTCGGAATTCAAAACTAGAGTGTCCCTTCGTTACCAGGGCCTCAATAAGCTGGAAAAGCTTTTTTGAAGGAAAGCTAGATTTTGCCAATCCATTAATTGCCATTGCAACTGGTCTTTCTTGTTTGCCAGGTTCAAAGTGGAGGAGTAATCTAGCAACCCTCTCTGGATCTTCCTCAGCCAATTTGGCAAATTCCCTTGATGCCTGGATTGAGCCACCTATAAACTCCCACCTTCTTTTTGGATGATCCCACTCTGTAGAATCATCAAGCACCTCAAATAAATTAAGGATATGTTCATCTTTGGCCTTAGCCATCTGTTCATGAGACATGGGGCTCCTAACCTCACCAACCCCTCCAATTCTCGAATCCCAATCAGGCACTCCAGGTAGAGCTCTCTCTTCCTTATCCCGCAAGGCTCTAGTTTCTTCGGACAAGTATTCTTCGGGAAAGGCGCGCAATAACCTCAGCCGGTGTTGACGACTCCATTTTCTTCTCTTGTACCTATCTTCGGTTGACCACGCCGGGTTTTCTCTATAATACCGATTCCAATTAACAACTGCATTTTCAAGTTTGTGGCGTCCTTTCTCATCTAGATGTGGTACCACCGCTGCAATTAGACGCCGACTAGCTTTATGGCAATCAAACGAATCCCCCACAGCGAGTCTTCTTGGATCAGAGGTAAGATAATCCAATATGACATGAGGATAAGAAGCAGCCAGTTTCAAAAGGCCAGTACAAAGTAATCGATGGATAGTCATGTAGGGACTGTCAATATTCTGGCGGAAAAATGTAAGGAACTGTTCTGGCTCTTTTTCACTCAAAGCGACAACAGCGTCATGTAGTGCAGATATGGGCTGATCTGGTACTCCTTCGGTCCTGTCCCCCAGTGTTCCAAGACTATAATCCTCCTGGTAGCTAGTCACGAATGGGTGGGGCTCGTGAACTATGCGCTCCACAACTAACTTAAACCATGGCCAAAGACAATCAAGAAATGCTTTAGGGGCGCCCACTGCGATTTGTGATAGCTCATGCCAACCCTTATCCTGTCTTAGAAGTAGCTCAATTTCTTTTCCTTTTCTTGTTTCCAGGTGATAAATCATCTTTTCTTCGTTGCTTGCATCCGATGGAGGTGGTTGCGGTGGAACAGCCTCAGCTTCTTTCCTTATAGCCTCCTGCAACCGGCGGTCGAAATCAGCCCTGACGATCTTTGGTGCCAGATCTGGTTTGGATTGTGACACCAAGTCTGCGATGTGAGGAATCCAATGAGACTCGTGACGTTTGGCGATCTCACAAATTATTTTCACAGAGGCTTCGTCCCAGTCCCCTAAATAAGTAAACAGCATCAGGACATATTCATCATATCTTGCATCCGGTATCCAAATCTCTTTGACTATTTTTAGCACCTCAGCTTTAGCAAAAGAGAAGGCCCTCGAGAGAATTGGAATACAAAAATGGGCAAATTCCGGGCCCTGACTCATAAAGGTCGGCAAATATGCGTCCTTGATGATAGAGAACCATCCAGGACTGCCAGCCATAGCAAGAAGCACTCTATACCCTTGTTCTTTTTCTTTAAGCATAGGTAAGAGACATGATATTTCAGTGTCATTTGGCTTTTCCACATTTCCCAAGTAGTCAATAAGAAGGCTTCTTAGGTGAGGCCTCAACCCTTGATTATCCCACAAAGATTTGACTTCCTTTTCATATATAGCTGGCGAGGTTCCACGTAAGTAGTCAAGCGTGGTTAACAACACGGGCCGTATGAAAAGGCCATCTTGTCTTTGAATCACATATTCCGAGAGTTTCTCCCTGTCTCGAGCGAAAGCTCGAGCTCTAGCAAAATCGAAATATGTTTGATGGACGAACCCGATCTTCAAGCCCGAGGGATCTAATTGGAGTATATTACCTTGCTGCAATTCATTGAATGCAGATGCATAGTCGTCTGCTACGGATCGAGGAACCCACAATTCTTCATCTTCAGACATCCTTTTGCAAAGAATGTCCAAGAAGGTGAGCTTCTCAGATACGGTTTCTCCCACTATGACACGTTGCTGCCATATGTTTTCCAAAAGACCTTGGAGGGTAAGAGGCACCTTAGCGTCAGGGTCGCGGGATTTAATATCAAGTAATATTTTCAGGTGTAAAGGGACACTCAGCAACTTGCGTAACTCATCTGACCAATGCTCCTTAGGAAATCCAGCCTCTTTCAGTACCTTTTTCACATCCTCCCATGATGGAGGTTCGAGACTGACCTTTTCAGCTTCAATGGTAGTCAATCGGATATCATGCTGGTATTCAAACCACCTACAAGAACTTACAACATGAAGTCCATCGATCTTAGAGGCTCTCAGAATAAAATCTAACAACAGGTTCAGCCTTTCTGAGTCTCTATCGACAACCTCCGAAATCGCATCGAGTTGGTCAACAATGAGCACAACAGGCTCTGATCTAGAAACTATGGTAAGACATTGTATGACAGGAAGTGGAAGACGGAGGTGAACCTGCAAATCCTCAAGGTCTTTGATTGAGCGGGGTAGCATATCAGCTTTTATGGCCAGCACTGGAACGCCCTTATCAATGAGGCGTAGGCCTAGGAGAGCCAAAATGGCCGACTTACCACTGCCG
>JAFDHO010000295.1 GCA_019308745.1 Deltaproteobacteria bacterium
GTCCTGTGTGCTTCGGCGGCTGCGCACAGACTGGCAGGATCGCTATGGGCTGGAGCCGTGGCTGGTGGAGACTCTTGTAGACAGGGGGCGGTATTACGGGGGTTGTTATCGTGCTGCCAATTTTATCTTATGTGTTATAACACATAAAATCCATTATGTGACGTAGGCAGTTATGTGACGTAGACGAAAAAAATCAAGCAATTTCAATAATCTTTTCTTTTTGTACGTCACATAAACAAAATCAATTTCCCTGTATAATTTTTCCATAAAATCTTCGTCGAGTTCATCTCTCTTAACTCCTGGGTTGTACGGATTTCCGCCTAATTCATTATCTCCATGACATGAAATAGCAAATTCGGTTAGAACATAGTTGGATTATTAAAGAAAGGAGGTCCAACTATGTTCGAAAAGTTATTCAAACTTCCTGCTGTACTCTTACGTCATGAGAAGGCCCCATTTGCAGAGGAACGACGACGTTACCTCTCGCACTGTGCACAACAAGGATATGCACACACAACACTCCATGTGATGGCCGATGATCTTTTTTGGGTGGCCAGGAAACTAGGCAGTTATCCCGACCTCAGGGTAACCCCCGAGCAGGTCAAAAGAGCTGCAAAAGGCTGGTCTGAGCGCGAGAGCTATTCAGGTCATACACTCAATGAGCGATGGACCAGCGATCGGTTCGTTCGTGTAGCCACCAAGTGGCTCCGCTTTTTGGGCTATTTGCGCGAACCGGCGGATCGAACACCATTTGTTCACCTGATCACCGATTTCAAGAGCTGGATGGAGGATGAAAGGGGGCTTTCCTCAACCACGATTGAACGATGGTGTAATTATTTAAAACAGTTTTTATGCTGGTACGGATCAAAGAAGCGGCCCTTTTCTGCTGTTGACATCATCGATACGGATGCATTTCTAATGCACTGTGGACAAAATGGATGTTCACGAGTGTCTATTAACAACATGGCCACTGGTCTTAGAGCGTTTTTTCGGTATGCTGGTAAAAAAGGGTGGTGTGATCCATTGATAGCGGAAACCATCAAGGGGCCTCGTATTTTCACCCAGGAGAACCTGCCTTTAGGCCCATCCCGGCACGATGTAAGCGACCTTCTTGCCAGTCTGGAAACAAACCGGCCGCGTGACATACGAAACCGGCCTATTCTCATGCTTTTTGCTATTTATGGGCTGCGGGCAACGGAAGTTGCAACGTTGCGGCTCGAAGATATCGATTGGGAACATGACCTCATCAAGATTCCACGCGTTAAAGGCAGGGGGCGTCAGATCTATCCACTTTCCACGACAGTAGGCAATGCCATCCTTCGGTATTTACAGGAAATCCGCCCGCAATGCTCAAGGCGGGAGGTATTTCTTACTTTTTCGGCTCCCTTGAGGCCGATTTCTCGCGGAGGCCTCTATAGTTTGACCAAAAGACACATGCTCCAGCTTGGGATCTCCTCAGCGCACATGGGACCACACTCATTGCGCCATGCCTGTGCAGATCACCTTGTTGAAGGAGGGTTTTCCCTTAAAGAGATCGGTGATCACCTTGGACATCGCAGTTCCTCTGCTACCCGGATCTACGCCAAAGTTGATTTACCGGGTCTGCGTGAAGTGGCTACCTTTGATCTGGGAGGACTCATATGAAACTACATCAACATGTCACCGACTATATTGCTTTTAAGCAAGCCTTGGGGAGTCGCTTTCAGACAGAAACTCAAATTCTTAAGGCATTCTCTAGAGCTATGGGCGATGTGGACATCACGCAAGTCAAACCCACTTCAGTACAAGCATTCATTGCTGGAAAAGGCGCCGTGACAAGCTTCTGGCATCAGAAGTTTGCAGTGCTCACCAGGTTCTATCGCTTCTTGATGATCCGCAACTACATTGACTCCAGCCCCCTGCCCAAAACTGCGCCCAAGTGTCCAGAGCCTATGAAACCATATATTTATACACTGAAAGATCTGCGCAAACTTCTTGCGGCAACCAATAGACTCCAAAGTCCATGGAGCCCGCTTCGGGCTTGCACCTTCCATACTCTCATTCTCACCCTCTACAGCACGGGGCTTCGCATCGGGGAGGCGCTCTCACTCACATTGGCCGACGTAAACTTGCCGGAAAGCTTGATTATGGTTCGTACCAGTAAATTCTTTAAAACCCGCCTGGTACCGATAGGTCCACGGCTATGCGACAGGCTCCGAGCCTATGTGCAACGGCGACGAAAACTGCCATGCCTTCAAGGGGAAGATTCTGCCTTTTTTGTTACAAGATCTGGAAATGCCTTGACTTATGACCAGGCACGAAAAATCTTCCCGATCCTCCGCAACCTGGCGGGAATCCATCGTGAAAAAGCGGCTCGTTACCAGCCCCGGGTGCATGATATCAGACATACGATGGCGGTACATCGACTCCTGTCATGGTACCGCGAGGGCGCTGATGTTCAGCGGCTGCTTCCCCAGCTATCAACATATCTAGGTCACCGCGACATTGCCGCTACCCAACGCTACTTGACCATCATTCCAGAACTCCAGAATCAAGCAAGTCATCGCTTCGAACACTATGCCATGCAGGAGGTGGAAAATGAAAACTGAAAAACAGCATATCGGCATATGGATCAGACGTTTCCTCATGGAACATTTGGTTGGTGAACGTAACCTTGCCCGCAACACACAGAGAAGCTATCGCGATACCTTGGCCTTGTTGCTTCCGTTTGCTGGTAAGAGGCTGAAAAAGACGGTAGACCGCCTTTGCATCGAAGATATCTCAGCAGAGGTTATCCGAGACTTTCTTCAATACCTCGAAAAGGAGCGAGACTGCTCTATCGTTACGCGCAATCAGCGTCTTGCTGCTATCCATGCCTTATCCCGCTTTATTGGTGAGCGTAGCCCCGAACACCTCGCTTGGTGTTCTGAGATACGGGGCATCCCTTTCAAAAAGACCTCCAGGGCAACGGTGGCCTATCTCGAAAAGCCCGAGATGAACGCCCTCCTTAATGCTCCAGACCGTCGTATCGAGCAAGGGCAGAGAGACTATGTTTTGATGCTCTTTCTTTACAACACAGGGGCTCGAGCTGATGAGGCAGCACACATAACCATCGGCGATTTGGACTTGGGCAGCTCCCCTTCGGTAAAAATCAACGGAAAAGGCGGCAAAACCCGCTATTGCCCGCTGTGGACGTTGACGGCAAAGATACTGTCTGCCCATATTTCAGGCCGCTCACCGCATGAAGTACTCTTCTTAAACCGTCGTAGTCAACCCATCACTCGCTTTGGAATCAATACCTTAGTCAAACGCAATGCAGGTAAAGCAAGCCACCGTGTGGCTTCACTCCGAAAAAAAAAGTCAGTGCCCATACCATTCGACACACGACCGCAGTTCACCTCCTCCGCTCTGGCGTCGATATTAACACAATCCGCGCTTGGCTGGGGCACGCTTCGCTTAATACTACCAATATTTATGCCGAAGTTGATTTAAGGATGAAGGCGAAAGCATTGGCCCATTGTGAGGTATCAGGGCCAGAACAAGTCAGCAAACTATGGCACGAGAATCGGGGAGTGATGAACTTCCTGAAAAATTTGTAGCATATAAGCCCAGAAAAGGGATCTTAGTTATGTGACGTACA
>JAFDHO010000079.1 GCA_019308745.1 Deltaproteobacteria bacterium
AAGGTGTACTCGCCAACAGCAGGTTGCTGCCCAGAAATGCCGTGCCAGTACTCACCGAAGTATGTAATGTAATCGGAAGGAGTAAAGATGTAACTGAAACCATCCGGACCCGATACGGTGAGGCTCTGGATTGTATCGGGTACTGTCCCATTCGGATCACCCAGCTGCACATCAATGGAAGTCATCATGCCACTTGGGGTGTTCATGGCCATTACACTACAGGATTTAAAATAGGGGCTGGCATCATCTGTGGCATACATTGTGGCCGGCTGTAAATTGGCGCCTGTTGTTCCACCTGTTGCTATAGTATAAGGCCCGATCTCAGTGGAGTAATCGCCACGGGTCCAGAGCCCGGTGTAATCTGCATCCCACCTGGCAGTTACAAATACCTCCTCCCCAACAGGCAGGCCATCCACAGTATATGTCATTCCCGAGGTATAGTCCGCCGGATAGATGATCTCCTTGCCCAAAAGGTTCTTGTCTTCCGGATTGAAGGCTCCGTTTTCAGAGCGATACACGCCGATGTAGATAGGACCTGTTCCATCATACGCAGGTACATTCAAGGTGCCGCTGATGCTGCTTAAAGGACCAATTTGCAGGCAGGTCTCGTTTTCATCAATCGGCTCCTGGGAGTAAGGTATCCACTGTGTCCAGGTCGCAATGAATCGCCCGGTAATTGAGCCAAGATCGGCTAGCGGAACTTTCCATTCCAGGTCATTCCCCACAGCCTCTGCATATCCGGCTGTATAGGTGGAAAGGATTTGGGACTGATGGCTTTCCTGCCCTTCCCATACCTGGACGCGCCAATTCCCATCCAGGTAATCCACCTGTACTGTGAGCCCGCCGGGGAACAGGTCTGGCCTTGCCCGGAACTGCACGAAGTACCCCAGGGCCTGCCAGGGATTAGACTGTGTCGCGGTATTGGGCGGGCCGTCGGCCAGAGTCATTCGGCCATAAAGGAAACGACTATCTTTGACCAGGTACACGTTCTGCAGGTCTGAGCCGGAGTGGCTTGGATCTCCGTCTCCTGTAACATCCTGAAAGACAGGATTAATTCCCTTCCAGTCCGTAACTGAACCGTCCTGCACGTTAATTGTGGCCTGAGGAATGGAAATTTCACCGGATGCCGAGATACCTTCCAGGCCCCAGTCATCCTGTGTGAAATCGGGGAAAATGCCGCCAAGTGTGGCATCGTTGCCCAGACCATGTCCCATTGTTCCATGCACAGGCTCTCCGTAACAATTGAAGTCGGGCAAAAAATCACGCAGATTGTTAGGCCCGGCGCCGTTTCCAAAGAGGGGGTTGCTGAATCACTATGAAACCGGGGCCCTCGCCCTCGTTTAATCCGCCGACCAAAGCATAGTTGGAGTCCGGGGCACCTCCAACATTCGCCCAATCGAGGGTATTTCCATCAATATTGGTCCCGTAATACTTACCGTTCGACCCCTCAACCGTGTCCACAGGGGCAATGTTCCCGGAGGACGTGTTGATGATGTAAACGGCATATGTGCCGGAAAAAGTTTGCGTATCGTCTGCCGAACCAAGATATGTGTAGCCGTAATCTTCCGGATGATATCCTTTCTCCCAGTAATAGGGTTCGGTCGTTGAAAAGGAGTCGCCGCCGTACACATGGTATTCGGTCCCGATTCGCCGAAGGATCAGATCGGCGGCCCTATTCTCATTTAAAGATGCCTTTAATTCAATCAAGTTTTCGCGGAAGAGCTGCTCCACATGAACATCTTCAGGGTAAATCTCGATCAACTCCTCGGCCCCCGGCTCCGTGCCCGGGTCGTTCCTTATCCTGTCCGATGCCGCCAGGTAGTCATCAATGGCCGAGATCAGCGTCGTCCTTGCCTTAGAGAGCTGAGCGGCCCCATCCACGGAGGGCGTTGAAGATGTAGTGAGGAGGTTCAGGAAATTCTGGTACCTGGAAAGTAAATCTTTTGGGTTAAATTCATCAATATTGACAAGGGCGGCGATCTCCCGGACATCCACGCCCAGGTCATAGGAGGTCACGATCAAGATTGCCGCCTTTGCAAACTTGAGCATGGCCCTGAACAGGTAAATGTCACCATTGTCCACCTCGATATCCATGTCCGAGTCCAGCTTTGTCTTAGAAATGTTATGCTTGTCAGTATCCGCGGTCCAACCGGAGGGCCCGTAGAGCGTGGTATCCAGGTTTTCTATAGAGTGATTAATCGCAGGAAGGAGTGTATCGGCCAGAAATGCCCTAACGGTCTCCCCCGAGGGGGCGGTTTCAGGGACGGTAAAGTGCTCACCGTCAATAAGATCCGGCTCGAAACCGAGGGTATCCAGGCTGTCTCCTGAACGCCGTATCCCGAACTTCGACAGAAGATCTGTCAAGGCACCTGAATCATCCGTCAAACCCAGCTTGAGTAGCCGTGTTAGGGCCAGATAGGCGTTTATCACAGGATCGTCGAAATAATCGGCATGGGCATTTGCAAAAGTGTCATGGGCTTGTAAGGCACCATTAACCGTCTCAGAAAATAGCTGACCCTCTCCGGTATCAATATATTCCAGAGCGGTTGTAGCATGTGAGGTTGAGGGTATGAGAAGAAACAGGGTCAGAATAAGGCCAAAAAATAACGAATAAATCCTTACTCTCGCTCTCCGTGGCATGTTAGCCTCCTCTCATATGCACCTCCCTATACCCCATACCCCCTGCTCTTCGATTGACCTGGAAGCGGTATAGCATAGAGAAGTAAGATTATAAGGCAAGCGATTTTTCTTAATGAGAACTTAATAAAAATTTATTTAAATTGTCAACGAATTATTTCACACTCCAGAGGACCTTGCTTTTTTTCACAGCGGCGGAGATCACATTTCCATGGCCCGGCTGGTAAGGATTAAAACAGTAGAACGATGGTATCAGGAAACTCTACCGGGCTTGGGGGAGGGCAAAATAGTTATTGGAGCGACCCTGGTCTTGCATTTAATGACCTTCAGTTTATCGCTCATCAACTGGATTTCCTTGATCTCTATCTGGGTGTTGTGGTTTCCTTTGAGCCCCTTTTTAATGTCAAAAGTAAGCAGGAGAAGGGGAAAATCCTTACCCTTGATTCCTCTTGCTCCGGCCATCACGATGACCAGCAGGCCAGGTTTCTTGCTGTTGATTATGTGCATCAATGAATCGGTATATTTGGATCTGGCCCCTTTCTTAAACGTAAGAATATGAGCGTCATATTTCATAACCAGTTTCATGCCTGCCAGATTATCCACCCAGTCTATCATAACCGGAATTTCAATGGTTTGACCAGCCTCCCCTTGAACCGGAGGGATATAGAGCTCGACTCCGAAGGCCGTTGACGCCCAGAAAACAGTAACGAGGGTAAATAGCCATGCGCATAAAGATCTTGCCGGAATTCCAACCATCAATCCGTTTCTCCACATCAACCCATCATTTAACTCTAATATCAACTTTTCACCAAAGCCCTCTTTTTTCGTCTATTGCTCAACAAGAGGGTTTAAAAAAAGGTTTGCAAGCAGGTGTTTCCCATTTATCCTGTTTTCGTGATCCTTTAAGACAAAGGGGTAATCAGTCCTGAGGACACCCCTGTCAGGGATCACCCTGAGCTGATCTGTTTTTAGGACCCTTGCGCCGGATACCACCTTGACGCTGCCCTTGAAAAGAATTTCCCGCCTTCTCAAGCGGATTGTGCCGGTCCGGGCCGATATGGCTGTTACAAGTGATTTACCTTCATACACTTCTATCCGAACGGGCGCCATCATTACGGAAAATACCCGTTTGACCGCCATTGGCGGCAAAGAATCCTTTGAAAACACATGCCCGAAAGACATACTTTGTCCCGGTCGGCTATTGGATGATGCCTTGCTGTCTCCGGGGGTTGTCGGCGCCTCTTCGCAGAAGATACGAATGAAGGCATTTGCCAGCCTGGCCTCATTCATCAATGCGAGCCTAAAAAACCCCAGCTTTTTCTTTTCAATAGTGAATTTGTCTGCCTTGATCGTAATGACCTTTTTGCCATCGTGAAACCCCTGGAACCGAAACCCCGTGATTCTCTGCTTTAAGGCGGGATTCCGTTCGGGAGCGATGCTCTCGCTGACGTGTGGTTTGTCTGAAAGGTAGTGCTGCACGGAGAGAAAAATAACCCACGCCACGGCAAGCAACGGTATTGCAAGGCAAATGGGTTTTATGAATCTATGGCAAATGGAGAGGATCATCACCGCACTTTAGAAAAAGGTTTAAAAACATTATCTGGGGTTTCCACTTGTTGGCGTACTGCGTATATACTGTGTTTCGCGGGTTTTCTCCCACGCATGTTCAAAGCCATCTCACCATAGGTTTTCGGCTGAATCTGCACGGCGTTTTGGAGCAAAGGATACACTTGCAGTCGCATGAGAGACTAGAAAACAGGCCCCTTTGCTGCCGAACCCGGTTTCCAACTCGGAAAAACTTATGGGATAATCTTCCATATTTGAAATACTATATCTTGTGGTAATGCCAGTCAAGTGGATACTCCAGATAAATCAATACCCGTCCCTGAAGCCCCATTGAACAGGCCCAAGAATCCCTGGAAGCGCCGAAGACGTTCTCTCATCACTACAAAACTACAAAGCATAACCCCCCCTTCGGGAGCCAGGAATCGTCGATTCTCGTGATTCTCAGCAATTTCGGTGTTTTCTTGACAAAGGAATAAAATGTGAGCATAAGACTATTGGAAGTAGAAAGCCAGCTTCGCCACCCGGAGAAGGGAGCATTCCATGGCGGTCCCATTAAGAAAAGGATCCAGGTGCACATTAAATGTATATGCGGTGTAAGATTTCTATCTTTCTTGTTTTGTTCCTTGCAATGGGAGTAGTGTTGGTTTTGGCGAGTCAAGCGGGTGCTGAGGAAGGGAAATTTCATTCACGATATGATAAAAGCGATTCTGCCTGCAATATCGGGGCCTGGATGGCGTCGATTTTTAGGGACCATATCTCAAGGATAGACGGCGACAAATGCCCGAGTTTACCCACCTGTTCATCTTACAGTGTACTTGCGTTCAGGAAGCATGGGTTTTTAATGGGATGGCTCATGACCGTTGACAGGCTGATTCACGAAGGCCGTGAAGAGATGGCCGTTTCTCCTCTGGTGTATTATCGAGGTAGGATGAAAATTTTCGATCCTGTGGAAAACAATGATTTCTGGTGGTATAAGCAGAGGACCGATCACAATGAATAGATGCTTCCCAATTTTTGCCCTGTTTACTGTCCTTCTTATTGTGCTGCCAGCAATGCCCACACATGCAACTCCCATTGTTATTGATGCTGGTGAGCAGTTTCATTTCGCGGATAGTCTGATGCAGAGAGGTGAATTTGACCGGGCAATCCTTGAATTTGAACGTTTTATTCATTTCTTTCCCCGGGATGTGCGGGTGCCTCAGGCATACTGCCTCATGGGTGTCAGCCATATGAAGGCAGGAAGGTACGAGAAGGCCCGGAAAGTGTTTTCAAAGGTGCTTGAAACTCACAAGGCCGATATCTATGCCCAGAAGGCTCTCTTCTTGATAGGGGAATCCTATTATGAGCAGGGTATTCCAAAGGAGTCTGAATATTATTTTGACAGCCTTATTCGAAGATTTCCCCAGTCAACCCTGCGATATGCTGCGCTTTATCGCCTGGGCTGGGCAAAGATGCAGGAAAACCAATGGAGGGCCGCGACGCGGATTTTTGAGGGAATCGAAAAATCAAGCCCGTATTACAACAGCGCCCGAAATCTGGCGGAGGCCAGCCTCCAGGGTGAAACCTTGCCCCAAAAATCCCCGAAATTGGCGGGAGCCATGGGCGCAATCCTGCCGGGTCTGGGACACGCCTATGTGGGCCGGTACAAGGATGGGGGCGTTGCCCTGATTCTCAATGGGCTGTTCGTTTGGGCAACCATGGAGGCATTCCACAATGACAATAATGCGCTCGGCGTCATGCTTGGTTTCCTGGAACTTGGATGGTATTCCGGCAGTATTTACAGCGCCGTTAATTCAGCCCACAAGTACAACCGGAAGGTTCGCAAGGATTTTTTGAGCCGATTGAAGGATCAGCTTGATCTCAAACTTCTTATCACGCCGGAAGGACATGCAGGTTTGACCATCAGCTTCCGTTTCTGACCTCCATAAAGAGATACTCCGTAACGCAGTTTATCTCGTCCCGGACTCCAAGGGTGCCCGATAATCCGGCCCTGATGCCAGTGAAGTTTTCGCTGGACATGTTGGTTAGTGAAAGATAGCATAAAATGTTGTCAGATTGCCTTGTACAGGATTTAGTTGGGGCAGCAAGGCATATGGATGGCGGGGAGTCGAGTTCATGTTTGGCAGGATAATACGGCTCAGAAGGCGCAATGGGGCGGACCCGGTGGGTATGATGGCGTCTGAGACGGACAAGAAGGAAGACATCAGTGAGGAGGAGCGTCTTTCGATTTATTCCGCCGCCCTTGGCCTTCCCATCGAAAAGGGGATAGTGGATCAACTTGAGGTAAAGGATTCCTTTGGCATTCCCATCCAGTATTTCAGACGTATGGGATTTGTGCCGCTCTATACCAGAAATGGTACCCTGACCGTGGCGATTAATGACCCCCTTAACTTTCATGCGGTGGATGACTTTGCCCGGCAGTTGGGGTGCAACTCTACAAAATTCATATTGAGTCCGCTCAGTGAAATCAATTCCGCTATCAATCTCCTCTTCGATCAATCAAGTGAAGATGCGGAAAAAATGGTGCAGGATCTGGAGGCATACCAGACAGATGCAGAGGCCTTTGCTGACCTTGAAGAATTACCGGACCTGATGGACGTGACGCATGAGGCGCCGATTATTCGTCTCGTCAATGTAATTTTGACACAGGCTTTAAGGAAGCAGGCAAGTGACATCCATATTGAACCCTATGCTAAGGAGGTTAAGGTTCGATTCAGGATTGATGGGATACTCTATGAGATATTTTCTCTTCCCAAAAAGCTCCAGGCGCATATCGTGTCCAGGCTGAAGGTGATGGCAAATCTGGATATTGCCGAGAAGAGGGTCCCACAGGATGGAAGACTCAAGATAGTGGTAGCCAACAGGGCGGTGGATATACGCGTTTCTATTATCCCAATGGCTTTCGGTGAACGTATTGTCTTGCGCATCCTGGATAGGTCCATCTCCCTTCTGGGTCTCGGAGACATGGGAATGACAAAGCAGATGCTGAAGACATTTGAAGGGTTGATATCCAAGAACAGCGGCATCCTCCTTGTAACCGGTCCCACGGGGAGCGGGAAAACGACCACCCTCTATGCGGCCATCAACAGAATCAACTCTTCCACGAGAAATATAATCACCATTGAAGACCCAATAGAATACGAACTTAAAGGGGTGGGCCAGATTCAGGTCAACACCAAGACAAATTTGACATTTGCCAGGGGGCTGAGGTCTATATTGAGACATGACCCCGATGTTATTATGGTTGGTGAGATTCGGGACCTTGAGACCGCAGAGATAGCAACACAAGCATCTCTAACGGGACACATGGTTTTCAGCACCTTGCATACCAATGACGCGGCAGGTGCCCTGACGAGACTGGTCGAGATGGGAGTGGAGCCTTTCCTGATCGGTTCATCTCTTCTGGCAGTAGTTGCTCAAAGGCTTGTTAGAAAGATTTGCCCTGACTGCAAGAAGCCTTTTAGACCCGAGAAGAGCGTTCTTGAAAAATTCGGGCTGCCGCAGGATCAGATATTCTGGCGAGGTAGTGGTTGTTCCTCATGTATGAGGAGCGGATATAAAGGGCGAACCGGAGTATTTGAAATACTTGTCATGGATGGTGAAATCAGAAGGCTTCTCACCTCGGGTGCTGATTCTGTAACTATAAAAGAAGTGGCAGTAAAAAGAGGAATGACAACGCTTTTTGATGACGGGCTGTCCAAGGTCAGGAAGGGCCTGACGACATTGGACGAAGTGATGAGGGTAACACAGGAATAAGTCACGATGGGGGTTTTTCAATACAAGGCCCTTGACAGGAAGGGTAGAAAGGTCAAGGGAATAATAACAGCCGAGGGGCACTCTTCAGCCAGACAGAGGCTGAGACAGGACTCTATTTTCCCCGTAGAAATAAGAGAGGTAAAGGAAACTCCTAAAGGATCCTCTAGTTGGAAATTCTTTTCCCGCTTTTCAGGGTTCAACAGGATCAACCCCATTGAGGTCACTGTTGCACTGAGACAGCTTGCCACACTCGTTTCCTCGGGTCTTCCGCTTGTCGACTGTCTGAACGCACTCATAGAACAAACAGAACAGGCCAGTCTGAAAACAGTTCTCACCCAGATCAGGGAAAGGGTTATGGAGGGCAGTTCTCTTTCTCAGGCCATGGCTGCGCATCCTTCCATCTTCAGCAAGATCCATGTGAATCTTGTCAAGGCAGGAGAAACAGGAGGGGTGCTGGATATTATTCTGACCCGCCTGGCAGATTTTTCGGAAGGACGGTTGAAGCTCAAGAAAAAGATTGAGGCGGCCCTGGCCTATCCCATATTTTTGGTTATGATTAGCGGCATTATCCTTGTTTTCCTCATGTCCTTTGTGATGCCAAAGGTCATCGGTATTTTCCACGGGATGGAGCTTTCTCTTCCCTGGTCTACCAGGGCACTCATTGAAATGACATCCTTGATGAAACGGTATTGGTGGCTATTCGGGCTTGTGGCAATGGGGTCGTTGGCAGGCCTTGCAGCCTGGATCAGGACACAAAAAGGCAAGGCGGTGTGGGACAAATTTCGTCTCTGGGTCCCGGTTTTGGGAAAGCTCCATCTAACGGCAGTGCTTGCCAGATTTACCAGGACCTTGTCTATTCTCCTCAAGAGTGGGATAAGACTGGTAGATGCCCTGGAGATAGCCAGGTTGTCTATGGGCAATACGGTGATGGAGGAAGCAGTGGAAGATGCGATAAGACTTGTGAAAGAGGGACAGGATCTTGCTACCCCTCTCAAAAAAACCGGAAGATTCCCGGCCTTAATGGTGCAGCTCATAAGGGCGGGAGAGATGAGCGGGGAACTCGAAGATATGCTTTCAAAGGCCGCGGAAATGTATGAAAATGATGTGGAGTCATCAATAGGGTCTGTGACCTCTATTATTGAGCCAATGGTCATTCTGGGCATGGGGCTGGTAGTGGGCTTTATTGTCATGGCCATTTTGCTTCCAATATTTGACATGACAGGGGGAATTCGATAGGGAATGCGGAAGGATGAAGGGGGAAAGATGTATTTTGGAGAAAGGAAAATGAGGAGATCATTTCATTGCTTGCATGCCCGGGGAAAGGGGTTCACACTTCTTGAGATACTGATCGTGATAAGCATCCTTGGGATCCTTGCCAGTCTGGTGGCGGTCAAGGTTATGAACAGGCCTGGAGAGGCGCGGGTCATGAAAGCGAAGCTTGACATAAAGACCCTGGGAAATGCACTGAGGCTGTTTAAATTGGACAATGGCTTTTATCCTTCCACAGACCAAGGCCTTGAGGCCCTTGTCGAGCCACCATCCATTGGCCGGCTCCCGGAACACTGGCGTGAAGGAGGGTATCTCCAAGAAAACACCGTTCCAAAAGACCCATGGGGCAATGATTACTATTATATGAGCCCCGGCCTCCATAACAAGGACTTTGATATATGGACTTATGGTGCAGATGGTGAAGAAGGCGGTGAGGGTGAGGATTCCGATATCGGCAACTGGACTGTTGAGGAACAATAAAACCCGGGGTTTTACCCTCATAGAACTTCTTGTCGTAATTTTGATACTGGGCCTTTTTTCATCTCTCCTGGCCGTTCGAATAGAGGATGTTGTTACCGGCGGAGACCTCCGGCTCGCGAGCAGGATTGTCATTGCCCAGATACAAAAGTTAAGGGGGATGGCGGGGTTGACCCACAAAGTTCAGGTCCTGGGCGTCCAGGTTGGCAAAGGCAAGCTTTACCCTGTACAATTGGAACAGGAGAAATATTTTGCTTTTGAAGAAAACATCAAAGAAAAGGACAGGGCCTCTGCTGCTGTTAATCTTCCGGATGGAGTTGTATTCAAAGACGTAGTCATAGTTTCAAAACAAAAGGTCCAGGATGGCGAGGCGCGGATCAAATTCTATCCCAATGGCTGTGTGGACAGGGCCATGATTCATATAGAGAATCAGCATGATAAAGTGTACACCCTCGAAATACTTCCCCTGACAGGACAAGTGATAATACATGATGGCTATATTGAACATGAGATGGAGAAATGAAGGCTTTACCCTTTTGGAAGTACTCATATCACTAGCCTTTCTTGCCGTGGCATTTGTGGCTGTTTTTAAACTCCAGGGACAAAATCTTAAAATGCAGTCAGAGGCGCAATTCCTCACCTTGGCAGAACAACTGGCTCGGGCAAGAATGTCAAGAATTGAAAGCAGTGCCATCCTTAGAAATGGCAATTCGTCAGGGGAATTCGGGGACGATTTCCCGGGCTTTTCTTATCAGGAAGAGGTCAAAATGAGTACGGACGAGGAGCATCTTTTTCAAGTGACTGTAACAATAACCAAGGATCAACCGGTTCCCAGGACATTTTCTGTGAAAACATGGTTGTACAGGCATAAGACATGAAGGGATTCACTTTGCTGGAGATACTGGTTGCCATCAGCATTGTTGGTATCATCATGGCGGCTGTTTACGGTGCATATACATCAAACATGGAAGGAATCCAGGCGGCTCGGGGGAATTCCCAGATCTCCCAAACTGCAAGGATCATATTTGACCGTATGAGCAAAGACCTGCAATCAGCCTATTTAGGTGGAGGCTTTTCAAATAGACTTGCCCTTGGGATGGTGGCAGAGAACAGAGAGATCAATGGCAGAGCGGCCGATCAAATAGATTTCACTGCGCTCAGTCACCTCCCCTCCACAGAAAACGGCTTGCAAACAGACCTCTGTGAATTAGGGTACCCCCTTAAAGAAGATCAGGATCATGGACCTTTTATCCTTTACAGACGCGACAGCGGTATTGTAGATGATGATCTGGGCTCTGGAGGAAGGGTTGAGGAACTGGCCAGAATGGTGGCCGGGCTGGATATAAAATTTCAGGACAAATCGGGTAGTGAATTTGAAGACTGGAATACGTTTGAAGAGCCCCACAAGAATACACTTCCTTCCCTAGTGCAAATAAGGCTCATTCTGAAAGATAAACAGGGGCGTGAACATACCTACATCACCAGCGTCCATCCGGAACTTGCTGAATTGATAAATGAGTAGCAAGGAACAACATCCGAGTAAGAGGAAACATTCTGCGAAGAAACAGGGCTTTGTCCTGGTTCTTACCCTTTTGGTTATTACGGCATTAACCGGCCTGGTCGTGAGCTTTTCTGATGAGTCGAGCGTTGAAATGAACCTTGCAGGGTTCTCAAGGGATAACTACAAGGCTACCCAGATGGCTCGTTCCGGCATCCAACTGGCTTTGGCGTTACTGGATGCTGATGACAGAACAATGGACAGCCTCAAAGAGGACTGGTCTCTGTTCGGCGCCAAGCCGTTTCCTGAGGATCTTCCAGATGATGCTTCTATATCAGCAAAGATTGTGGATGAAAGCGGCAAGCTCAATGTAAACTATCTCATCGATAACGCAGGCAAAATTAACGAAGAGAGAGTGGTCCAGTTTAAGAGGCTTTTCAAGGCCCTTGGCATTGAGGAAAATCTTTTGGATCCCGTGCTGGATTGGCTGGACCAGGATAATACCGCCCGTCTTGAGGGGGCGGAAACATTTTATTATATGAGCCTTGAGCATCCTTATCGCTGTGCCAATGGCCCTCTCCAGACCATCGGGCAGATCTTCTTGATCAAGGGTCTCAAAGAGATAGCAGAGTTTGGGGAAGGTAAGAAAAAGAGACTACTGGATTTCCTCACAATTTACTCGGATGGGAAGGTCAATATCAATACAGCACCCAAGGAGGTGCTCCAAAGTCTTAGCGAAAAGTTGGATGATGCAGTGGCGGAAGCAATTATAGAGTACCGAAAGGAAGAGGATTTTTTATCTATTGATGACCTGACAAAGGTCCCCGGTGTTGATGCCGGACTCTTCGATGACATAAAGAAATGGATAACAGTGAAAAGCTCTACATTTTCAATAACGGCAAAAGGTACTTGGAGAGAGGCAACTGCAAACATAAAGGCTGTTTGCCAAAGGAAGGAAGATGGTCTCAAGTTGATCTATTGGAAGGTATCATGAAAGGATGAAGGCGGGGGTCGGAAGTCGGAGGGCAGATGTCAGAGGTCGGAAGGATGAACCCAGAACCGTGAAGCTTGAACCCAAATAACAGATGCATAATCCCTTAAAAAACATACTGGAACCGAAATTCATAACAGGGCTGGAAATAGACGCTGATTCCATAAGTGCAGTCGAGGTACTCAATTCTCGAAAAGGGCTTGAGATCACCCGATTGGCGTCACAAAAGGTAAAGAACCCCGACAATATACACGAGGAATTGAGTGAATTTTTTGAACGGGAGAGGTTAAAACGGGAGATGATTGTTAGTTGTCTCCCTGCAGCCTATTCCTTTATTCGAGAAATAGCCGTACCCTTTTATAGTCCAAAAAAGTTGCGACAAATATTGAAATACCAGGTGGAACCGTGTATCCCATATCCCATAGAAGATATGGTTGTGGATTACCTCCCCTCGCGGCGCGGCGCTCCTGTACTGGCGGCAGCGGCCCCAAAAAAGATATTATCTGAACACATCAAGACCTTTTCGATGGCCCATCTGGACCCGAAGGTGGTGAGTGTGGATAGTATCGCCCTTTTTTTTCTGTACCTCCACACTCATAAATGGGAACCCGGCAGCCCGGTAGCTATTATCCACTTTGCACGGGATAGCACATCGATTCTCATAATGGATGGTCCCAGCCTGGAGTTCATCCGCGTTCTTCCTGGCAAGACTAAAGGAATCAAAGACATTGTGGAGACATTTGGGCTCTATCGTTTCAAGATGAAGGATGTACCTGTGACAGAGATATTACTGACGGGGCGCTTTTGTGGAGGTGAAAATGTTGTAGAGAGGCTGCAGTCAGCCGTGAACATAAAGACTTCCATATGGAGACCATTTGATGCCATAGACCATAATCAAGGAGATATAAGCCCGAGACAGCAGGCCGAATTGAGCGTACCCCTCGGTCTTGCAATCTGTCCGGTTGGATCACCGACGAAACCATTTGATTTGAGAAGAGAAGAATTTCGTTCGGATAAAACACTTATAGATCCAAAACGGGCTTCTACAGTGGGCATATATATCTTCCTTATCTTGGGTTTCCTTGGTTTTAATCTCTATTACAAGGTGAACGTTCAGGAAAGAGTATACAATCAGCTGAGGAGACAGACGAAGCAGGTGTTCCTGCATGCTTTTCCACAGACAAAAACAATCGTAAAGGGTAGAGAACTTACGCAGATGAAACAAAAAATTGATGAAGAGATGGGTAAATACCAGTGGCTTGAGGAATCTACTGAAAAGGCATCCACCCTTGATATTCTTATGATTTTGAGCCGGTCAATCCCCAATTCTCTTGATGTAAAGGTTGACAACATCTTGATTGAAGGAAATGAGATTAGACTCGACGGGCATGCGTCATCATTTGAAACGGTTGACAACCTTGAAAAGGCACTGAAAGGTGAAGGCCACTTCAAGACCGTAAAACTGGTCAGTGCCAAGATTGATCAAAAGGGCAAAGGCGTCAAGTTTAATTTTGCAATCGAGAAGGATTGATGACAATTAACAGACGAGAAAAACTTTTTTTTCTGCTTGGAGGGATGATTCTCCTTCTGTTCTTTTATTATCTGTTTGTGGTAGGCCCGGCCGTGTCAAAAGAAAGGCGGCTTAGGGTGGAAATTTCGAAGAATGAAAAGAAGTTGGCCCAGATGATAGAACTAAAGAATAAATGGGAGAGATTCAAAAAAGCAAGGCTTCAAACAGAGCAGGCTATGTCCAAGAGAGGAAAGGGCTTCACCTTACTCTCATTCCTGGAAGGAATCTCTAGGAAAGTTGGAATCCACGACCGGATTCAGTATATGAAGCCACTTTCCTCATCCAAAGAGACAGGCTCTCTGAAGTTGGTGGGTATGGAAATTCAACTGGATAGTATCAGCATAGGTCAGCTTGTGAGATATTTGTATGAGATTGAGTATTCAGATGAATTGGCCAAAATTGCCCGGATAAGGATTCAGAAACTCACCAGGGGGGACTTTCAATCACTGCGTGTCACCCTGCAGGTTGAGACATATGTCCCCAGCCGATCGTGAACAGTAAACCTTGAACCTGGGACCCTGAACATTATGGGAGTTTTTTTTCGGAATAGCAGAAAATGGATAGGATATGCCCTGTATTGCATGGTAGTAACGGGAGCGCTTCTATATTTTCTTTTTCCTGCAGATATTCTGCCCGTTATCATGGAAAATGCCCTGGCCAAATCGAATTCACAACTTCGCGCTTCCATTAAGGGGGCCAGTATCACCTTTCCCTTTGGAATCAAGATTCTTCAAGCCAGGTTTTTTTTGAAACAAGAACCCGCGGTCCTACTCAAGGTCAGACAAGCTTTGCTCAGGCCGCAAATCTTTTCTTTACTGAAGGGAAAATTAGAGTCTTCGCTTGAATGTACTGCATATGAAGGCAAGATCGAAGGTCGTATTCAGGTGCCGAAAAACGGTGTAAAGGGTCCTGTTAAAGTGGTTGCCAGATTGAAAAATGTTGATATCGGCGAATACATGTATCTCCAGAATCTTCTGAAACGGAAGATCAGTGGGAAAATATCCGGGAAGATCACGTATAAAGGGGCTATGAGCGACCCTGGCGGCGGCATTGGAGATGCTCATTTCATATGGACAGACGGCCTGGTGCAACTGTCCGAACCAATCCCGTTTCTCGATTTTGATTCAATAGATTTCAAGAAGATGGACATAACAATAAAGTTGAAGAAACGAAGCATCTGTTTGAATCGTATTAGAGTGGACTCATCACGGTTCTATGGCTTTTTCAACGGAACCATTGATTTGGAAAGGGACCTTTCAGCGAGCCGCCTTGAATTGAAGGGCAAGATCAGGCCCGCAGCAGCCTTTATGAGGAGGATTTCGAAAAACCCCGCTGTCAGGGCTTTTTTGACCCGGCATTTGAAGGGCGGACGGATTTCTGTCGTTATTTTTGGAAGTTTGAGAAGCCCAAGAATAAAGTTTATGTAAATATGGCAAGATTCCTTAACACAATCTTGAACTTTATTGCCCTCTTTATTATTATCTTTCTCGCTGTGGATACCTTCTATTCAATTGTGCGGGAAAGATTCCGGCCTGCCGGCGTAACAAGGGCGGTAATGTCACTTTCGCCCGGGCCTGAAAGAGTACAAAAACCGCTTTTGAAAGACTATAAGTTGATTATCGACAGGAATATCTTTGGCATTCAAAAGCAAGAAACGCGTGTATTGAGCAAGCCTGAAAAGAATGAACCCATTAAACCAACGACACTCAACCTGGCTCTACTCGGGACAGTAGCAGGGGATCCCCGAAATGCTATTGCGGTCATTCAGGACCTCACAAAGAAACAAGATGAAAAGTGCTACAAAATAGGTGATACTGTCCAAGGGGCAGTGATAAAGGATATTTCAAGGGGTAGAGTGGTCCTCCGTCTTGGAGGGAAAGACGAGGTACTCATCATGAAGGAGAGCGCCGGTGTGGAGAAGACTGGCAAAAGCTCACCCGGATTTTTTTTGGCAAAAGAGACCAACAGGGAAATCCGCAGATCAGACCTGGAGAAGTCCTTCAAAAATATTCAAAAACTTATGTCGCAAGTTCGTATCAGGCCATACTTCAGGGGTGGAAGGCCCAACGGACTATCGATATCCAGGATCAAGCCTGGTTCTATGCTTGACCAAATGGGATTGAAGAACGGGGATATCATCCAGGAGGTAGATGGTCGTCCCTTAACCGGGGCTGATGACCTCATAGCGCTCTATGAAAACATGAAATCCAAGTCCCGGATATCCCTGGGAATTGAGAGAAGGGGAAAGCAAAGGACAATAAACTTCATAATAAGGTAGGGATGGCAAACATTTTCTGTAATTACTCAGGTGGATAGGCTGACGTGCAGTGCATGCGGTTGGGCTGCGTGAGGTAGAAGGCTAAAGGGGAAACCATTGCGATCAACAAAAAGAATAATTCATGTGATGTGCTTGTTTTGTGCTGCAGTCTTGCTGCTTGCAACTTATTCGCCGGTGCATGCGGCCTCCAATGCAGGCCCTTTCCAAGGCGTTATGACGCAGAAAGGGAAGCCTGGAGCCGACAAAGAGACTGGTATAAAAAAGGAGGCTTTAAAGGCAGGTGGAGTCCGGAAAAACGCTAATGATAAAGAAAGATTCGTAACAATTGACTTTGATAATGTCGACCTTCGCATCTTCATCAAGTTCATAAGCGAATTGACCGGGAAGAATTTTGTGGTTGACCGCAATGTCAAAGGAAAGGTCACCATTATTTCCCCCACCAAGATATCCGTGAAGGAGGCATATAAGGTCTTTGAATCCGTACTGGAGGTCCATGGCTTTACCACGGTTCCTGCCGGCGATATTATCAAGATCGTCCCTGCCGTTGCAGCCAGGTCCAAAAATATCGAGACAAGGCTGAGGAAGATGGCCATCAGCCCGGAGGACAAGGTTGTCACACAAGTGATTCCTTTGCGATATGCCGACCCCGATCAATTGAGGAAGGTTTTAGCTCCTCTCATCTCCAAGACCAGTATTATAGTCTCCTATCCGCCCACCGGCATGTTGATAGTGACGGATGTGCTTTCCAATATCAAACGTCTGCTTCGTATTGTGGAAGCTGTTGATGTGAAGGGAGTAGGCGCGGAGATATCAGTTATCCCCCTCAAGTATGCCATAGCAACCAATATGGCCAAATCCCTGGACTCTGTTTTTCAGAAGAAGGGCGCAGCAAGGGTCAAAAAAGGGGCACATGCCGGCCCGGTGATCAGGATAGTGCCGGACGAAAGGACGAATACCCTGATAATCCTTGCCTCTGAGGATGACACGCAAAAGATAAAACACCTTATCACCCTGCTTGACAAGGAAATCCCGCGAGACAAGGGGAATATCCATGTCTATTATCTCCAGAACGCCAATGCCGAAGACCTGGCCAAGGTATTGACGGCTATTCCCTCAAAAAAGAGTACGGCATTGAAAAAGGGGAAGGCCCCTGCAATCTCCAGAGAGGCAAAAATAGTGGCTGACAAGGCTACCAATTCCCTTGTTATTACCGCTGACAAGGAGGATTATCTTGCCCTGGAAGGTGTGATCAAAAAGCTCGATATCCCCCGTCGCATGGTCTACATAGAGGCATTGATAATGGAGGTGAATGTAGACAAGAGTTTTGAGCTTGGCGTGGAATGGCAGGCTGGGGGAACTTTTGGCAACTATGGCGCTTTTGGAAGTTCCTACCCGGGGACAGAATTCTCGCTGGTTGAACCCGGATTTTCCCTGGGTGTGCTTGGCAAAACAATTACCATCGGAGGGCAGACGTTTAACAGTTTAGGGGCTGCCGTAAAGGCCTTGCAGAACGACACCGACGTGAATATACTTTCGACGCCACAGATATTAACAACGGATAATGAAGAAGCAAAAATCACGGTCGGAAAGAATGTGCCATATATTACCAGCAAGGAGAGGGCGACGGGGGAAACGCAATACAGTTATTCCTATGCCTATAAAGATGTGGGCGTAACACTGAAGATCACTCCGCACATTAACCAGGAAGGGTTTGTTCGGCTGAAACTTTCGCAGGAAGTGACGAGATTGATTAAAAATAAGGGTCTTGAGGAGGGATATCCAACCACATACAAGCGATCCGCGGATACTACCGTCATAGTGAAAGACAATAATACTGTAGTTATCGGCGGAATGATAGACAACAGCATTACAAATCAGAAATACCAAGTCCCATGTCTGGGAGGTATCCCGGGGCTGGGATGGGCATTTAAGTCGCTCTCCAGGTCACGAAATAAAACCAATCTGTTTGTATTTTTGACCCCCCACATTATCGAAAATCCTAGGGATGCTAAGGCTATATATAAGGAAAAAAAGGAAAAGATGGACCGGATAAAGGGGGGAACTGTCAAGATGTACGAGGGTAGATACAAAAAATAAGGAGTTTGCCTTTTTATTGAGCAGATCAATCATTTAACAAAATGGCCAGTATCTTGCTGTTCGCATCCCCGATTTTGCTCAGATCAGGTACGACCATCTCTTACAACAACTCTTGACGGTCTCCTTTATCTCCATGCCATAGTGTTTCCAACAAAATTCCACCCCTAATACCTTTTTGTTATCTGAGCCCAGAAGCCTTCTGAAGGATATAGATCGCTTCCTGCAACCCCACCCTGGCATCTCCGTTTACGTCCGCATGAGATGTCGCATAATCCGGGCGGATGGCAGATGGGTTTATATCGGAAATTA
>JAFDHO010000080.1 GCA_019308745.1 Deltaproteobacteria bacterium
TGGTTACACTGGTCCTGGTGCCTACGATCTATTACATGCTTGAGAGGAGGAAAATGAAACAATAGGTGTTTTTGACTGGGGTAACCGTGTTGCGGTTTTGGAGTTAGGTGAACGTGCAGCGTCTTTGCATCAAGGCAATCGCGCTGCCAGCCAAATGGAGAATCCAATGAAGATGTTTCTCTTGATTTACGACGTTGATTTTGACGAGGACGTGATGGAAACCCTCTCCACATGCTGCGTGACAGGATATACCAAGTGGGATCGGGTTATGGGAAAGGGGGAAAGGTCTGATCCCAAGCTGGATGACGCAGTATGGCCAGGGTTCAACTGCGCCGTTATGATAGGGGTAGATGAAGAACTTGAAAAAACCGTGTTTGATGCCCTCCAGTCTCTTCACAGGAAGATGGGGGGAAAGGCCCTCAAGGTCTTTTCCTGGCCCCTGGAAAAGGTGATCTGAAAGAAGGAGCGGCGTGCTGGAAAAGTGGCTTTATAGTATGAGCCCGTCATACCGGTTGATTTGCCTGGTTGGATTGCTTTCCCTCCTGCACGGGGATATCGCCTTTTGCGACGACCTAAGGGAAATTCAGTGGATAGGCTTGGGACCGATTCCGGTTGTCAATCAGTCTCCCATTCAACTCCTTTTCTTGCAGCCCATCCCTGATCGCGCCGAGGTACTTCCCGGCGGGAGAAAGGCCCTCGGGCTAAATACCGCTGTAACGAATACGCTTGTTTCCAAAAGCTCCGGGAACTACAGCGGAATTGTGGATATGGAAATGGTAAGGACCGAACTTGATTTCAGGGCCGGCATTCATCCTCGTCTTGAATTGGGTATCTCCCTTGCCGTTGCTTACAGTTATGGAGGCGTTATGGACCGTTCCATCAGGGATGTTGAAGATTTCTTCGGTGACCCGAGAAAAGCCAGGATAGAGGAGGATCCCGGCGGGTATGAATACCAGGTGAAGAAGGGAGGGGAGACCTTTATCGGAGGCCGCAAAAGGAGCTCAGGAATAGGCAATCTCGCATTCAGGATAAAGGGCAAGATAGGGGAGGAGAGTACTTATTCACCTTGTCTGAGTGCACGGTTGGCCCTTAAGTTACCGATCGGGCATGATGATCGCGCGCTTGGCACTGGAAAGCCAGACCTAGGTATTGGCGTCCTGCTTCAAAAGGAGATCAAGGGATTAAACGTCTATCTCAATGCAGACCTTATTTTCCCGGGCGATGCCTTTGATCAAGTGGGTGTATCGGTTCACCAATTTTATAGTTTCGTAGTCGGCGGGGAATACACTCTAACGCCGCAATTCTCTGTCGTTCCTCAGTTCAGGTATACCTCCCGGCCCTTTAGGAATACGGGCCTGGACATGCTAGATAGAAGAATATACGACTTCATGCTGGGAGTAAATTATCGCACAAACAGAGGCATCTTTATTCAGGTCGGCGGTGTAGAGGATTTCCATGACTCCTGTGATGCAGGCGCTGATATCACCTTTTACCTCAACATAGGAAGATATTTTTAAAGAAGGAAAAGGTCTGGCGAGAAAGGCGTCAGGGATAGGCTGTTGGAGGCAGCAACGGCACTTTTTGTCGAAAAGGGGTAGAGCCTGTACTCATGTCAGGGAGATCGTGACCTGCGCGGGTGTGACCAAGCCGGCTTGGTACTACTACTTTAAGAACAAGAGGGGAGTTTTTTACGCCATTCTGGATTCCGCCATCCGCGTGAAGTGTCAACATGTATTTTGAAACGTCCGACAAAAATGCGGCAATTGCGATCCATATACCGCCGACACGGTCGGCTTGCTCCATATGAGGGTTCAAGGTTTGGTGTGTTTCATTGGTTCTATTGTTCTGGTGTTTGATTGGTCTGTTGGTCTGATTGTTCAGGGTTCACCGTTCATGGATCGATGGAGGCGGCTGATCCTATCGCAGGAGCAAAAGAAACACCGGGGCCGGAATCCCGGTGACACCTTGGTCATGGAAGAATCGGTCCTTGGTAACGAGGATACCCCCGGCAAATACCCTCTTCATGGTAGAGTAATCGCTGCGGCCTATCACACCCTGGTACTTCACCTCTACGGGCAACAGCTCGTCCTCATCAAGGATCACGAAATCGATTTCCTTGCCCTTTGTTGACCTCCAGTAAAAGACATTCTGAACGCTGCCAAGGCCTTCAAATATCCGTTGCTCAAACCTCCGAATCAGATGCATTGCCACGATGCCTTCAACTACCTTCCCCTGCTCAGGGAACCGCGGGAGCCCCGCCTCACGGACAGCCAGACTCTGAATCAAAGGGTCCGAGAAATAGAACTTTTTCTGCTTGTTGGGGTTGGCTCTTCTCCTGTTCTTTTCCAGAAAATACAATATCGCTACCAAAAAGGAATCTGCCAGGACTTCACTGTATTCTCTCACTGTCCTGTAAGAGGGCGTATCTACTGATTTGGCAAGCCCCTGCCAGCTTGTGGGATTGCCTGAGATGCCCAGCATTCTTACCAGAACCTGTCTCAAGAGGATACGACTTTTCTTTATTTTCTCAAAATCCGACCGGATGACGGTAAGGTAGGTTTCAATAACGTGGGCGGGGACGGAGCCCGTATTCAAAAATTGCTCAACAGCCAGAGGGAATCCTCCCACTGAAAGGTAATTTCCCAAAAGGGCAGATAGCTTGGGTAGGAAGATGTGGGTCTGGACTCTCAGTCTTTTCACTTCACCGGGCAGGAGCATGAGTCCTCGAAGCGAAAAATCATTTACCGCCGGAGACAAATCAGAGCATTTTTCCACAAATTCAGCAAAAGACATGGGCAGCAAGACCCTGTCCGGGTAAATGACGTTTCCCCTGCGGCCAGGCAGCCTCTCTGCACCCCGCTTAATATCCATTGCCGAAGAACCGGTGAGCACAAGAGTCAAATTCCGGCCCCATCCAAGATCAATGACCTGCTTGATGGCATGCTGCCAGTCATTTACCAGGGAGATTTCATCCAGAAACACGTATCTTCTCTTGAGTCGCAGGGGAAAGGAAAATTCATGATATTCCCTGATGATGTCAAACAACTCGCCGGCGCCTGGAACCAGGTCGCACGAATAATAGAAGACGGCTTGAGGAGGGACTCCCGACTTTAGAAGACCCCTTATCATTATTTTGACAAGGGTAGTTTTCCCCACTTGCCGGGGCCCCCGGAGCGTATAGACCGCATCTCTATCGAGGTCTATCTCGTTCAGCACCTCAGGCAGCCACTGGATCGATGATTGGTCAAAGGCCGAGATGTAAGGGTCCAGCTCAATGCTCTGCTCCTTTTCCCACCAGGGGTTGAACAGTAATAGGTCCGCCATATGTTGCTCCTAGCACGCTTTTGATTACCCTGCTACTCAACTTAGGACCATTTTCAATCAGTTGAGGAATTAATTATCATACATCCCGGGGCTAATCAAGGGAAAAACACTTATTATACGTGCTTCTGTTCAAGGGATCAGTAAGCCGACCGCGTTGCCGTTCCCACGCCGACGCGGTCGGCTCGCTCCATATTCCGGGAAGGTTCAAAGTTCAGGGTTGGGGATTTTGCCTCTTCCCTCTATCCTCAAGCCTCCAACGATTTCTTTTACTCGTAACTCGTCACTTTCTTCCTGCTGCTTACTGCTCACTGATTACCGCTCACTCTCTTTCCTTCCCCTTTCTAAATCGAGATATTCTTGTTTTGACATTCCCTTGAAATTCTTCTACCATCCTTCCAATACGGAGGCTAAGAAGAATGACCAGCAAAATCTCGAAGCCCAAAATCATACTCTTCGCACTGGCGATTCTGTGCTTTGTTCTGATGGCGTCAGCACCTGCTTCAGCGCAGGCGGCCAAGACCGTGGTTATTTTCCCTTTAGCCCTTTACGGGGACCCATCAAAGGCCTATCTGAGGGAGGGTCTTCGGAGCATGCTCCTGTCCCGCCTCTCGGGCGGCGACATCAGGATCCTCGGTGACGCGACCTACCAGGAGAGGCTCACCGAAAGGGAGAGGCAGGGGCTCCTCACGAGGGCGCGGGCAGAAGAGTTGGCCAGAATCATCAATGCCGACTACGTCCTCTACGGCAGCATCACGACCGTGGGCCCAGGTTACAGCATCGACCTGACCCTGCTGGAGTTGAAAGAGGGGGGTACCAGGACCTCCAACATCGCCGAGGCCCTGGACGAAAAGGAACTCATAGAGAAGATGGGAGATATCGCCTACCAGTTCCGGGGATTCGTGGAGGGCAGGGACATCCGGGCCGAGAGACTTGCTCGGGCTTACGGCCCCGTAGTAGGCGGGGAAGAAGGAGGCCTCTTCGGGCCTCGAACCCCCGTGAGACGGACTCCGGACCTCAAGCTGGCAGGCAGGTTATCCCTCAAGATCCCGGTCATGGCCTTTGACGCCGGTGACCTGGACGGCGACGGAACCGAAGAATGGGCGGTGATCGGGCGCGGGCGATTCCTCGTTTATAAGCAACAGGGGAAGACGGTGACCCCCGTAGGCCTCCTCAAGCCCTCGAAGGGGGAGCAGTTCCTCTCTGTCAGCGTGGGTGACGGCGACGGTAACGGCAAGGCCGAGATCTACATCGTCGGCCGCTACGGTTCCAGGGCCCGAACCACGGTCTGGGAGTGGTCCGATAAGTTCAAGAAGCTCTATAATTATTCCGGCCAGGTAAGGGCGGTCAAATACCCCTGGAGCAATGAAACCCTGTTGCTTCATATGGCCAGTGGCGTCAACGAATTCCTGACCGGGAGACTTGCCATAATGACATATGATGGCAAGGGCAAGCCGGTCCGGAAAGATGAACTTAAGCGTCTCAAGAAGGTCCAGTTTTACACCCTTACGCCCTATGACTTTGACGGAGACGGGAAACTGGAATTCCTCTGCCTGGATTCGGACAACTCCCGGCCAAAGATATTGTCCCGGGAAGGCAAGGTGCTGTGGCGCGGGGACAAGTCTCTCGGAGGATCAAACAATATCATCTACGCGGACGTCCAGAGCAGCCGGGACGAACTGGACACCAGGCAAGTGCGGTTTAACAGCCGCCTTGTCATTGCAGACATCGACAGGGACGGAAACCGGGAGGTCCTGGCCATCGACAATGTCCCCATCTCGGAATACATGCAGGAAGGGATATATACAAAGGGCCGACTGACCTCTTTCAGGATTCAGGGTGTGAGGCTCATACCTGCCTGGACCACCAGGGAGATGAAACACGCGATCAGCGACATCCAGATGAGGGGCCGCACCCTCTTCCTTGCCGTCCAAAGCGTCAAACTGGTCAGCCTTTCACAGGGCACCGGCGCCATCATGTGGTTCAAGTAAAGCGCCGTGCTGTCCGAACCCTTCCACCTCTATTATCCGACGAGACCTTTGAAGAGCGCTCCTGCCTGGGGCGAGCCGACCGGGTCGGCGGGAACCCAGAGTGGTTCAAGGCTGGAGGCACCAAAGAAGTCACAAGTGACCCCAGTGAAATAGGCTTCGCTGTCACTCACGTGAATTTCACGGGGCAGGCAAGAGACAAGTGACAAGAGAGAGCGAAGAAGGCAAGAAGACCAGCCAGACCAATTGAACGAATGAGACCAATTGAACCAATCAAACTTCCCCAACCATGAACTTTGAACCCCTTCTCCTATGCGGCGACATATTCGACCAGCTCAATGTCTGACCACATGGTTGCCCTGCTCCAAAGACAGGCGGCCAAATCCTCTCTAGCTTACGGGGACCACTTATGTCTTGAGGATGCCGTAAAACTGCCCGCTCTTATCCATCTTGTCGCCCACGGTGCTTCCGCACTGCCGGCATCGGTACTCGTATTTGTCGCCCTCGGGCAAGATGAGAAGGAGGGACTTTCGGACGGGGACGGCCTGGCCACACTTGGGGCAGTAAAGCTCGGTGGCCTCGAATTCCTCGTAGTCTGCCTGCTGCCCGCGGGCAGGGCCGCTCTCATCACCATCCGTGTAGTCAAAAGGGGGCCGCTTCATAGGAACACCTCTATCGATCAGGGAATCCTTTGGGTTCAAAGTTCAAGATTTTGCCTCCAACCTCTCGCCTTAAGCCTCCAACCTACTGCCCCCAACCCTCTGCGGCTCTGCGGGCTCTAGCGAAGCGGGCGAGAGATATCCTTTTTCTCTTTTCCTCTCTGCTTACTTCCCATGTCCGCCGACACGGTCGGCTCGGTCCATAACGCAATCGCGAGCAGGAGCTCGATCCTACAGGGACAGGTCTAAGTTCAGGGTTCAACTGCATAACTTCCTATCTCACGCCCGCTTGTCCCGCTTTGCGGGCCTTCGCTCGAGCTCACAGAGGCACAGAGAAAGACAAGAATTGTTTGGTCTCATTGGGTTGATCGCTGTGATTAGTTCAAGGTTCAGGGTTCAGAGTTCAAAGTTGAGGGTGTTGCCTATTCCCTCCAACCTCTAACCTAACGCCTCTAACCTCTAGCCTCCTGCCTCCAGCCTCTATCCTCCAACGGTTTTCCCATCTTGTCCCCTGGTAAACGCCATGGCAGCAAAACTGACGGCTGACCGGGTCGGGCCCTCACACCAGGTCTCATACCCAAGCAAGTGCCCCTTTGCCGGGGGCAATACCTCCAGGAGACAGGCAAGGGCCGAAAACCCGCACACATTGAACCCATCCTCCACCCTCCCGGATTCATCCCAGAAACCATCCGGGTCCCTCGCGGACAGGGATTCCAATAACGTCCTGTCATGGGCCTCTGCCTGGGACCTGAGATGCTCCGCAGGCCTGTCGTGGCCGAACTTCGGGCCTATGTGGCTAAAATCCACCCCCGCCACCACCAGGGTCTCTTCACCCTGGTCTGAAAGGATCTCACCAAGGGCCCGGAGGAAACCCCCCGCCTTTTCCAGGTATGGGGCCCGGCCATACTCCGGGAGCGAAGACCTGGCAAAACCGCACAGTATGGGGACAAGGGCAAAGTCCTTGTTCCCCAGCACATGCTGGAGGAATATGAGCTGGAACTCGATGGAGTGCTCCGATCTATGGGGAAAATCGTCCCCGGAGATCACACCCCTGCCTGCCTCCATCAATCTCTCCACAGACACACGATCGGTCCTCACCAGGCCCAGAGGGGTCTCAAAATCCTTCTTTGTCAGTGAAAAGAGATCTCCCGAGAGATGGTGGCCCACGCCGAGCACCACGACCCTCGAAGGGGATACACCCCTTGTCGCCTGGTATGCCATCGAGTAGACGCTTGCCCCTACGGCGAGGTCTATGTGGGGTGAGATCAAGGCGACGACCGTGCCCTCAGGGACGCTTTCAGGGCTCTTGCTGTTGAGGATCTCGTCCAGGAGATTCCCCAAGGACACGGGGCCATCGGGGTAGGCCGTGCCGCAATGGGAACAGGGCCTCACCTTCAGGGAGACGAATTGCCTCACTATCCTGTCTCTGGCTTCCCGAAATCTCTCCGAATCCAGCAGGTAGGACTCGTCCAGGTGTTCGATCACGGCCTGGATCTCTCTGGAATCCACCAGGACCCCGCCCTTCTGCCTCATGAGCTCCATCTGCAAGTCGCGAAGGGACACCCTGCCGTCCAGCATGGCCATGACCTGGTAGAGGGGCATTTCGAGCGCATACCCCTCCTTTACAAGGCCCAGGTGGTCCCTGATCAGAACCAGTTGCCTGCCCTCATGCTGGAAGGGTGTGAATTCCAGGTCTTTCCTGGCGCTGGGTAATCCTTCCTCCATGGTCTTCACTTTTGATGAACTCGTAAAAAGTCTCAAAACCGTCATGCTGGACTTGATCCAGCATCCAGAGGCCTCTGAAATTACTGGATTCCTGCTTTCGCAGGAATGACAGAAATGAGTACTTTCTGACTTTTTACGAGTTCATCACTTTTGGCGAATATGGCTGCAGGAGCACGGAGTTGCGCACTGTTAAGAGGCTTCGGAACTGTGTCCGGCGCGGCTCTGTTGTCAAGGAGTCCCTCGAAAGGAGTGTGCCGTTATTTCATACGAAGGGTTATGATACCGTGGGACGTATCATAGGGGGAGACACTCACCTGGACCCTATCTCCCTTGATAACCTTGATACGGTGTTTCTTCATACGCCCCGACAAAACCCCTCGTACGGTGACATCATTATCACACTGGATTTCCATGGTTCCTCCACCGAGGACCCTGGTTACGACACCTTCCAATTGTATGAGATCTTGTCTGCTCAAAACACTCCTTTCCGCATGCCGCTTCATGCCTCCCCCGGCCGTTTTTTATGATACTGCCATTATTTCAACGTCCTGTCAATATGCCATGGCAAATGGATCATCGCCACCGCGTGGAAGCCCGCTGCTTGGACTTGGGAGGGAGCCGTTTTTTGCTGACGGAGTGCGATGTTTGATGTATAAAAGCTGAAACGGACGGGGTGGAACCCGTCCCTCCAAGGCCACTGAATCAGGGTTGGAGGGGCATGCTTCCGCATGACCTCAACCCTTTCCTTTATTTGGATCGAGGCAACCGTGTTGCTGGTCTTAAAACGAGTTATTCAAAGGTTTCCATGTCGGCGGACTATGGACCGAGCCGACCGTGTCGGTGGACATGGGAAGTAAGCAGTGAGCAGTAAGCAGCAAGAAATAGAGATAAAGAGAAAAAGGATATCTCTCGCCCGCTTCGCTAGAGCCCGCAGAGCCGCAGAGGGTTGGGGGCAGGAGGTTGGAGGTTTGAGGGTAGAGGCAAGAGGCGCTAGGCAGGAGGGTAGAGGTTGGAGGCAACGTCTTCAACTTTGAACTCTGAACCCTGCACCTTGAACTAATCACACCTATGAACCCAATGAGACCAAACAATTCTTGTCTTTCTCTGTGCCTCTGTGAGCTCGAGCGAAGGCCCGCAAAGCGGGACAAGCGGGCGTGAGATAGGAAGTTATGCAGTTGAACTCTGAACTTTGAACTGTCCCTGCAGGATCGAGCTCCTGCTCGCGATTCCTTATTTGGAATTTGGGTATTGGAATTTGGAATTTGCTTGGCATTTGGTGCTTGTGATTTGGGATTTTGTTTTTCATGAACGTTCCCATGCAATCACCACGTAACCTTTGAGAATGGTGAAAGACTCAACCACATCGACACATGAATCCCCGCGGGTTCCCGGGCAGGCTCCTGGCAGGGAAAAGATACCTGGCGTGACCGGGATCATCCTTGCCGGAGGAAAGAGCAACCGATACGGCACCAACAAGGCCCTCGTAATGATGGAAGGGATACCCCTGATCGAGAGGGTCCTGGGCGTCCTGCGCCGAATCTTCCCCCGCCTCGTCCTCATAACCAATACCCCCGACGAATACGCGCATCTCGGGCTGCCCATGTTTGAAGACCTGATCAAGGGCCTCGGCCCCATAGGGGGAATCTACACCGGCTTGACGGTCATGAAGGACGAGGCCGCCTTTTTTGTCGCCTGTGACATGCCCTTCCTCAGGGAGTCCCTCATACGACATATCGTAACGTCCCGCGACGATTATGATGCCGTCATTCCCAGGGTGGACTGGAAGATCGAGGCACTTCACTCCCTCTACCACAGGAGGTGCCTGCCAATCATTAAAGAGCAAATAGATTCCCGCGTGTACCAGGTCATCAGGTGCTTCTCCAAGATCCGCGTCAAGTACATCGAGGAAGAAGAAATAAGGACTTTCGATCCCGAGCTCAAGACCTTTATCAACATAAACAAGCCCGATGACCTCATTGCCAACCTCAATCAACAGGAGGACACATCAAGACATGGCTGAACTGATCGTTGCCGTGAGCTTTGCCATTATCATCTCTGCCGGGTGCTCCCTCTTCGAGGCGGTCCTTTACTCGGTCCCCTTAAGGCACATAGAAGTAATGGTCAGGGACAAGAAGAGAAGCGGCCTGATCCTCAAGGAATTGCGGGCAAACGTGGACCGACCCATCTCCGCCGTTCTTTCCCTGAATACCATCGCCAACACGGCGGGGGCGGCCATTGCGGGCTCTGCCGCCACTGCCGTCTTTGGCCAGGAATGGTTATTCTATTTCTCTGCCGGTTTTACCCTTTCCATCCTGATCTTCTCTGAAATCATTCCAAAGACAGCCGGTGTCGTCCATGCGCGGGCACTGGCACCCCTGGTGGCCTTGCCCCTGAACGGACTGGTGAAGTTCATGACACCCGCCATCTGGCTCTGTAGCTCTGTCACCCGGCTGATCGCCCGTGACAGAATGCAGGAGACGGTCTCCCCCGATGAACTGAAGACCATGGCCCAGTTGAGCCTGCGCGTAGGCGGCATAAAGCCTTACCAGTTGAGCGTGATCAACAACATCCTGTCCCTGGAAACCATTACGGCCAAGGACGTCATGACACCGCGCACCGTCATCTTTTCCCTGAACGCAGACATGACCCTCGGAGAGGTCGGCAAAATATCCTCCGGATGGGAACACAGCCGGTTTCCGGTCTACAGAAATGACATGGAAGATATCGTCGGAATTGTCCTCACCAAGGAACTCTTCATCGCTCTCTCCCGGGGCGAAAAGGACAGGTGCCTTTCCGACATCATGAGGCCCGCTCGCTTCGTGGCGGAAACGGCACGGCTCGACGACGTCTTGACGGAGTTCATGAGTTCCAGGCAACACCTCTTTGTCGTGCTGGACGAATACGGTGGCCTCTCCGGTATTATTACCCTCGAAGACATCCTGGAAGAGATCCTGGGCAGGGAAATCATGGATGAATCAGACCAGGTAGCGGACAAGAGGGCCCTCGCACGACTCAGAAGAACTAGGCCAAAACAGTAATGTCCGGTCAGGATTTTGCAAACGTGAGGCTTTGATTGCCAGAAGCTCGATCAATAACACATAATTGAGCCTTTGAAAAAGACCTCCCAGGGGAGACAACCAACTGCTCCAGGAATTATTCATTTTGCAAAATCCTAACCGGACACCCGTGAGGCCAAAGGGACATGAGGTCACTTGAATCCCTGGTCCTGCAGCTGATTGAGAAACGAGGCCCGCTTACCGGCGAGGAGATGTCCAATGAACTCCCCGGGGACGATCTTGCCCTGTGGCGGACATGCAGGGCATCCTGCCACCTTGCCAGGGCCTTTGCGGGGACGAGGTACCTCCGCCTGGACCGGAGGATAAAGGGCTATGCGCGCCTTTCCCCTTCCATATTGAGGGAATTCCTCACCTACACGGCCGTCGGACTTTCCCGTGACCTGGACGGATTGAGAGGGAAGGCCGAGGAAATCAGATCCCGCATAAGGGAGGTGAGCCGCCTCAAGTGCGATTTGGCGTACAGCCTGGTCTCGGCCCTGTGCACCGGGTGGGAAAATGAGATTGCCTTGGAGGAACACGTATGCTTTATCCTTGCGGGAGACATCGTCTATAACATGGCCCACGACGTCCCTCGCCCGGAAAGGAGCACGGGCAAACTGGTAAGGGGCTCCGACCTGGACCTTGTGGTGGTTGCAGATGAGCACCTCTCCAAAAAGGACATGGAAAGGCTGGATGATGCTATCTACAGGGAGAAATACCGTCTCCTGATAACCCCCCATATCAGGGAAGAGATTGATTACGTGGTCAAGGACTTGGAGAGGGTGAAAGAACAGGTGCGGTTCGATACTTACAGGCATATGGTTGCATGCAAGATCATGCAGGAGGGCACTTTGCTCTTCGGAAGCGAAGAGATCTTTCACGAAATAAAGACCCTGCTCAGGGAGCATGGCGTTATGGACAAATTAACAGCCATGGAAAGAGACGCAAGGGCCTTCAGGGAGAAGGCGGAGCAGATACTCATCAGCGGAGATCCGGAAACCATCAAAGAGGAGGGGTTGAACCTCTTTTACCCAACCGGGGAATCGGAAGAATTCGAATAATTCATCGGACTACCATTGACACGGTCGGTTCGGTCCATATTCTGGACCGAGGCAACCGCGTTGCCGGCCTTATCCCAATCCCCATCGATACTAGCTCAACTCCCTTCTCACGGTCTCTGCTATCTCCTCCGCATAGGTCTCCACGTCTGCTGCATCCTCCCCTTCTACCATGATGCGGCACACCGGTTCCGTCCCCGAATAACGGACCAGGACCCTCCCCCGCTCCCCCAATTTCGACTCCACCGCCTGGACTGCCCCGGCTATTTCGGGCACGGTGGAGAGTTCGGGCTTGCCTCTCACGGGGACATTCCTGATTACCTGGGGAAACAGGGTTACCCAGCTTGCCAGCTCGGAAAGGGGCCTCTGAAAGTGGACCATGGCCTTGAGTAACTGGAGCGCTGAAAGGAGGCCGTCACCCGTCGTATGGACGTCGTGGAAGATAATGTGGCCTGATCCTTCACCCCCGAGATTGGCCTTCCGAGCCACCATGGTTTCCATGACGTTACGATCACCCACCCCGGTGATAACCTGCTCTATCCCTTCTTGCTCCAGGGCGCGACGCAGTCCCATGTTGCTCATGACAGTGCATACCACCCGGTTCTCCTTGAGGGCGCCCGTGTCCTTGAGCATCTTTGCAAATATCGCCAGGAGTTGATCCCCGGTCAGCACAGTGCCCCTTTCGTCCACGGCCACCAACCTGTCACCGTCTCCGTCAAAGGCGAACCCGGCGCTGGCACCCGACTCCAGGACCCTGGCCCTCAAGGGGCCGGGATGCTGCGAGCCGCAATTGTGGTTGATGTTCTTCCCGTCAGGTTCTCCAAACAGGATTTCGAAGCCCGATCCCACCCTGTCAAAGAGGAGAGGCGCAACCTTGTAAGTCGCCCCATTTGCGCAGTCAATCACGAGCCCAATACCCTTGAACCGGTTTCCCGCGGGGAGGAGTTCGGCCAAGAAACCGGCGTATCGTTCCGCAGCATCTTCGACCCTTTTGGCCCGCCCGCTGTCAGGTCCTTCCGACCTGTTGTGGGTACTAGAGATCAGGGCCTCCATTTCCTCCTCTTCGGCCCTGGAGAACTTGTAACCCGCACTTCCGAAAAACTTGAACCCGTTGTCTTCGTAAGGGTTGTGGGAGGCTGAGATCACCATGCCGGCACCTCCCCCTTCCGCTCGGGTGAAGTAGGCGACTGCGGGCGTGGGGATCTCGCCCACCCGATAGACCTCGCCCCCCTGGGACAGGGCGCCGGCCAGGAACCCGTATTCCAGCATCTTCCCGCTCTCCCTCGTGTCCCGGCCCAGGATGATCCTGGGGCAAAGACCCTTTCTATGACAGCAGGTTACGATTGACCTCCCGATCTCGAGGGCCTTCTCCGGCGTAATGGGATCCTGGTTTGTCTTCCCCCTTATGCCGTCCGTGCCGAACAGTCTAGCCATATCTTCCGTCTTTCTCTTCCAGGTTCAAGGGCTCGAAGTTCCATCGTTGGGGTGTTTCATTTGTCTATCTGGTCTATCAAAAGCCGCGAGAAAGGGGGAATGCGAGAAAAGAGGGAAAGGCATTCCTGGTCTATCTGGTCTGTCTGGTTCATCTGGTTCATCACGTCGCCCTCTGTCTTCTGTCCTCTGTCCTCTGACACACTGTCCTCTGTCTTCTGACCTGCTGCTTACTCTCTTTTGCCTCTTCCCTCAAACCTTCGGCCTCAGGCCTACTGCCTCTTCCCTAACGCCTCTTCCCTCTTTTCCCTCAACCAGTCCCCTATTTAAACCTCGGTAACAACCCCAAGGCACTCTCCGAGACCTTTTCAACGATGTCGTGGAGCCAGGAGGTCCCTGCCCTGCTCTCTTCCTCCGACAATCCCTTGATGACGGATACATAGTCCTGCCCCGGATCGTCCCTATTTTTTTCCACGATCATGAGGAACTTCTCCCGCCTCTCAGGATCCCCCTCCGTTTCGAACCCTTTTCGAAAGGCCTGTTCCAGGTCCTGCCTCCTGTCGCAGAACTCCCTCTGGCTCTCAATGATCTTCTTTGAGGCATTATCACCTGCAATCCTGGTGTATATTTCAATGGAGCGCGGCATCATGGCGGCCAGGTCCCCGAGTCTTTTCACCCTTTCCTCGATGGCAGCCTCTATCTTGTCCAGGGCCCCCAGGTGAAGTTGCTCTTCCATGGTGCCCGCTGCCACGAAACGTGCCCGCACGTCCCTGTACCACCTCCTGAGGGCTATGAGGTTGGAGATATAATTGATGTTGAGAGAGACGACCCTCTTTATGTTGGTGTAGAGGCCGGGGTGGAAGGGCAGGCTCTTTGTCAGGGCCGTCTGGCTGAAGATGATCCTGTTCCCCTTGCGGGTGTCCTTACGCAGGATATTCCCCGCAGCCACGACCGTGCCGTAGTCAACCATCACGGGCCCCACGAGACCCCCTTGCCCCCCCAAAAAGATGGGTGGCTGATTCAACATGACACCCCTCGGCACATCCCCGAGGAGTGATGGGGTGGCCTTGTCCTGGTTCGGCGTATAATTGAAATGGATGTAGGAGCTACCCACTTCGCTGTGGTTCTTTCGGTCCGTACCCCCTGCCATCAGGCAATCACAGAAATTGATGAGACTGCCCAAAGTGACGAAGGGCATGAGTATGGTGTGTTTGAGCCCTACGGCATGGGCACAGCGCACGCCCTCTTCGAGCAGGCATGCCCCCCGGACATGGGCGCCCGAGCCAAACTCCACGCCCTCGAGAAATGTGGATCCCTCGAAGAATCCCCCCTTGAGCTTAACGCCTCGCCCTACCTGGCAATCCCTCAAGGTTGCCGGGCCCTCATAACCGATCTCCGCGTGTGCAAGGATGAGAGTCTTCTCCCCATAGATCCGGCATCCCGGATACAGGGTAACGCCCTCTCCGGAGATCCGGTCTGGAGAGACCTCTTCCCCCACGTCCACTCCTTCCGGGTATGGCACCCTGACCCCCTTTTCAATGAGCCCCCTGATAACCTCTTTCATCCTCTACGGCCTCTTGGTAAAAGTAAAGCATTTGATATTAAAGCTAATTTTTATCATCATTTCAGCGTTGGTTCAATCAAATTTAAGACTTAGCTCGCAAAAGGGACTGTCTGAGAGCAGATTCAAGGTTTAGAACCTGGTCAGTTTCACTGGTTCCATTTGTTCTATTCTATTGGTTCTATTGGTCTGACTGGTCTTCGTGCCTTGTTCGCTGTTTCTTGTCACTCGTCTCTTGCCTGCCCCGTGAAATTCACGTGAGTGACAGCGAAGCCTATTTCACTGGGGTCACTTGTGACTTCTTTGGTGCCTCCATCCCCCAAAGGCCCTCCCTTCTCGTCACTTCCTTTGAGGGGGTCCCTGTTTACTCACTGACAGCAAGTAACCACTAACAAATGACTTTTCCTTCTGCTCTCCGTCCTCTGTCCTCTGACCCACTGTCCTCTGTCCTCTTCCCTCCAGCCTTCAATAGCTGTTTGGACTTGACCCGGGCACCATCTTTCCCTATACTTCACGTTCACGCTTGTGAAATGTTTCCGTTTCACCCGGTTCTTCTATCTGACTCATTGATACCCGACGAGAAATTCAAGTCTTTTGTCAACAGATTTTCAGGAGGTTGTCTTATGGGAAAAGTGGGAATCATTGGAGTGGGCCAGAGTGCCTTTGTCAGGGGGTACCCCGGGTCCATCAGGGAGCTTGCCTTTGAAGGATTCAAGGATGCCATGGAAGACGCACAGATTTCCACGAAGGATGTGGATGCCTCTGTTGTCTGTTCTGCCCCTGAATACGACAAGCAGAGATCACCGGCCGGCGTCTTCGCGGAATACCTGGGCTTGGTGCCCCAGCCCACCTGTTACCTGGAATCCCTGTGCTCTTCCAGCAGCATGGGCCTGAGGGTTGCCTATTCCCTCGTGAAATCAGGGCTTCACGATGTCGTAGCAGTCATCGGTTTTCAGAAGATGTCCGAGATCTCTTCGGCAGAGTCCCAGGAGAGAATGGGAAGAGGGGCCGATATCCAGTGGGAGAGCCCCTTCGGGACCATGATGCCTGCCTATTATGCCATGTATGCACGGGCACACATGGAGACACACGGGACGACGCCTGACGACCTGGCCCTCGTAAGGGTCAAGGCCGCTACCTATGGCCAGATCAATGACAAGGCGGTCTACCGGAAGCCTGTTACCTTTGAGATGTTCTCCGATCCGACCAACCCCATGTCGGGCCCCGTGGCCAGTCCCCTCCGGGTGGGAGACTGTTGCGCCAATGCCGACGGGAGTTCATGCGTGATCGTTGCAAACGAGGAAAAGGCAAAGGCCCTTTCCGAGAAACCTGTCTGGATACTGGGTTTGGGAGCGGCTTCCAGCCCGGTAAACATGACGGGAAGGGACCTCTTCACAGGGCTGACCGTTGCCCGGCAGGCTGCGGATCAGGCATACAAGATGGCCGGGGTAACACCCAAGGATATCGACATAGCCGAAGTCCACGACTGCTTTACCATTGCAGAAATGATGGCCTATGAAAACCTTGGTTTTGCAAAGCCGGGGGAAGGCAGGGAGCTGATCAAGGCCAAAGAAACCTACAAGGAAGGCTCCATTCCCGTGAACGTGGACGGCGGACTGCTCTCCAAGGGACACCCCATCGGTGCGACGGGCGGATCACAAATAAGGACGATAGTCCTGCAGCTTAGGGGTGAAGCAGGTAAGATGCAGGTTAAGGACCCCGAGATCGGCCTGGTCCACAACATCGGCGGTGTCGGCCTTTACGGTAACGTGACTATTTTGGGGAGGTGACATGATGGCCAAGGTAAAGGAAATAGATGATCGATTCAAGAAGTTTGGGACGGTGAGCTTCACCTCCATCACGAAGGTCAATGATTTTGTCGATTACCTGGAAAAGGGGAAGGTGGCCGGCACAAAATGCAAAGATTGCGGGATGGCCTTTTTCCCGCCAAGGGCCCACTGTTTTCAGTGCCTCTCCAGCAACATGGAATGGTTCGAGGTCAGTGGCACCGGGAAACTCGTGACATACAGCAAATTGCAATACGCACCCGTGGGTTTTGAGAAGGATCTTCCCTACGCCATTGCACTGCTGGACTATGGCGACTACAAGGTGTTCGGTCGTATAGACAGCAGCATCCCTGACGAAGAGATAACAATCGGCATGGAGATGAAGACCGTGGTGAATCAATTGCCCAACGGGCAGATCAACTACGTCTTCCAAAAGGCGTAGCCGGCAGGTCACTGTCCAACGAACGTTGCGCCGCCTTGCCGGCCCGGATGAATACGCCTTCGCCCAAATTCTGGCAAGGAGTTGGAGGTTCGAGGGAGGGGAGAGTGAGCAGAAAGAGGCAGTAGAATGGGCATTAGGCAAAAGGCAAGAGGCGCTAGGCTAAAGGCGGGAGGCGTTAGGCAAAAGGTAAGAGGCAGTAGGCAAGAGGCGCTAGACAGTAGGAAGGGAG
>JAFDHO010000296.1 GCA_019308745.1 Deltaproteobacteria bacterium
CTCCGTGTCAGTCTCAGAAGTGATGTTCTTCTTTACGGCATCCGATATGGGAAGCACCTCGTAAATACCGCTTCTGCCAAAGTAGCCGGTTCCCCTGCACTTGAAGCATCCTTTGCCCCTGTAAAGCTCCACTTTCCCTTCCCGTCCCAGGTCCAGGCCCAGGGAGGCCAGCTCGGCCCCATCCATCTCAAAGGCTTCCTTGCAATAGGGACATATCTTTCTGACCAGCCGCTGGGCCAGGACCCCGACAAGTGTGGCCTGGATCAGGAAGGCGGGAATCCCAAGGTCCAGGAGCCTTGTTATGGTCGACGGGGCATCATTCGTATGAAGGGTCGACAGGACCAGGTGTCCCGTAAGGGCCGCCTGTATGGCATTCTCGGCGGTCTCCAGGTCCCTCATCTCTCCGATCATTATGATATCAGGGTCCTGCCTGAGGATATTGCGCAGAATAGAAGCAAAGGTTACCCCTATCACGGGCTGGACAGCGATCTGGTTGAAATCCTCGTGGATCATCTCGATGGGGTCTTCTACCGTGGTAATATTGATGGCCGGACTCGAAAGATAGCGTAAAGTGGAGTACAGGGTAGTGGATTTACCGCTGCCCGTGGGGCCGCAAACAAGGACAATGCCATATGGCATGTTAATAAACTGCTGGAAACGGATCAGATCCATGGATGTAAATCCCAGGTTCTCCAGGTCCTGAAAGAGCACATTGGGGTCCATGATCCTCATGACCAGCTTTTCCCCAAATGCCACGGGTACGGAAGAGACCCTGATTTCCGCTTCCACACCACCCCTTTCCATCTTTATCCGTCCGTCCTGGGGCCTCCTCTTCTCGGCCATGTCGAGCCGTGCCAGGGTCTTTATTCGGCTGATTATGGCGGAGTGGACGTTTTTCGGCAGTTCGTAGACCGTGTGGAGCATTCCATCAATACGCAGTCTCACAATGCTCCTGTCCCGCTTGGGCTCTATGTGAACATCACTGGCCCTCTGGTCAAAGGCGCTGCTGAAGAGATGGTCCACGGCGTTCACTATATGCTGGTCATTGGACGAGGGCATCTCGTCGGCGGAGCGGACCCTCACGAACTGCTCAAGGTTCCCCAGGTCTATGGTCGGCCCTGAAAACTGGCTTTCAGCGGCAACGATAGAGCGTTTGAATCCGAAAAACTCGTTGATCAGCTTAATGACATCGGTCTTGGTGCTCACCACCGTCCTCACCTTGAGATGACTTGCCTGGGCGATGTCCTGGATCACTTCCTGGTTAAAAGGATCCGGTGTCGCAATCGTAAGGTAGCCGTCTTTTTTGCCCAAGGGGAGCACGAGGTGTTTCATGGCAAAGGTATGGGGGATGGTGGTGGTGACAAGATTGAGGTCCAGTTTGAGGGGGTCTATCTTCTTGTAGGGCATCTTCCAGGCCTTTGCCAGGGCCTGGAAGATGGTCTCTTCATCCAGGGCTTTCGTCGGGTCATCCGCCCTGCGCAGCTCCATGGAGACAATAACATCCACTATGGTCACAGGGTTCTTTATACGACCCTTGGAGGCGGACCTGTCTCTCTCAATTCTCCTCCGTATATCGTTCTTCTTGTTGAAGATCTGCTTGCCCTGATCCTCCGAGATGAGACCAAGCTTCAGCAGGACCTTCAAGACATGCTCATCAGAGAGCCCTTTCTTCCTGTTCTCCGTCATTTGAGGGTGCCTGTCGGGTACCTTTTTCTTGCCTTTTCTTGAAAGAAGAGACTGATGCTGTTTGTGCATCTGATTATTATATTCTCTCCGGTCCCTAATGGCAATGCATTTCCTTTTTCCGTCCCTGGTCACGACCATATTGCAATAACAATGGTCAATGGGGACAGAAAAAGCAGTTGCCCCCTCCCCGGAAGGAGGAGGCAACTGCGAGGCACAATATACCGGTTCCCACGTAGACTCCTATTTCTCTATCAACCACAGGGACATGATCCTTTTCTCCCCGTCGAGCAGGAACCCGGCCAGGGCCCCTTCTTCAAAGGGAATCACGGAAGGGTTCGGACTTCTCGGCGTGTAATACTCCACATCGGACGCAAGCCGCCATGATCTGTCATCTATCACGACTTTTCCTTTTCCTATCATGTCGATTCGACCGTAGCCGTCAAAACCATCGGGATAGTGGTCCGGCAACACGACCTCCGGTTTCACTCTTTGCTGGGCATAGCACACTGCCTTGGGAAACGTTATCTCCGCCGCCAGGAAGGCGACTGCGAAAATGACGATCACAAAACCCATGTTTCTAAGGATTTCCTTACCTTTCTCGATCATCGTCTGTATCCCTCCTCTAACCGCGCTCGATCATTTAGGACTACAGAAGGCGCTCCTTTACTCATATTCCATCCAGTAGCTCATCCCGAGTGTGACAGCCGACTCTTCAACCATCACGATGGTGCCCCTGGAAGAACTGAAATACTTCATCTCGGTCTCTTGATCCGGCATCCTCAAGATAGCGGGGGGCTGGAGCCTCCCGGGGCTTACTACGCCCGTGGGCGCAACCCATATGGGATCGCTGTCCGTCCCTATGTTTACAAGGTCATTCTCATCTATGATGCCGTCTTCATTGATATCAAACTGCGCCTCTTCCAACCTTCCGCCGGAGCATGCACTCATCTCCATGACCACTGAGTCCCCGCCCGAACCGCACGGGGTGTCTTCAGGCGTGAACGTGACAAGAATCGCCTTTCCTTGCCTGATCAGAGTATCCGTAACTACCCTCTCCCCGCTAACTGGCAGATCAAAGTACCACCCTGCCAGGTAGAGCGGGTCGGGATTGGATCCATAGCCGTTGGAATCGCAATCCGTATTACCCAGCCCGTCTCCGCAGGTCACATCGTCGGCCAGCAGGGAGGTGGTCTCCCAGGGGTCGGTCAGGCCCTCGATACTGTTGCTGATGACCCTGAGGCTCTGATCGTTCACCACCCAGAAGTCACCGTCGCACGTTGCGATGGTGGGGTCGCAGGCCTCCAGGGTCTGCTCCAGCAGCACCACCGATTCGGGCTGGTTTGAGAGGGTCGTATCCGGTGAGACAGGGTTTCTCTTGAAGGACCCCAGGTATTCGCCGTCATCATCGTCGTCACCGTAATCCCATATACCATAGATGGTGTTGGTCTGGGTGGTCGTAAGGTCATAATCCCCGAGATATTTCCCTGTGCCGAAGATTACTACTTGACCGTTTTTCTCGCAGTGTACCATGACATCCGGCTTGCTTGTTATGGGCTGTGCCACGTTGGACTCATCCCTTGCCTGGAAAAGAGGCGCCGGGGTGGTGCCCACCTTTTTCCCTCCCAGGTAGGTATAGGGGGCGGTCTTGTAAGCCACATCCCAGTTGCTGGGATCGGGATCCGTGAGATCGAACTTCCACATATTGCCCCTCAGGTCACCAGCGTACACATAGTCGACCTTGTTGTCGTTGTTCACGTCCACCGCTGTAGGCGATGACAGGCCGTTACAGGAGCCGGCCTGCGTGTTGATGATCCTCAGGGTCTCTCCGGTGTCGGCATCCAGGATAAACAGCTTGGCCACGCCGCTGGAGTTATTGTAGCCGTTGCCGAATATGACGAT
>JAFDHO010000081.1 GCA_019308745.1 Deltaproteobacteria bacterium
GGTTTCCCCCACTGACAAGTCGCGAAAGGACGGCGCCCTCCCGCCAGTCACTCCAGAAAAGGCATCATCACCCGTTCTCCCTATCTGAGGAGGCATTTCAAAAGGCTAAAGTGTTACGACAAATGAAATCAGGCCGCGGATCTACGTCTCTAATTAGCATTTTGCGTGCCGAATTCTAGGATTGTATTTATTATGTTGGAATAATTGGATAAATTTCGGGTGGGCTTTACATGGGCTATCTGAAGGCTGGCTCGATCATTCTAAATTTGCAATATAGTCACGAGAGAGGATTGCAAAATTGAAATATAGGGAACCCTGGCCCTTTCTATCTCGGGCGAGAGCTCCTTGAATCATCAGAGGGTTTCATTCCCCGCGCTTGCTCCGTGGATGTCATTCTCGTTCCGCACCTTGGTGCGGAATAGACTCCAGCGGGAATCGAGATTGCGGATACGCCCGCCGGGCTTTCCGGAAGGACCGCATGGTGATACCCCCGCTGCTTGTGATGGGGTCGTTCAATGGAGGGAGTGCCACGGTAATCCCCGTGGCACTCCCTGTCTCGGGTTTTCGGATTATTCAGAGGATTCCTTCTCCAGTTCTTCTATCCTCCTGTTAATCTCTTCCAGGTCCCTTTGCAATGCATCTGCTTCATCCTTCAGCATTTGGACTTCTTCTGAGGGGCCCATGGAGTAAGGCCGGCCATAGGCGGGCGGATACCATCCGCCCCAGCCGGGATAGAACCCTCTCCCCCAAAATGGTCTGAGCCCGTATCCGGGGCCGAAGCCTCTCCTGAAACCCATGCCTCGCCCCCGGCCGAAACCTCGGCCGAATCCGTACCTATAGGGCGCACCGTATGGGTTGCAGTATCCGCGACCACCACCGGTCAAGGGGCCTTCTCCAAGGGGACCTGTTCCATCTAATCCTGGCATAAAAATCACCTCCTCATCTTACCGTGTAAACACGGTTGGTTTGAAATTACTTTTCAGGTTAGCGAGGTGGGTCTCCTTGTTATTTTTGGACCCTGGAGATTGCTCCCACAAGGGTCCTCCGCGTACAGGAACAACCTCCCCCGCCAAGATTTGGTTGGCAAGTATCATAGTGTTTTTGGTCCTTAGGTTTCCTCAGAACCATGGTCCACCCACGGGGGGCCAGAACCTCCTTCGAAATCCTGGGCCCCAGCCTATCCAGCGGCAGAAACCCCTGCCACGGCCCCAGCCGCGACCAAAGCCCCGGCCGAAACCACGGCCATATCCCGGAATAAAGTAACCGGGAGGCCAACCTGGATATGGAGAGTACATAGGTTCTGCCGTGACGCAGTAACCCCTTCCCCATCCGGTCATGGGGCCTCTACCCAAGGGGCCAGTACCATCAAATGCGGGCATGTCCTTCACCTCCTTTCATATTCCACCGCCCCATCCATGGCGGTGCCTCATTCTACCCCTGGGTGGCATCTCAAAGTGTCCACCCTCGATTCTGAGTACCTTTCCCATAACCAGGGCATCAGCCACAATGGCCCTTGCCTCGGCCAGGATCCTCCCAAAGGTCTGGCGGGAGACATTCATCATCCTGGCCGCCGTTTCCTGGTCAAACCCTTGAAAATCAATGAGCCTGATAGCCTCAAGACCCTCAAGGGGAAGATACACCTCTTCCCGCCCCCATGGAGGCATCCTGTTTGGGACAAATGCGTTTACGATCGGTCGCCCCTGAACAAATCTCAACTTTCTCGGCCTTGGCACTGGGATCTCCAATTATGAGCTTGTGCTCATAATATAATCAAATTCTTTGGCCAGTCAAGGATTTTTTTTTGGCTCACGCTCAAAAATCGTCTTGGCCGTCCAGCCCTTGAACTCGTTGCGTTTCCATTTCTTTGACCAGCAGCCCATGGACTTGAAAAGAGATAATGGCTACACACCGTGTATAAAAGTGCTACACCCTTGTAACGCTACGTTATCGCTAGGGAATTCTTGGTAATCATTGTCCGGACAATCAAAAGGTGTTGCTGTTTGTTATTCTTTCTTTGTCTTTCGGCACCGGTTTGAGCAGACTGTAAATTTCCACAAAAAATGAGCGTTAAATCAATAAGATGTAGCGAGTGCCAAAGTCGCGCAGATGGCATTGTCATTGCAATGAAAGAATAGACAAGGAGTGAAGACAAAATGAACCAAGGACCATATCTACTCTGACAGGGAGGTGCAAGTATGAAAAAGGATGTGACCAAACATAAGAATCAAGAAAAGAAGAGAGTCGTTGGGTTTAAGGTCTTGGAAAATGAGTGCATCTGGATGAAAGCGGGGGTCGTCAATTTTAGGTTATGTGACAATGACTATGACTGTCAAAGCTGTCCCTTTGACCTAGGGATGCGGAAGGCCATGGGTATGAGCGGCGGATCGGAGAGAAAGAATGTGTCTCCAGCATGGGTCGAAAAGCTTAAGAAACAATATCGTGGGGCATCCAGGCCTTGCCGGCACGCCCTGACAGGCCGAATTGATGCACCTAAGATCTGTACGATGAACTACGAGTGCTACCACTGTCCCTTTGATCAGATGCTCGATGAATTCGACTTCGACCACTTTCGTGAAGCCGTCTATTGCAAAAATGTCTCCGGCTTCCGGGTGGCCGAGGGCTACTATTATCACATGGGCCACAGTTGGGCACGTTTCGAGCACGGAGGATATGTCAGGGTCGGCCTGGATGACTTCGTCAACAGGATCTTCGGGACCATAGACGATATGGTCCTCCCCCCCTTGGGCTCGGATCTCAAACAAAACGAAGTGGGGTGGAGCTTTGCCCGCAACAAACACCGTGCCGGGGTCCTTTCTCCGGTGACGGGGATGGTCCTGGCAATCAATCACAGGGCAGAAACGCAACCTGAGATTGTAGGTGAAGATCCCTACCAACTGGGCTGGCTATTTATCATCGAGCCTGAGCGCCCGAAACAGAATCTCAAGGGACTTTTTTTCGGAGATGAAAGCGTTCACTGGATGGAGCAGGAAGTAAAGACTCTTATGGGTTTGCTGGGCCCCAGGTATGAATCCCTATCAGCAATGGGTGGCCACTTGGTCGACGGCATGCTGGACAAGATACCTGAGTTAGCCTGGGATGCACTGGTGCGGACCTTTCTTCACACCGAGGAGGCGACAGGCAAGAAATAACGGGCTAACTGGGGCCCAATGCTTCCCTGAGAAGGGCTGCACAATATTTGCAAAAAGACAGGCGGAGGCCGTCGAGGCCCTCCAGTGAGCCGGCAAAACGCATGAGGCAGTGGTCTTCCAGACAATGGACAAGACTGAATAGATGGCCCAGCTCATGGAGTGCCACCTTTGCTACCCTTTCAAGTACAACTGAAAGAGGAGGCAGTGAACCATCTGGGTTTTTTTTCAACCTTTTGACCGACACCAGCGCGCATTTGCCTTCCTGCCTGGCCTCCCCAAATACATGTGTAAATACAGGGTGAAAGATGTCTGAATCAATGACACCAATGATCTTGGTACAACCTTGAAGCGTATCTGATTCAAGCCTTTCAATGATTGCTGCGGCATCAAACTGCAGCCTTCTATGATCAAATGCGTACTCCGGATAGTCACGGGCTTCAAGGATCACTGAGTCAAGATTATAGTAGCCTAATATGTGGGCAGATATGGTTTTGAGGATGATGTCTGGTATGTCGCCGATGGGCAACAATCCAACGCATTGTTTTCTGGAGGTCATTGCAACTATGCAGTATTATTCAGTGCTTCAAGCTCTCCGAAGATTGAATCTTTTGATCATCCTGTGGAGGGTGACCCGATTGATTTTCAGGATCTTGGATGCCTGTGTAACGTTCCAGTCGCACTCCTCGAGGACTTGCCTGACGTAGTTTTTTTCCATCTCTTGGAGTGATCTCGGTTCATATGCCGGAAAAGGGCTTTTGATAAAGGAAAAATCATCTGCACGCAACGTCCTGCTCCTAGACAAGACCACGGCCCGTTCGATTACGTTTTCCAATTCCCTCACGTTTCCTGGCCAGCTATATGCTGTCAGGAGGGCCATAGCATCAGGGGTTATATGATCAACCTGTTTCACTGTTTCATGACTGTACTTTTCAAGGAAATGGTGAACCAATAAAGGGATGTCCTCCTTCCTTTCCCTCAGGGGCGGGACGTGGATTGTGATCACATTGATGCGGTAGAAAAAGTCTTCTCTAAAGGAGCCTGCCTTTACCTCGTTTTCCAGATTCTTCCTGGTAGCTGAAATGAGCCTAAAGTCGACATCAATGGGATACCTATCTCCGATCCTGGTGACCTTCTTCTCTTCCAGCACACGAAGGAGGTCCACCTGCATCTTGGGACTGATTTCGCCCACCTCGTCAAGAAACAGAGAGCCTCCGGAAACAAACTCAAGGAACCCCTTCCGGCTGGTGGTCGCGCCGGTGAAGGACCCCTTTTGGTATCCAAAAAGCTCGCTTTCAAGGAGGGTCTCAGGCAGAGAACCACAATTGATAGCGATAAAGGGGGCTTTGGCCCTGGGGCTTTTTGCATGTATGGCCTTTGCTATGAGCTCTTTTCCTGTGCCAGTCTCCCCTATGATCAGGACGGAAGAGTCGCTTTGGGCAACTTCCGGTATGAGGTCGAAGATGTTCACCATACCCTGTGATTGGCCTATGATATTTTCAAACCGGGTCATCTCATCCAGACGGCCCTTAAGATAGTGATATTCAAAGGCTATTTTTCTTTGATAAACGATCTTTTCCAGCACCAAAGATAGTTGTTCAGGTTTGAAGGGCTTTAAGAGATAGTCGCTGGCCCCCTTTTTCATGGCGTCCACTGCAGACCCAATAGAACCATAGGCAGTAATAATGATCACGACCGTGTCCGGATAGTCCTTCTTCACTTTCTCCAGTAATTCGATGCCGTTCATTCCGGGCATCTTGATATCAACAAAAAGAACTTCAAAGGGGTGCTTCTCCAGTTTTTCCAAGGCCTCAAGGCCTGATGAGGCCGAGTCGACCCCATGACCGTATTTTTTGAACCACTGCACGAGGGACTCACGCACGATCATCTCGTCGTCCACAATCATGATGCTCATTCTTCTATCCATTGCTTTCTCCATCGAGATGGGGAGTCCCGGGCAAAGGAGTCTTACTGATGTTCTCAACCAAAGGAAAAGCCAGGACAAATGTGCTCCCCTTACTTATTTCGCTCGATACGGTTACTTCGCCGCCATGCAGTTTCATTACGCCGTAAACTATGGATAAACCCAAGCCGGTTCCCTCACCTTCACCTTTGGTAGTGAAAAACGGGTCAAAGATATTTTTCAAGTGTTCCTCAGGAATTCCACATCCCGTGTCTTTAATCTCTATATAGGCTTTATTGTTTTCCAGTCTGGATGTAACCTTTAGTTCGCCACCCCGTGGCATGGCCTCTATGGCATTGAAAATGAGGTTGAGCAGACACTGCTGAATCTGATTCAGGTCCCCCTTTACCATTAAAGCATGCCCCGATATATCCGCGGTCAGTTGAATGTTCTGGATTTCCATCCTGTGGCGGGTCAGGGCGATTACAGATTTGATGGCTTCGTTGATATCGATGTTTTTATATTCCAGTGTTCGTTCCCTGGAAAAAGAAAGAAGCCCTGAGATGATATCTCCGCACCTTTCCAGCTCATTTGCCATCAGGGTGAGAAAGTCCTTGAATTTTGTTCTGTTGTCTTCGTTTAATTCACTCTCCTGTAAGGTGTTTAACATGAGATGCGTAAAAGTTAACAGCCCTTGAATCGGGTTATTGATTTCGTGAACACAGCTGGCGACAAGCTTGCCAAGAGAAATCATCCTGTCTTCCTGGATGAGTTTTTGAAGGTCCTCCTTTATTTCTTTGACCCTTCTATCCCAGCGAGATGATAGCTCGTCAGTGATGTCACGCCATATTTCGATTACCTGCACAATTTCACCGTCCTGGTTTTTCACAGGGTAGGTGACCATATCACAGTATCTAAAACCTCCTTCGGATCTTGGATGTTCGTGTATGACGTGGGCCGATTCACCGGTGCTGAGTGTCTCAATCATGGGACATCCCAGCTCGGGGTGGGATTGCTGGCAGGGAATAGGTAGCCCATGGGTGGTTTCATAACAATGCATGCCGATGATATCTCCCTTGGTCCTGTTTACCGCCTTTGAATAGGCTTCATTGGCTTCAACAATGGTAAAATCGGAATTTAGCACGACGATGCGTTCATTAGTTTGTTGTATTAGGAAATGAGTGGCCATCCTTGCAAGGGATGCCTGGTGTTCGGCTGATTTCATTCTTTGATACATCTCGATGAGTCTGCCGATCAATCTCCCCAGGTTGTATTCCATGACCCCCACACCCTTGGGCCTCCGATGGAAAAGGTCCAGAAGGATATTTTGCCTTTCCGTGAGCGCAAGAATACAGTCTAGATTGTCAACCTTAAAGAGATCGTCGAGATTGTTTGTCGTGTATATCCCCATATCCCTTGCCACTACAAGCCCCTCGGCCTTCGGGTCGCTATCATAAACTCCCACAATTTTGATAATCAGTTCGGGAAAGGATTCCCTCTGAAGAAATTCCAAGAAATATTTACACGCTCTGCCTCCGCCCACTATCGCGAGGTTCAATCTTAGCCTTTCGAGATCCCCCTGATTAGGCCCGTCGTCCTTGTCCCGATTGTGGATGACAGTTTTTTCCATTGGCTTAAGGAGCCCCCTCTTTTCGCTGATCCGGAAGTAAGCCCGGATCAGCTGGCAAAAGCTTCGATAAAGCGTTTATAGCATTTGCCGCAAATATCCGGTACCTGTTCCCTGCGGAAGGACTGACGAAATGCCCTATATCCCTTCCTGTGCCAGATAGTGTTCAGCGAATCTTTGCCTATGTTATCAAAGGCAAGCCTTTGGAGTTCCGTCATCTTGCCCTGGAAATAGTAAACATTTTTCCCTTTGACGGGCACTTGTGTCATGACACAAGGGGAGACGTCTCCGTTTGATCCAACCACCAATGCCTTAGAAATATTTTCACTGCAACCTCCTCCTTTCTTCAGGGGAGAGACTATGTGGAAATACACATCGGTCCCAGTCTTTCTAGACTCCTCTTTCACCGCCATTAATCGACCCTTGAGTTCTTCAAATTCCTCTTTTCCGGAAGCAAGAGTGGCTTCTTTCTCCATTTCCGGGCTGGTCGCAAGGGACAGGGAACTAATGACTGCCTGTGTCGCGCCGGTGCCCTCCAAGAACGCAGGAAGTTTTTCAATGTCTCCGAGCAGGCAGCGCATGAGCATGTATGCGATATGGATTCTGGGGGCATCCATTCCAAACTTGTTCTTAGCCCTGTTTATGAGTTCCATGGAATCAAGGACCTTCTTGATATGAGTTCCTTTCCTTATGGAGTCATTCTTTTCGTCCACACCTGCCAGGGAAAACCCGATGATATCCAGACCCCCTTCCACCAGTTTTTCGATGGAATCCTGACCCAGTAATGTCCCGTTGGTTGTTGTCCCTACACTGCAGCCCGAGTCCTTTGCGATTCTAAGCATCTCAAAAAAATCAGGGTGCATAAAGGGCTCTCCCCACCCCTGGAGATAGACAAGCCCTGTCTTCTTGAAGGCTGGCACGAGCACACGGAACAGATCTAGAGGAAGAAACCGGCCTTGCCAGTTCCTTCTGTAGGCCCTTTGAGGACAGTAAATGCAGTTTGCATTACAATGGGAAGTGATCTCTACTTGAATCCAGTCAAGCGAAGGGTAACCTTTTCTAAAGATGTTTGTCAGGCCCATGAAACCGGTTAGTTTGGGCAAACGCCCCTTAAGGTGTCAGGTGCTGCTCCTGCAGAAGCGGTCCCAGTCCATCAGATAGGCTGCCCCTGCTATGGTTGTTCCATAGAACACGATGGGCTTGATGTGCAAGAAATCCTGGATCGTACCATTGACCAGAGTCGTTCCGGTGACGAGCAAGAGGTCTGCCCATGCTATTGCATCGGATGTGGATTCCGGTCCCTCGACCTCGACCCCAAACTTTAGAGTTCCTATGTTGTCCGGATCCAAATCCAGGACGCGGTATTCAAAGGCCTTTGCCAAGTGCTCTACAAACCGGGGTTGAAAACCTACCTGGGCAATCTTGATCCGTCCATAACGTTCCCCTAAGAACAGGACCAGGTCTTGGGCGCAAAGTGCAGGCCCGTCATCCTTGCAGTGAACCGTACCCTGGACTTTCTTGATGTGGTTTAACACAGCATTGATGGAAGCTACGAAGATGGCTCGTCTGAAGTTGTTCGCCAAGGGCATTTCAATGATATCTTGCAACTTACCGGAATAATCCCCATAACGGTCGGTAAATGCCTGGCCCTTACCGGTTTTGAACTCAGCCTGCATCAGCCTTTCCTTGCCCTTTTGAATTGGAAAGTCATCCTCTTCCGGGTCACCAATGGCTTCCTTTATGCCAAGGGCCCTGGCCTTGATCTCCACGGTCTCATGTAGAAGATTATTGTCTTTGCAGAGGTCATAAAAGTTGCTTCGAAGCTCACCGTATACATCCTTCATAGAGATCATTCCCTTTCCTGGGCCTTTTGTTTCGGGATCCGTATATCTAAACGTTTAATTTTGCGCCAGAGCGTGGTAGGATGTACTCCGAGCTGTGCGGCCGTGGCCTTCCTGTTCCACTTATTCACTTTGAGAACCTCTGTTAACAATTCCCTCTGCATATCATCCCATGATAGTAGTCGGCCTTTGGCGCCCTCCAGTGCCTTGGTTCCATCCTCTATTGCCGGGAGCAGGTAATCAGGCAGATGTTCAATGCCTATATAGTGGTTCTTGCAGACCACAGAGGCATATTCCAGGATGTTCTCAAGCTCACGGACATTGCCCGGGAAATCATGGGACATGAGACGCTGCAAGACCTCAGGGGAAAGGCCGTAAATTTCCCTATTATTGAGCCGGTTGAATTTTCGGATAAAGTGCTCTGCCAGGAGAGGGATATCTTCCTTCTTTTTTCTCAAAGGGGGCAGTACCAGCTTTACAACGTTGACTCGGTAGTAAAGGTCTTTTCGAAAAAGCCCCTTTGCTACCAAATCATCAAGGTTTTTGTTGGTAGCGGCCACGATTCGCACGTCCGCCATCTCTGCCCTTGTACTCCCAAGGGGTTCGTAGGTCCTGTCCTGCAAGACCCTCAGGAGCCTGACCTGTAATGCCGGCGATATGTCTCCGATTTCATCGAGGAAAAGCGTTCCACCCTTTGCCAGGGCAAGTCGCCCGGGCTTGTCCTTCCTGGCATCTGTGAAGGCCCCGGCCTTATAGCCGAAGAGTTCCGACTCTAGGAGGGTATCCGGAAGAGATCCACAATTGACGGTAATGAGGGGGCCATCTTTTCTCGGGCTCAAGGAGTGGATGGCCTTTGCAAAAAGCTCCTTTCCGGTTCCGCTCTCTCCTTCAAGGAGTACGGTGGTGTTGCTTTCTGACACCTGCTCGAGGATGTTGAAAAGGCGCTGCATTTCTTTGTTCTTGCTGATGATGTCGAAGAAGTTATGTCGCCTGGAAAGCTCTTTCCGCAACTCTTCGACGAGACTCAGGTCCCTGAATGTTTCGACACCACCGATAACTCTGCCTCTTGGGTCTTTGAGAAGGGCCGTAGATATACTGATGGGGACACGCTCTCCTTCCAGGGTCACGATGAAGATGGACTGGTTTACAATCTGCTGTCCCGTCCTCATGGTCTCTTTGAGCGCACATTGGCGCTCACAGATGTTTGCCCTGAATACCTCCCAGCAGTGGCGGCCAAGGGCCTGTTCCTTCTTGATCCCGGTAATTCTCTCTGCCGCTCGATTAAAACTGGTTATCTTCAGGTCAGAGTCAACCGTAAACACCCCGTCTGCTATGCTGTCCAGGATGATTTGGGTTCGATCCCCATTGGTTTTGTTATTGCCCTTTCCCATAGGATCAAAGATAAGGTCAGAATTCTCTTTTTCAAACTTGATACGCCCGTAAGAAGTCCCAAAACCGTCATGCCGGACTTGATCCGGCATCCAGAACCTCCTGAAATCACTGGATTCCTGCTTTCGCAGGAATGACAGAAATGAGCGTTTTCGGACTTTTTACGAAGCCATCAAACTTCATGCGTTACAGCTCACTCCTCTGGGTCAAGTGAAGTATCTTATGTCGAAAATCCCCTGTCAAGGCCAGGTTGTGATTTAGCATCAGATCTTTCCCCGAGAGACCGAAGGCCAGTCCCAAAAGCTGGGGGAGATACAGGACCGAGATATGCAGCCTCTTTCCGCGTATCTTGCTGATCCTGTCCTGGTAAGTCTCCAGGTTCATCTGGCACATGGGACAAACGGTAACAATGCAGTCTGCCCCCTGGGCGGCTTCAAGAATAGTTCCCGTAAGCTCAAGGCCTACGTCATTCTTTGTGGTCATAAGGGCCGCACCACAGCACTTTGCCCCCATGCTCCAAGAATGGATGTCGGCTCCCAGGGCCAGGATGATAGGCTCCATTGATTTGGGATCCTCGGGATCATCAAAGATATGGTAGGGTCGCAGGCACTGGCAGCCATAGTAGGGGGCGACACGGAGGCCGCTCAGGCCGTGTTTTACCCGGGCCCTTATACGGGCTGGATTGAAATCTGTTGTCAATATGTCCAGTAAGTGCCGGGCCTTGCCGGCCCCGTCATATTCCAGGTCTTCTTTCTCCAGGGCCATGTTGACCCGGGCCAGGATACCCCGGTCTTGTTTGACGTTTTCTTCAACCCTCTTCAGGTTCAGGTAACATGCGCTGCAGGGGATGAGAATGTCTCCCTGGATGCCCATCTTTTCCCCCAGAGCCAGGTTTCGGGCACCCAGCACCATGGACAGGAGGAAGCTTGTCGGTTCTGCGGCACTGGCGCCGCAACAGGTCCAGTCTTCCAGTTCCACGAGTTCCGCACCCAGGGCCTTCATTACATGTCGCGTTGAGCCGTTGTATTCCAGGGCGGTGCCTTCCAGGGAACAGCCAGGATAATAGAGATACCTCATGCCCTTTCCTCCAGTTCCTTAACCTTTCTGAAGAGGCGATCGAACTTCCCCTCTCCGATCAGCCTGGGGACCTGTAAGGGCACTTTTCCTTTCCCGATGAGTTTCAAACCCATTGATGTGAATCTCAAGGGAAACAAAGGGTTTCTCATTGAAAGAAAATACCTGTTCATAAACTCCAGTTCCCTTACCCGGCCATATCGTCTTACCGTTTCCATAAAGGTGCGGTAGAAATTGATGCTCTCCTTGAAGTTCTTGATGCCCTTTGCGCTGGCAAGCCTCTTCAGGGCCCCTATGGTCTCTGTTAAGGGAAGACCCCTGGGGCACCTGAGGGTACAGTAGTAGCAGGCGGAACAAAGGAAAAAGGTCTTGCTGTGCAGGACTTCGTCGAGTTGTCCCAGTTGGACGAGCCGCCACATCTGCCGGGGTGTCAGGTCCATGGCAAAGGCACTGGAGCAAGAGCCCGTGCAGGTCCCGCACTGTATACAGGCCTGAACCTTTTCCTGTATATCCTCCTCAACGCGGGCGAGGGAATCCTCAACGAGTTCATTTTTTTCTTCAGTGGTCTTCTCTGCCATAATCTATCCGTGTCCTTTCAATAACTTTGATCAAGGGCGGAATCTATTACTTGAAACATTTGCTGATCCCTGTACCCGCGGAGCACCGAGGCACTGTTGGGACACACGGTAGCGCAGGATCCGCAGCCCTGGCACATAAGCTCGTCGACAACGATCTTGTCCTCATCCTCGTCCAGCCACCTGGCCCCGTAAGGGCAAGCAGGGATGCAGCGTTCGCACAGGGAGCAAAGGCTATGTCGCACCTCGGCCACGATGCTTCCCGATGCGACTCGATCAGCACTCAATATTCTCAAGGCACGCTGTGCAGCACCGAGGGCCATTGACATGGATTCCTTGATGGAGCGGGGCGAGTGGCCAATGCCGCATGTGAAAATCCCCTCTTTGATGAAATCCAGGGGCCGCCACTTGGGGTCGGCTTCCTCGTAGAAGCCGTCCCTGTCGATCTCAACGCCGAAAAGCCGGGCCAGTCCCGACACGTCGTTAGGGACAATCCCTGTTGCCAAAACCACCAAGTCCGGCTGAATTTTGATCTCCTTTCCCAGGATCGGCTCAACGCACATGATCAGAGGAATGCCGTTTTCAACACTGACCAACGGTTTCCTGTCAACTTCGTAAGGGATGAAGATGACGCCTTCCTGCCTGGCCCTGGTATAGTAAGTCTCAAGAAAACCGTAGGCCATTATGTCTCTGTACAGGACAAAGATGTCTATTTGAGGATTTCGATCCTTTAAGTACAGGGCATTCTTGAGGGCCGCCGCGCAGCAGACCCTGCTACAGTAATTGCGGGGCTCTTCCCTGGAGTCCACACACTGAATCATGGCTACTGCCTTGAGGCCTTTTGGATCAACGGCCCCGATTGCGATCCGGCCCTCCAGTTCGTGCTGTGTGATAATGGAATCACTCGTTCCGCATCCGTATTCTTTGGTGGCGGCTTCGCGTCCGCCCGTTGCCAATATGGAAATGCCGTGTTCAACCGTCTGAACCTGCCCTTCATCGGTTTCAAGGGTGGTATAGAAATTGCCTACCCTGCCACCCGTTTGTACTATCCTGGAGCCCCTGTAAACCCTAATATTCGGATGTCTCTCTACCTTGCTCACTGTTTCTTCCAGGAGTTCCCCCGGGGAATCTCCCTCTATGGTATGGTACATCAGTCTTAGGTTTCCCCCGAGTTCCCTGTCCTTTTCCACCAGGGAGACCTCAAACCCGTGGTCGGCAATGGCCAGGGCAGCGGTCATACCTGCTATACCTCCCCCCACCACGAGGGCCTTTTGAACCACCCGGGTGGTAGGTACAGGCAAGGGATCCATCCCCTCCAGCCTGCTGATGCCTATGGAGATTGCGGATTTGACCTCCGAGACGGGGTTCGAGACGGCGGTACCATGTTCGGGAAACAGGGCCGTGCGTATGTCCACCACGTCAAAGAGGGAGGGGTGAAGACCTACTTCACGGGATAATCCTTTTATCTTGCCGGTATACACGTAGGGCATGCACGTGGCGATCAGGACACGGTTCGCCGCGGAGTTAGCTATTATGTCCCGAAGTTCGTCCCAACCTTCCGGCGTGCAGATGCGGTCAATGAAGTTCACCTGGGAAACAGGTCCCGTCCCCCTGAGCCACCTTTCAAGTTCAGCCAAGTCAATGGCCTCTCTCAGCACATCTCCGCAGGTACAAACGGCCACCATGATCTTGGGCAGCTCACGGGAGACGTACCGAAGGGGCGTTTCATGCTTGGGCTCAAGGGCCAGGCTGCCCCCCTTAGAGTGTATCGTTCTTGAGGCCTCCAGCGACGATGCGCAAGACTCTATGACAGAGTCTGATATGTCACTTGGCCCCGTGTAACACCCGGATACATAGACACCTTCGGGACCGGTTTGACCCGGTGAAAGGCCGCGGGCTTGGGCGAAGCCCCATTGATTGAGATCGAGCCCCAACATTTCTGCGGTCTTCTCGGCCCCCGATGGGGGTCTTTGTCCTGTGGAGAGGACTACGAGGTCAAAGACCTCTTCGGACCTGTTGCCCTCAAGATCCACATGGATGAGCTTGAGCGATCCATCCTTTCCTGCAGGTTCCACGGTGTGAATCCTGTTTCTGAGAAAGCGGACACCATACTGCTTTTCCGCCCTTTCTCTATACCTCTGGTGGCCTTTACCAAAGGTACGCAGGTCCATGTAGAAGATACATGTATCAATTCGTCCCTGGCTTTTTTCTTTCGCTATCACGGCCTCCTTGATGGCAAACATACAGCAGATAGATGAGCAGTAATCAGCCTTCTCCTGGGGGTTTCGGGAGCCCACACACTGAAGCCAGGCAATTCGATTGATTTCGCCACCGTCACCGGGTCGAAGCAGCTTCCCTTCACTCCAGCCTGTCCCGCTGATCATCCTCTCAAACTCTATGCTAGTCACCACGTCTGCAAGGTGACCATAACCATAGGTGTTCTTGCCTGCCCCGGGGTCAAAGGATTCGAATCCTGGGGCAAGAATCACTGTCCCCACCTCTATCTCCTTCTCACCCGTTCTCAAGAGATCCTGGTAAAGTCGAATCACCAGGGGGACCAGGCTGTCGGGATCAAAGGGCTTCATGAGGTAGTCCAAGGCCCCCATTTTCATGGCTTCAACCGCCGTTTCAACGGTTGCGTAGGCGGTCATCATGACTACCGGAAGATCGGGAGAGCCTTCCTTGGCCCGCTTCAAGACTTCCACCCCGTCCATCCCGGGCATCTTTATGTCCAGGAGCATCAGGTGATAGGTTTCCTTGGCAACTTTTTCAAGGGCCTCTGCACCTGAACCAGCGGTGTCCACCCCGAAACCCTCATCCTCCAGCCATTCCTTGAGCGAGTCCCGTACAATGAGTTCATCATCGACGATCAGGATTCGGAAAGAACGCCTAGCGTCGAGTTGAAAGTCTATGGCCCCTGTGGGGCACACTTTGGCACATTCCCCGCAGAGTGTGCATGAGGAGATGTCCACCACATATGTATTTGGGATATTATGGGGCACCGGGAGATATATGGCCTTTCTTTTACTCAAGCCGGCATTGAACTCGTCGGGGACCTCTACGGGACATACCCTTGAACATTCACCGCAGCCGATGCATCGGCTGGAGTCAACAAAGGACGGCCGTTGGCGCAGTGTAACCTGAAACTTTCCCGGCTCACCCTCCACCTTGAGGAGGTCTGTTGAAAGCATCACGTCGATGTTTTCATGGAACAGGCCTTTTCGGAGGCAGAACTGGGATGAGCTATCCCTTTCAACGAGAGGGAGCATCCTGCACATTCCGCACCTGTCGGTAGGGAATTGGTAGTCCAGTTGCGTCAGGACCCCTCCCAGGTGGGGTGCCCGGTCGATGAGAGTCACCCTGTAGCCTGTTTCGGCCAGATCCAGGGCGGAGCGTATCCCGCTGATTCCGCTCCCCACCACCAGGGCTGAGCCTATCTTGTTTTTCATGGAACGACCTCCGGTCGCAGCGTATACATTTCTTGGGTCCCAGGGTTCGCTAGGCTAGACATGAAGCGCAACGCAGCAGATGGACTTTTTACGAAGCCGTGCCAATTAATCCTTGCCACCCGTAAGTTCTTTAAACTCCCCCTCCCTGAACGTAGCCAGCGGGGGCTCCTCATCTATGCTTCTTCCAGCCTCATAGTCGAATGCCTGTTGAGTGAAGTTCGCAATGGTCTTGAAGATTTCCATGACCGGAATATCATTGGGGCACGCATTGGAGCATTGCCCGCAACCGACACAGGCCGTACTCATATGGGCCAGTCGAGTGATATGGTAAAAGAGCGTGTCGGTAGGCAACTTCAGGACGCCTTTCCTCTTGGCCCACCTTAGGTACTGCACTGGTTCGTGATCAAAGACATCTGTTGCAAAGACGCATTCCTTGCAATAGCAAACCGGACATGCGACCCGGCAGTTGTAACAGTTGACGCAGCCTGCCAGGTAGGCCGTGAGTTTCTTCAGGTCGGATGTTGCTTCACTTGTCTCAGAAAACATTTGATCCCGATAGGCCATTCGCCGAGACAACAGGTCCTCTATGGCCTTAGGGCGGTTACTTGGCTCCTCGGCCTCCGTGACACACTTGAGGATCGAGACCAGAGATTCACCGCTGTCGGTGTTAGCCTTGACCAGTATGTACTCTCGAACGTCCACCCCTAGGATACCCAAAATGATATCAGCGTTTTCGGGGAGAGGGTGCTCACACGCCTTGCATGCAGGCGAGATGTCAAAGTCTTCAAAGGCGGTTTCCCCTCCAGAAAGCGCCTTTTCATAGAAGCGAAGGGTGGCCTGCTTTCCCTCGTTGCCGGAAAAACGAGGATAGTTTGTGTTGCTATAGGCCCCGAGGCAATCTACTCCGATAATTACAGCCTCCTCAATGCTTGCCTGTTTCAACTTGACCAGTTCAATGAGTGCCCTGATCTCGCATGGGCGGAGCACAACCGCAATCTTTGTGCCTGACGGCCTGCGGGTGAGTTTTGATACCACTTTTGCTGCATTTATGGGGAATGAAGGCGCAAGCGGGTCGGCGCCGGCGAGTTTTTCCGGGTCGGTTATCAGTGCGGGCATGAGCACGTCTTTCATGGGAAGGTGCTCCGCAACCAAAACACCACCGACATCCGTGTTCTCCAGTACCTCCTTTAAGAAGGTTTGAATGGCATGCACAGGATCCTTGTCCTTTACCTCAATCTTAGCTGTCCGGCTCATAGGTCTCCTCCGCTCACAGTACCATCTGCCCTCTGGCTTCCCCGGGGCCAATAGCTTTTATCTCTTCAACCAGTTCTTTGACGGTCCTGGCGAAATCCACTCCTTCACTGGCGCCAATCCAGGTCAGTCTTAGTCTCTTCTCGTCGAAGCCGAACCTTGGCAGGATCTCCTTAAGCAGCTTGACCCTCCTGCGGGCCTTCAAGTTGCCGTTGATGTAATGGCAGTCGCCTGGGTGGCATCCGCTTATGAGAACGGCATCTGCCCCCTCCAGAAAGGCCTTTATGACGTACTTAGGGTCGACCATGCCCGTGCACATGACCCGGATCAGCCGGATATTCGGAGGATAGACCAGTCTTGACGTGCCGGCCAGGTCGGCAGCGGTAAAGGTGCACCAGTTGCATACAAAGGCAATGATTGCGGGCTCAAATTCATTCATCTTTTCACTCCAGTAAACCGTGCTATCTGTTTGGTGTATTGGGACTGCTACGGGCATTGGCGTGAGAGGCCCCTCAGGGTGAACTATTGCTTCGCTAAGTCCCCACCTCAGCCAATGCGTCCATGATGCCGTCCAGTTCCGCAAATACCTGTTTCTCGCTAAAATGCCTTACCTGCGCTGCCCCGCTGGGGCAAAACGCAGCACAGCTCCCGCACCCCTTGCACAGGGCCTCGTTTACTACAGAGACGTACCTTCGCTCATCAAAATCTATGGCAGAGTATGGACACAGGCCTATGCAGGTCTGGCAGCCCACGCAGATATCCGGGTCTATCCACGAGATCATGGGTGAGATCTCAACTTCTCCCCGGGCGGCCAGTTCAAGGGATTTGGCCGCCGCGCCCGATGCCTGTGAGACCGTGTCAGGGATGTCTTTAGGTCCCTGGCAGGCGCCGGCGAGGAAGACACCATCCGTCGCAGTATTCAGGGGTGCCAGCTTGGGGTGTTCCTCCAAGAAAAAGCTGTCTGCCCCTTGATTTACGCCAAAGACCCTGCCCACC
>JAFDHO010000297.1 GCA_019308745.1 Deltaproteobacteria bacterium
GTCGCAGAAAAGACCAGCCCGGGAGGCTCGGAACGCAAGAAAAGGCATCATCACCCCCGTTCGTCCATCACCGAGTTCTCTGAATCGCTTTTCAAACGGCTAAAATGTTACTTTCTTCGAAATAGCGTTGTTGCAGCATATTCATGAACTGGACCTTGATTTAGTCAAGTACCGCTCCCTCCTAGCGGCCGTTACTCCGATACAAAAGCATGTCTTTGATTGACATCAAGCCCCCTGGCAAAAACAATACGATCAGGATAAAGCTCAAGCCAAATATGAGCACGTGGACTTCCCCTAAGGTCACCGCGAAGAGCTCGCTCAAGAGCAAGAAACACACGGATCCAAGCACGGGGCCAAGAATCGTTCCCAGCCCCCCGATGAAGGTGGTCAGGGTGGGAGTGAAGGACCAGATGAGGTCAAAGGGCGTATCGTAATAATAGCTCACGTGCTGGTAGGCGTAGACGCCCCCACCCAGTCCTGCCAGGAAACTGCTTAGGACCACGGAAAGCACCTTGTATCGCAAAGTCCTCACACCCATGGCCATGGCCGCCTGCTCGTTATCCCTGATTGCCACTACCGCAAGACCCGTACGAGAATTGACAATCCAGTAAACGATCAGCATGGTCAATAGCGCCACGGCCATGCCCAGGTAGTACCTGGAGAAAATGTCGTAGGCATCCAGGAAGTTTTTTGGTAACGCGCCGGGGATCGGGAATAGATTGGCTACTGTCAACAGTGCGATCATACTCAGGGCCAAGGTCCCTATTGGGAAATAGGCAGACCTCATCCTGAGACAGGGCACACCCACGACAGCCGCCAAGAGGGCAGAGGAAACACCGCCCAGAATGACTGCCGCCACGATTGGCACATTGGCCACCCAAAGAAGCCTTGCGCCTAGTGCTCCCAATCCGAAAAAGGCTGAATGCCCCAGGCTGATCTGTCCCGTGTAACCGCCCAAGAGGTTCCAACTTTCTGCAATGCTAATGTATATAAACAGGGTTATTAGCAAGCTAGTTATGTATTCATATTTAACTAATAAGGGAAAAAAGGCAACCACTGCGATGACGAGAAGCCAGATTGCGGGTTTTCTCCACCTGATCATCATTCAATAACCCTTCCAAAAAGGCCCTTAGGGAACAAGATTAGCACCAGGACAAATACCGCCAACCCGGTGATCTCCCTGTAAGGAGCACCAAAGAAGAAGACGCTTACAGACTCAAGCACTCCCAATAAAATGCCCGCAGGGAACACGCCATAGATGTTACCAAGGCCGGCGAGCATAACCACGATTATTCCTTTGTTGAACCATTCAATTCCCACGCCGGGGGAAAAGGCCTGCAAGCCTATCAAAACAGAGGGAATTGCAGCCAGAGCCACGCTCAGTCCAAAGGATACCAAAAAGGTGCGTGCGACGTTGATTCCCATGAGGCTTGCCGCCTCCGGATCCTGGCTTACCGCCACGACCGACTTCCCAAAATATGTCCTGGAGAAAAAAAGGTGAAGGGCCAAAATCAATGCCAATGCGAGCAGACTACCCGCTACACCGATCAAGGGGAGACGCAATCCCCGTAAGAGCTCGAAGCTCAGACCAGTGTACGTTGGTGTTATGCTCCTCTCGTCACTGGTCCAAAGGATAGTGGCGCCATTGTCTATGACCAGCATCAAGCCAAAACTCACGAGTAGGGATTTTTGGATCCTCAGTCCTTCCCCAAGATGGACAAACCCTGAATAGAGTAACTTGTATAAGATTGCCCCAAGAATGAAAAGGCCGGCCATGAGGAATGGGATAGAGAGAAATGGATCAATTCCCAGGTAGAATAGGAATAGACCTCCGTACGCCCCCAGGATGATCAGAGACCCGTGGGCAATGTTGAGATACCTCATCACCCCGAAGACCAAAGCTATTCCCAGCGCGATGATGCTGTAATGAAATCCGTTGAGAAGGCCGTACAATACAGTCTGGAGCATGAATTTGGCGCCTTTTCCGAAATACTATTTTTTGTTAACCTTTCTCCATTCCCAGGAATGCCTCCCTGACCCTAGGATCCCCCAGGAGGTCCTTGGCCTTGCCATGCCCTGCAACGCGACCAATTTCTATGATATAGGCCCTTTGCGCAATTCTTAGGGTCATGGGCACGTTTTGCTCCACCATCAATACCCCTATCCCCTGCCTGTTAATCTCTGCAATCACCCGGAATATTTGCTGAACCAAGAGCGGAGCGAGGCCGAGGGACATTTCATCTAGGAGCAAGAACCTGTTCCTGCTCATCAAGGCCCTAGCAATGGCCAGCATCTGTTGCTCTCCCCCGCTCAAGGATCCCGCGGCTTGATGAGATCGTTCCTTGAGAATGGGGAATATCCCATATATCCACTCAAGAGTTTCTGTTCGCCCCCTCCTTGCCTCGGGCAAAAATGCGCCCATCTCCAGGTTCCCCAGCACCGTCATCTTAGGGAATAGCCGCCTTCCCTCTGGGACCATGGATAGTCCCTCGGCCACTATTTCATGTGGCTTCAGCTCATTCAGGCACCTTTCTTTGAAATAGACCTCTCCACTTGCCACCCGAACAAGCCCCATGACAACCCTCAAGAGAGTGCTCTTTCCTGATCCATTAGAACCTATTAGGGCTACCAGTTCGCTCTCCCCCACATCCAGGCAGATGCCCCAAAGCACCTGCAAATCCCCGTAATAGGCATCTACGGCCTCAATTTTCAGCATCCAGATCAACCCCCAGGTAGGCCTCGATGACCCTGTGCTCTTTGACGACTTCACCGGGCAACCCTTCAACGAGCTTCATACCCGAGTTCAGGACAACGACGCGATCAGATATGCCCATGATAGCCTTCATGACATGTTCTACCACTATCATGGTTATGCCAGAGTCCCTGATCTTTCTTATGAGATCCATGGCCTCCTCGATCTCCTTTGGGTTGAGTCCTCCCAGGATTTCGTCCAGGAGCAAAACCTTGGGCCTAGTGGCCAGGGCTTTCCCTAGCTCCAGCCTTTTTCTGTCAAGGAGACCGAGCCTCCCCGATATCAAAGAACCCTTACCTATGAGGCCAATGAACTCCAGGATCTCACTGGCTTCCCGCGCAGCTTGTGTCAAAGTCTCTGCTGGCTGGCTCCCGTAAGCACGGCCCAGTTTCACGTTGTCTAGGACGCTGAGACGCTCAAATGGCATCGGGACCTGGAAGGTCCTCGCTATTCCCATCTTGCATACTGAAGCTGGATTGAGCCCAGTGATATCTCTGCCCTCAAATTCTACACGGCCCCCATCCGGCCTAAGCGCCCCTGCGATGAGATTAAAAAGCGTCGTCTTGCCAGATCCATTTGGCCCTATGAGACCAAGGATCTCATTCTCGTAGAGGCAGAAATCTACCCCTTCAACGGCGGCAAGCCCCCCAAAGGACTTGCGGAGATCTTTGACTATCAAGAGCGGCTTCAAAACCTTTAACTTTCCGTAACATTTTAGCCGTTTGAAAAGCGATTCAGAGAACTCGGTGATGGACGAACGGGGGTGATGATGCCTTTTCTTGCGTTCCGAGCCTCCCGGGCTGGTCTTTTCTGCGAC
>JAFDHO010000298.1 GCA_019308745.1 Deltaproteobacteria bacterium
GCTGTTCCCCTCGCTATCGCTCGGGGCCAGGGGTTTCCCCCACTGACAAGTCGCGAAAAGACGGCGCCCTCCCGCCAGTCACTCCAGAAAAGGCATCATCACCCGTTCTCCCTACCTGAGGAGGCATTTCAAAAGGCTAAAGTGTTACGAGGAAGACAGGGCATAGGTCTGAAGGAGGGCTGCAAACTTTGCCAGTTCGCAAACCGGCTAACCAATGGGCATGACAGAAAGGACTCATCAACGGAAGAGGACAGGTAAGTTGACAGGAGAAGGAGGGTATACAATGGAGTTCAATAACTTGAACTACGAAAAGGAAGGTAAGGTTGGAATTTTGACGGTCAACAGACCGAAGGTCCTTAACGCACTGAACAAAGAGACCGTCAAGGAAATCAAGGAGGCCGCACGGCACGTAAAGGAGGCTGGAGAAGTCAACGTCCTTGTCATCACGGGCGAAGGGGATAAGGCCTTTGTCGCAGGCGCGGACATTTCCGAATTCGTGGACTTGGGGCTCAAGGATGGGTTCGATTTTTCCAGGAATTTCCAGGAAATGACCAATGTGGTCGAAAATCTGGGCATCCCGGTCATTGCCATGGTGAACGGGCTTGCCCTCGGTGGAGGATGCGAGCTTGCTTTGGCCTGCACCTTCAGGATTCTATCCGAAACCGCCCGATTGGGGCTTCCCGAATTGGGACTCGGTGTTGTCCCCGGGGCCGGGGGTACACAGCGTCTATCAAGGATAATCGGGAAGAGCAGGGCCCTGTGGTACATTCTGACGGGTGATTTCATCGGTGCTCAGGAAGCCTTTGAGATGGGACTGGCCAATTTGGTGGTCGCGCAGGACAAATTGAGGGAAAAGACACTGGAACTCGCTCAAAAGATATGCACCAAAGGACCCCTTGCCGTCAGGCTGGCCCTCCACGCCGTAAATTTCGGCATGGAAGCGGATCTCCAGACAGGGCTTGTTCTGGAAGCGGCCATGACGAACGTGGCTACCGGAACGAAGGATGCAAAGGAAGGCATCGCTTCATTCCTCGAAAAGAGAAAACCCGAGTTCAAAGGAGAGTGAAGGAGAGGTCTTCGACATCCATCACAAAGGCTTCTCAGGGCAAAAGGCTGAGAGTTCAGGAGGCTGCTCTCTGTCCGATACTTTTCCCTTGGAGGAAATCGCCATGGGGATGCAGGGAATTGGATCCCCTGGGCGGCGCCATCTGTTACTAGACTGTTGCCCAAATCATCTCATGGGTTTTGTTCCCCAAAGGGGGACCATGGGATCACTCGGTAGCCCCTTGTGAAAAGGCCTCCCAAAGGGCTATCCATCAATCCTGTCGCGTTTTGGGCGAAAGCCCTTTAGGGACCGGTAATACGGTCGAGAGCCCTGTGCCTTGACAACAGCCGGCAGGACTGGTATAAACAAACGATCATTAACTAGAATCATGTTTCCCCTTGTCATGTTGGCAATTGATTTGAGCCGATGTTTTATCTCGTGACAGCTTAAGGCTCTTTGACTGCCGGATGGGGGCGCTGGGCTTAAGGGAAAAGGGATGACAAACAAGAGCAGGCTGGAGAAGGAAAAGATCATCGAGGTGGCGGCGGATTTGTTCGGTGAAAAGGGTTACGCGGCAACGTCCATCAGGGATATATCCCAGGCATTGAAGGTGAGCATCGCCACCCTCTATTACTACTTCAAGAACAAGGAGGACCTCCTGTTCACCATTATTGAATCCATTGGTGACGACCTGCTGGTAAGGTTGAAAGAGGCAAGGGATAAATACGAAGACCCCATGGAGGCGTTGCGGGAGATGCTATCCCGGCATATAGCCCTAACGGAAAAGAAGAAGAATATGGTGAAGGTCTACGTGGTTGAACAACACAACCTATCCAAGAGGTTCAAGAAGATCATCTACAAACAGCATCGAGAAATCTATGACGTATACATCGAACAACTGAGACGGCTCAGGGATCAGGGACTCATATCCAGCGAACCACTTTCCGTAACGGCCTTTGCCATATTTGGTATGGTTAACTGGTGTTACAGGTGGTTCAAGCAGGGCGGAAGACTATCCATAAATGATGTAACGCAACGACTCATAGACATGATCTTCTATGGCATCATTGATCAAAAGACACCTACCAGCGGGAAGGAACCGTGATCAGCTTGGTTCCGAAATCTTGTTGCACATTTGGGAGTGGTATTCCCGGCAGAAGTGGCGCTTAAACCCTCAAAATCATCTCCCCGGCATAGCGATAAATATCTGGCAAAGAGGGTCGTTTGGGACTTTGTTTTCAATGACACCCATGGCTCGAATCGCTTAGTAAAGAGGAGAACCGGATCTTTAGGAAATGGTTCGTGCCTTGTTCCCAATGTGGCCGCCGGATTGTCAAGCTGAGGCCCAGGGAAGGTCCTTACCGAGAGAACATAATGAAAGTGCCTGGAACAAAGAAGACAGAACATCCTAAGCAATCCCCGGCAGGGCCGCCAAAGGGCAAGGTGAAGTTCGAGGTCTACGGGGAAGAGATGATCGAAAAGAGGGTGAAGCAGAGCGGAAACAGCGGGAGGGTCTATCTGCCCCCTGATTGGATAGGCCATCATGTGAAGATCATAAGAATTGACTAGTCCTGTTTTGAATCTCAATTTACTGAAACCATTAAGAAGGGTGACATGGATAAGATCAGGCTCAGGAGAATTATGGTTGAGGATGTCGATGCCATTAGCAGGATCCAGGAGTCTATAACCAAGGCCTCCGTATCCCAGGACTTCAAGCAGATCATCCTGGAACACGCCCCAAAGGCCGAGGAGGCAAGCTTCGTGGCCGAGGTAAAGGGGAGAGTTGTAGGGTACATGATCAGCTATATCCTCTCGGGTAGCTTTGGCATGGACAAGAATGCCTGGATCGCCCAATTCGGTGTAGACCCGAAGTACATGGGACAGGGTATCGGCAAGAGGCTTGCAGAAGAGATCTTCGGGTTTTACAGGGGCAAGGGTATCAACAACATTTTCACATCGGTCAGATGGGATTCAACGGACCTGCTTTCGTTCTTTAAGACCCTGGGGTTTGACAGGAGCAGCTTCATCAATCTCAGGAAGGTATTGGATTAGTATGTGAAATCTATCAAGGGCGTGCTTGCCGTCCGATAGCAGGAAAGGCGAGGCATCCTCTTGGGGAGCCAGGGAATTGAGGTACGCAGAGACAGGATTTAATCTAGAAATTGATTTATCCAAGGGGAGTATTGAGAGGGTGGAAACGGCCCCGACATTGACGGAGCTCCACCTTGGGGGTCTTGGTACGAATGCCAAGATACTGTGGGACAGGGTTCCTCCTGAAGTGGAGCCTTTTTCTCCTGACAATCTTCTTATCTTCAGCACCGGTCTTTTGGGCGCAACGCCTGCCATCGGTGCCAATCGCACGATCGTATCCACCTTTTCTCCTCAGACCCTGTTTATGGCCTACTCGATGATGGGGGGGTTTTTTGCCCCGGAATTGAAGTATGCCGGCTATGACAAGGTGATTATTCGGGGCAAGTCTCCGGATCTGGTCTATTTGTGGATCAACAATGACAAGGT
>JAFDHO010000299.1 GCA_019308745.1 Deltaproteobacteria bacterium
TGGGTGGCATCCCGACAATGGGCACAAGTTTCCTCCCTGTCTCCTCGTCAAGCCTGGGAACACATTCAAGGAGTGCGATGGTATACGGGTGCCGGGGATCCCCAAATATCTCCTTCGACGTGCCTGTCTCTACGATGTGGCCGGCATACATGACATACAACCGCTGGGCATAACGGGCCACCACACCGAGGTTATGGGTGACGATGACGAGCGACGCATTGAAGCGTGCCACCATATCCTTCATAAGTTCCAGTAGCTGGGCCTGGGTGGTCACATCCAGGGCAGTGGTGGGTTCGTCTGCAATAATAATATGGGGGTTGCAGGAAATGGCCATGGCGATCATCACCCTCTGCCTCATGCCCCCGCTGAACTGGTGAGGATAGTCATCCAGACGCCTCTCTGCATCCGGAATCCCCACCATATCCAGCAACTCAGCGGCCCGCCTTCTTGCTTCGCCTTTGTCCATCCCCAGATGAAGTTCCAGGGCCTCCGTGAGCTGTCGACCAATTGTCAGCACCGGATTGAGAGAGGTCATGGGTTCTTGGAAGACCATGGCAATCTTCCCTCCCCTTATGGAACGCATCTCAGGACCTTTCGCATCAAATTTGAGAAGGTCCCGCCCCTCGAAAATCACCTCCCCGTCCACTATCTCACCCGGGGGGACTGGAATGAGTTGCATTACCGACAACTGGCTGACAGACTTACCGCAACCGCTTTCACCTACCAGCCCTACGATCTCTCTCTCATCAATATGGTAAGAGACGCCATCCACCGCCTTCACCAGGCCTGCATCCGTGTGGAAATAGGTCTTGAGGTCCCTTACCTCCAAAATCACCGACATAGCGCTGTGTCCTTCCATGTTTGAAACATCTTCCCTATAAGGCACCCCTGAGCCTTGGATCAAGGGCATCTCTCAACCCGTCTCCCACCATGTTGAAGGCAAACACCACGAGCATAATCGCTACCCCTGGCGCAAAGGAAAGAACAGGGTTTGTAAGGAGGTAGCGGTATCCTTCACTCACCATCGCACCCCAGGCGGCCCCAGGGGGCTTGATCCCGATGCCAAGAAAACTCAACCCAGCTTCGGCCAGGATGGCCCCCCCCATCATCATTGTCATGAGGACAATGAGAGGTGGAAAGCAATTTGGGGCAACATGCCGGAACATGATCCGAATATTGCTCGCTCCCATGGCCTGGCCTGCCATGACGTAGTCATTCTGTTTCACTGTCAGCACCTGTCCGCACATGAGCCGAGCATAGGGAGGCACAAGGCTGACCCCAAGGGCTAGGATGATATTCCTGAGCCCCCCGCCCAGGACGGTCGCGATGGTGAGAGCGAGGAGGATCATGGGAAAAGTCATGAGAGCATCTATGAGTCTCATTATCACGGTGTAGACCAGGCCCCCGAAATAACCAGCAACGAGTCCCAGGAGCATGCCTATACTCGCGGCCATGAAAATGGCCACGATACCCACAAGAAGTGAAGTCCTTGTACCAAAGATGATACGGCTGAGGACGTCCCTGCCAAGGGTGTCTGTCCCCAAAAGGTGGGCCGAACTGGGTTTGCTCAAGGTGTTATCAAGGTCCTGCTTGTAAGGATCATACGGTGCTATGAAGGGTGCGAAAACGGCCGTAACGACCAGTGCCAGTATGACAACGAGCCCAAAGGCCACCACCTTTCGTCCGAAGAATGTCCTGGAGAACCTCTTGAGCCCCTTCACACGAGGAGCAGCCTCTTCAAATTCCATCCCTCGACTTTCCATGACATTTAACGACAAGGCTTCCCGATCACTCATAACGCACCCTCGGATCAAACCACCCATAGGATATGTCTACAAGAAGGTTCGACAGGACCACAACCACGGATATTATCAAGACGATGCCCTGGACGATGGCGTAATCCTGGTTGAATAAGGCCTCCACGGCCAGCCGCCCCATGCCGGGAATGTTGAACACGGTCTCCACCAACACCTGGCCTCCAATGATATGGGGAATCCCCATGCCGGCAAGGGTTACTACCGGGATAATGCCGTTCTTGAGGGCGTGCCTGAATATGACCATGCGCTCCGTCAAGCCCTTGGACCACGCTGTTCGGATATAGTCCTGGCTTATGATCTCGAGCATGGCTGACCTCGTCTGCCGCACGGTTCCGGAGAGGGGGAAGAGGAGAAGACAAGCAATGGGCATGATGCTCTTCCTGAGACTCAGGAAAAAGTCATCGAAAGGCGAGGTATACCCCTGGATGGGCAGCCATCCCAGGTAGAGACCAAACAAGTATATGAGAAGGATGCCGAGCCAGAAGACGGGAGCAGTGATTCCTATGTTTGCAAACACGGTCAGGGCCGTATCCGACCACTTCCCTCTCCTTACCGCGCAAATGACTCCCGCAGGAATACCAATCAGATTGGCCAGTATGAATGTAATGATGCCTAAGTGAAAAGTTACTGGCAAGGCCCTTCCGATCTCTTCCGTGACGGTGCTGCCAAAGAATATGGAGTTCCCCAAGTCGCCTCGCAAGATTCCCGCCACCCAATCAATGTATTGTTGGGGCAGGGGCCTGTCAAGACCGAACTTGTGCCTGATGGCCTTGATTTCTTCATGGGATGTTCGGGCATATTCGTCCTGTGTCAAGTACAGCAGAATTGGGTCGCCGGGAAGCAGACGCATCATGCAAAACACCATGACGGTCGAGAGAAACATGACGAAAACAGCCTGAACAAGCCTCCTGATGATGTATGTCCTCAAAGGATGGTCTCCCCTTCAAGAATTGTTGCCTTTTTGCCTGGATCTGTTCTCACGCTTCGCCTCCTCCATGGAAAGGTCTGCCAACCTCGTACAACTTCAGTCGCTTTCCGATGGCCCCCGAGAGTTCGTCATCACCGTGCAGTTTTGCCATCTCTATGGCTTTTCTGGCAGTGGTTACGGCCCTATCAAAACGGCCAGCCTCCGCGTAGGCCGCGGCCAAAGTATCCAGGAAGAAAGGGTCCTTGTCAAAACTTAGTTCGCAAGCCAATTCTGCCAGACTTACAGCCTTTTTTCCATCCCTGAGCCCTGGACTCTTCGCAGTTGCGAGAATCCAGGCCATGTTGTTCAGGGCATCGAGGTGATAGGGCCTGAGCCTGAGCACCTCTGCGTAAGCTCCTAGGGCCTTCTCTGTGAGGCCGTTTCTCGAAAGAAATAGTGCCATATCATAGTGGGCATCCGCACTCTCTGGCGCCAGCCGCAAGGCCTCCTGAAGATTCTTGAGGGCCCTTCCTTTCATCCCTATGTTTGAGTAGAGTTCCGCGAGATGCAGATACAGGGGAACTTTATCCTGAGCCGCCTTGAGCCCCCGGTGCGTGGCTTGAATTTGTCCTGCTATGCAGCGCTCCCTCAAGGCTTCTCCTTCCATGGAAGAAAAATCGCTCACGACATTGTTCGAACAGAATTCTTCCAGTAGACGGCCGTATCGCTCCCTCTGGAGGGGAGACGCCCTGGAAAGGTCCACGAAGTCAGGTAGGGGCATTCCGGGCCTGATCACACTCAAGGCATATTCGGCATAGTCTATCTGTAAGCCATCTCTTCTCCCGCAGCCTTCGAACTATGACGGGGTCATTGGTGTGCATCAGCTTTGGGGCTGAAAATTCCAATCTCGGCCAATCGTCCGTATTGATCCGGCCATCTCCAAAGAGACCCCTCAAATCCTCGCTGACAATGAGTTCGTAAAGGGACCTGTAGTTTTTCAAAGAAAGGTTCTTTGATCTCCTGGCAAATGCTATGTTCTTACCGGCAACCTGCGCATCCAGCCCGGAATTACCCTTGAATCCTACCAGGAGGAAGTCCGGACCCAGGCTGGAGGGGTTGGTCCGGATCAGCAGGCCCTTTTGGAAGACCTGGGAAAAGGTCCTTCCAACCATGGCGAAGGTGGGCCAGTCCATTTGATAGGTATGGATAAACTGAGCAAAGATCCCGCCGTCATTCAGCCGTTCCTTTACAAGGGAAAAGAAGTCCTTTGTGAACAGACTGGCCAAACCGGCCATCCAAGGATTCGATGGCTCGGAGCTGATCACGTCATATTTCTTACGCGACAGGGCTACATGGGCCCGGGCGTCCTGGATAACCAGTTCCGTCCTGGGATCGGAAAGGACCCTGTTATTCCACGGGTCAAAAAAGCGGCTTGCAGGAATCACCTGCCTGTTGATGTCCACGACGTCCAGCCTA
>JAFDHO010000300.1 GCA_019308745.1 Deltaproteobacteria bacterium
CCTGTCACCCTATTCTTTTTCGTGGAGGTCGATGATCTATTCCCCAAAGAGAAACCTCTATCCCATGAAGCGGGTGGATTTCGACCCCAATGGCAATCGAAACTGCATGAACAGGGGTATTTCGGGCTATGAGAGGATAGGCTGGGATGAGGCAGCCGATATCGTGGCCAGGGAAGTCAAGAGGATCAAAAGGGAGTATGGTCCGGCCGCCATCTTGAGCACTCCCGGCTCACACCACCTCTGGGGGAACGTGGGGTACAGGCACAGCGCCTATTTCCGGTTTGCAAACCTGATGGGGTTTACCTATGCGGACCACAACCCGGATAGCTGGGAGGGCTGGCACTGGGGCGGGATGCATCACTGGGGGTTTAGCCACAGACTCGGGATCCCGGAACAATACGATCTCCTGGAGGATGCCCTCAAGCACACGGAGATGATCGTATTCTGGTCTGCTGATCCGGAGGCCACAAGCGGCATATATTCGGGCTTCGAGCACACTCCCAGGCGCCAGTGGTTGAAGGAGCTTGGTGTCAAGATGGTCTTCATAGATCCCTATTACAATCATACGGCCGGGATGTATGCCGACAAGTGGTTCGCGCCGAGGCCAGAGACAGGGAATGCCATGGCCTGTGCAATCGCCTTTGTGTGGATGACTGAGGGGCTCTACGACAAGGAATACGTGGCCAGCCGGACCGTGGGGTTTGAAGAGTGGAAGGATTACATACTCGGCAAGGAAGACGGCGCCCCCAAGTCCCCCGAATGGGCCGAGCAGGAAACGACCATTCCCGCCAGGGAGATCAGGGCCCTGGCCAGAGAATGGGGCAACAAAAAGACCATGCTGGCAGCCGGAGGGCTCGGCGGGTGGGGAGGGGCCTGCCGTTCGGCCACGGGCAATGAGTGGGCGAGGTTGATGATAAGCCTCGCGGCCATGCAGGGGATGGGTAAACCGGGGACTAATATCTGGTCCACTACCCAGGGGGCACCATGCAACACCTCGTTCATGTTTCCCGGCTATGCGGAGGGGGGTATTTCGGGTGATGTGGACAATTCAGCGGCCGGATTCCGGTGGGTTTATCGCATGTTCAGTTTTGATCAGCCCACCCGCTCTACCATCAACTCTCCGATGGGGCAGCATATCCCGAGGCTCAAGATCCCGGAATGTATCCTGGACGGCAAGTATGTGTGGAGGGGGAAGGGTTTCTGTGGTCCTTCCATCGAGGCCCAGTTTCACGAGTACAAGTACCCTGCCGACGGTTACCCTGAGATACAGATGTACTGGCGATACGGGGGGTCATTTTTCGGCACCATGTGCGAGACAAATCGTTATGTGAAGGCATACAGGACCGAGCGTCTCCCCTTTGTGGTCAGCCAGTCCATATGGTTTGAGGGTGAGGCCAAGTACGCGGACGTCATTCTCCCCGCCTGTACCAATTTCGAGAGATGGGACATCAGCGAATTTGCCAATTGCTCCGGCTACATTCCGGACTCCTACGCCCAGTGTAACCACCGTGTCATCAGCCTGCAGAAGAAATGCATTGAACCCCTTGGCGAATCCAAGTCAGACTATGAGATCTTTGCCCTGATGGCCAAGAAGCTGGGTTTCTACGATGTCTATACTGCCGGAGGCATGACCGAGCTCGATTGGGTAAAGAAGTATTTCGACGTGACGGATCTGCCCAAGTACATCTCCTGGGAGGAGTTTTTCAAGAAGGGCTATTTTGTGGTTCCCATGCCTCAAGATTACAAGCCCACGCCTGCCCTGAGATGGTTCGCGGAAGGGAGGCCAAAGGACACGCCCGACTGGGGACCCCACCCGGAGACCCAGGAAGAGATGGGCAAAGGTCTCCAGACGACCTCGGGATTGATTGAGTTTGTATCATCGAGCCTGAAGAAGTTCGACCCTGGTGACGAGGAGAGGCCCCTCATTCCGAAATACATCTATTCCTGGGAAGGGCACCATACCACCAGGCTGTACAACAAGTATCCCCTTCAACTGATTTCTCCCCACCCGCGGTTCAGCTTCCATACCATGGGGGATGCCAAGGACAGCTGGATGAACGACGTGAAGGATCATAGGGTTTTGAAGGAAGACGGCCGTTATTACTGGATCATCCGGATAAACACCAAGGACGCAGAGGCGCGGGGGATCAGAGGGAATGACCTGGTGAGAGTATTTAACGACAGGGGCGCGGTCATATGCGCTGCCCAGGTAACGGAGAGGGTCCCCCCGGGGACTGTTCATTCCTATGAATCCTGCGCTGAATACGATCCCGAAGGGGAACCCGGTGAATCGGCAGATAGGGGCGGGTGTATCAACATCCTGACGCCATCTCGTTATATCACGAAGAATTCAGCTGGCATGGCGCCTAATTCCTGCCTGGTTCAGGTGCAGAAATACTAGAAGGGGGGTGAAAAGGATGAAAAAGTGGAACATGATCATTGATGTGGCCAAGTGCCACGATTGCAATAACTGCTTTCTGGCCTGTAAAGACGAGTTCGTGGACAATGATTGGCCCCCTTACTCCCTCGCTCAACCCTGGCACGGCCATCGATGGATGGATATCATGCGCAAGGAACGGGGACAGTATCCCAAGGTGGATGTCGCCTATAGGCCCACGCCCTGCATGCACTGCGACACGGCGCCCTGCATAAAGGCAGCCAAGGACGGTGCCGTGTACAAAAGAGATGATGGGATCGTCATCATTGATCCAAAGAAGGCTCAGGGTCAAAAGGACCTGATTGATTCCTGTCCCTACGGGGCCATTTGGTGGAATGCAGAAAATGCTGTGCCCCAGAAATGCACCTTTTGCGTACACCTCCTGGAAGAGGGATGGGACAAGCCCCGGTGCGCCCATTCCTGCCCCACCGGTGCCCTTGAGATGGTCTGCCTTGAGGACAGGGAAATGGAGAAGATGAGAGAGGAGAGGGGGCTTGAGATCCTGATGCCGGGCCTGAAGACGAACCCACGTGTCTATTACCTCAATCTCTATCGCTATGAAAGATGTTTTATTGCGGGCAATGTGGCCCTCAGGGACAAGGATGAATGCGCTGAAGGCGCCAAGGTGGTCCTGAGGAGGGGCAACAAGATCCTGAACACGGTAGAGACCAATAACTATGGTGACTTTAAGTTGGACAACCTGGAGGAAAACAGCGGGAAGTATGGACTCCATATCACGTATCCAGGACGGGAAGGGAAGGAACTGAGCGTTGAGGTAAAAGAAAGTACTAATATTGGAACGATATTCCTTTAACCCCACTTCCGGGGCTGTTGCCCAAAATTTGGTCCATGATGCCGGACCCCGGGATGCCTTTTCTCAAGTCTCAATCAAGCTTCTCGGGGGACCTAATTACCTTTATTGTTGATCAGGCTTTGGGCAGTGGCTTCTGAGTTGTGCAAATGCCTTTAGTTACTTGTATGAAACTTCATGCTGGCACTGTTCTTATAGGCTGCAACGTGTCAAGACAACCGGGTAGCACGTCAACTGTTCGGAAAGCAAGTCCTGAGGTCCCGGGATGGCTCGATG
>JAFDHO010000082.1 GCA_019308745.1 Deltaproteobacteria bacterium
GAGGGGGCAAAAGTCCCCCGCAGATAAGTCACAGAAAAGACCAGCCCGGGAGGCTCGGAACGCAAGAAAAGGCATCATTTCCCACATCGAGCCATCCCGGGACCTCAGGAATTGATTTCCGAACAGTTGACGTGCCACCCGGTTGGCTTGACACGTTGCAGCCTACAAGAACAGAGCCGGCATGAAGTTTCATACAAGTAACGCGGCATCAACCACAACGAGCCTTCGGTGCTTTTTTCGTCTCGCCGCTTGCGAGAGTTGGAGCCTCGGCTCCAATCAAACGTTTATGAGGCACCTCCGAGCTGAGGACCAGGTTAGCAGCGATTGACAAATCCATAGGAGTGATTTGGTCTTCTGCTCCTCATGCAAGGAAGGTGCGGATACCGTACCAAGACCAAGAAAAGAGGTCGTTAGAGTCGCAGTTGCTGAATTACAAATCAACGTCCCCGGCAGCACATATTGTTACTCCTTTTTCTGTTCTTCCTGCTTGTCCTTCGCTACCGGGCTTTGAACCTCGTAACCCTGATCCTTCAGGATGTACCCTCCCGCTGCCCCTGCCCCGGCTGCAATGAGATACCCGCAACTTGAGGTCCCCGCCGCCAGGAAAATCAACAATAGAGCATAAATGATGGTTTTCTTCAAGGTCCGTATCTCCTTCTTTTTGATGGATCATATCAAAAGAGACAGGGCCATTTCAATGCCATTTTTCAAATCACCTCCTCCCGGCTCCTCCCTCGGCTCCCTTCTGCTCACTTTTGAGTGCGCCCTTTACGGGAGAATAAATCCCGGTCTGGCATACTCCGGATCAGGATAGGAGTAGAAACCTTCTTTCGTCTTTATTCCAAGTTTGTTCTGGTCCACCATGTCCTTGAGCGCCTTTGGGGGGCAGTCACGGATATTCCCCGTTTCATGGTAATAGCTCATCTCAATGGCATAGACCACGTCCAGCCCAACCCTGTCCATCATCCCAAAAGGCCCCTGCGGGGTGCCATAGGCAATCATCCAGGCCCTGTCTATGTCCTTGTAATCCACGAATCCCTCTGCCCACATGTGCAGTGTTTCACGCTTGATCGCTCTCCACACCCTGTTGAAGCAAAAACCCTTGATCTCCTTCTTGACAGGAAGAGCTACACAGCCCATTGAACGCAGCCAAGCCTTGGCCGCGTCTAGGGTTTCCGGCGCGGTGCTTCTTCCTCCCATCAGGTCCGCCATGTTGACGCCCATGGCAAGGGAGTAGAAGTGGATGTTCAGGCACAATTGAGGCCTATTTGTGGCGGTCTCAATCCTTGAGACGGGTATGGAGGAGCTGTTTGTCGCGAGAATGGCCCTCTCCGGCGCGTATCTGTCCATCTGTTCAAATATTTCCCTCTTCAGATCAAGGTCTTCAGGAACCGCTTCTATTACCAGGTCTGCTCCCTTAACGGCATCGGGCAGCTCCTCGAAAAACGTGACTCTCTGGGCCCCCCTTTCCCATTCCTCAGGGGTCAGGATGGGCTCTTTCCAGGAAAGCTCGATTATGGCCCTGATACTTTCCAGAGACCTCTGGATGGCCTGTTCATCCCTGTCGTGGGCCGAAACCTCATACCCGCGACATGCTGCTAAAGTGGCTATCTGAGTCCCCATGATCCCGGTGCCAACCGCGGCCACCTTTTTGATCTTCCTTATCATTTCTTAGCTCCTATGATGAGGCATCCCTCACAATGAAGATCTTCTCAGCACGAAACCTGTAGAAAGGTCCCGGCTCAGGAGCCCATAATACCAGAGCAAAGGTTCCGTGAACAGGTGGTTTCCGGATAATTTCTCCAAGTCTGATCTTTGGAGCACGGAAATTTATTCTCTTTCACCTTGCTCGAGAAGGCCTGACGGAAGGTCTTCCATATCTCAAGAAGAGAGGCATTCCTTGCCGGACAGGTTCATTATTACTCCGACGACTAAACACATCAAAATGTCATTCTTCCCGGACACCGATGCGGGGGGAATCCAGGGATTTACTGGATGCCGGTCGAAGATCCCGTGTCCAGCGGGGGTCGCGTCCGGGATGACGCAGTTCATCTGTCTAATTGCCGGAGTAATAACGCCTCTCCTTGTCCAATGGAGAGGGACCGTCTCAGCCCGTGCCGACGCGTTTCCAAATCCCTTGCCTTTTCGCCCGATATGGGGTACTGGATCGAGAGGCCGCAATTCCACTTTGAGACCCACCCGGCCGGTGGAAAAGTCGCCGCACAGAGGTTGATATTCAAGCATAGGGAGGGCCTTGGACCATGACTCTCAAGAAGGTTGTCTGCATGCAGTGTCACAATGCGTGCCGCCTGGCCGCAAGAGTGGAGGGAGGCCGTCTGGTCTCCGTTGAACCTGACCAGGACTTCCCAGGTACCAAGTCGTCCTACGCGATCACAAAGGGCTGCCCCCGGCGCCGCCACGTGATCGAATACTTCTATCACCCCGGCCGCCTCAATTATCCCCTCAAACGGGCGGGTAATAGAGGGGAGAACAAATGGCAGGAGATTTCGTGGGAGGACGCCATTGGGGAGATAGGCCGGCGCATGGAGGACATCATCCAGAAACATGGCCCTGAAGCTATTGCCACCACCAGCGGCACGGGAAGGACCCATGACGAGATCAGGCAGAGGTTCTTCAATCTCCTGGGGTCCCCTAACCATACTGGGGCGGGTCAAATCTGCTATGGGCCTTTTTGTGTCATGAGCAACGTGGTCTTAGGGTGGCGTTTGTTCCCGGTGGTGAGAAAGCAGACTCGATGCATACTCTTTTGGGGAGGCGGGGGTCCGAGGTATTGGGATATCTTTTGGCGTTCAGCGCTTAAGGCACAGGAGAAAAGGGGCGCCAAGATCATCGTCATAGACGCAAGGGGCACAGATGCTGCCCGAAGGGCGGACCTGTGGCTCCAAATCCGCCCCGGCACCGACTGCGCGCTCGCCCTAGGCATGATAAACCACATCATAGAGAATGAACTCTACGACAAGTCCTTTGTGAAGAAATGGTGTCACGGTTTTGAACAGTTGAGGGAGCGAGCATCCGCATACCCCATCGAAAAGGTCTCAGAGATTACTTGGCTTCCAGCGCCCAAGATTCGCCAGGCCGCTGAATGGTATGCCACCCTGAAGCCCGGGGTGACCAACCACGGCATGGGGGTGGAACACCTGCAGAATTCCATTGAAACCCTCCACGCTCTCTTTTCCCTGGTGGCCCTGTGCGGAAACGTAGACGTGGAAGGCGGTGACGTTTTCACAACACCCTATCCCGGCATCATCCACGAGCAGGAAATCGCGGCCCATCACCGACTCCCAGAGGAGCAGATCCAAAAGACACTGGGGCTCGAGAACTTCCGCCTCATGTCGAGAAAGGGATACGACCTCATCCAATCAAGCGTCAGGAAGGTTTGGGGCAATCTGGTGTTCAACAGGACGTCCTATGAGGTATTCGCCCATGGCCCAAGCATTTACAGGGCCATTCTTACCGGAAAGCCCTATCCTGTGCGAGGCATGATCACGCTTTCCAGCAACCCTATGGTCACCGCACCGAACACGCGGCTTGTTCATAGAGCGCTCAAAAGCCTGGACCTCTACGTGGTCGTTGATTTCTTCATGACGCCCAGTGCCCAGCTGGCAGACTTTGTCTTGCCATCCACCACCTACCTGGAGAGACCCTGGCTGTGGACCTATTCAGGCGTGGTAGGCAGTGAACGGGCACTTCCCCGAACCGTGGATGGAGCCTATGACCGAAGGGACGACTATGACTTTTGGCGATCCCTGGGGATCCAGCTTGGCCAAGGGGAAGACTGGCCCTGGGAGACCCTCGAGGACCTCTATGATTACAGGCTCAAGCCTGCCGGCCTGACCTTTCGCGAATTCATGAACCAAGGGGGTTTCCTGGCGGGCCCCAAGGAATTCAAGAGGTACGAAACAGCGGGGTTCGGGACTCCCTCAGGGAAAATAGAGCTCTATTCAAAGATCCTGGAAGAACTGGGCTACGACCCCCTGCCCCGTTTCTATGAGCCCTCCCTTTCACCTTACAGCCGACCCGAGCTGGCCAAAGAATACCCCTTCATTCTCATCACTGGAGGGCGTCACCAGCCCTTCTACCACTCCGAACACCGCCAGAACCCCTCCCTCCGCAAGATGCACCCAGAGCCTGTTTTTCAAATACATCCCGAGGCGGGAAGGAAACTGCGCATCAAAGAGGGGGACTGGGCTTGGATCGAAACCCCCAAAGGGATAATTACCCAAAGATGCAAGTACCTGGAAACCATGCACCCCCAGGTCGTCCACGTCCAGCACGGCTGGTGGTACCCTGAAGAAGAGGGGGCCGAATCCAGTCTTTACGGCGTCTGGAAGTCGAACTGCAATGTGCTCATCGATGACGAACCGTCTCTCTGCAACCCCATAAGCGGCGGCTGGCCCCTGCGGGGCCTTCTCTGCAAGGTACACAAGAAATAGGGATCCCTTTGCGGGCCCGGCACGTGATCGACCCTGAAAGCCCGAGGAATCCAATCGTCATGATGGCCTTTCCTTGTACAAAGGTCATGAAGCAGGCGCCTACCCCAGGGCCTCGCTCCAAAGCCGGAGAAAACATAGGCAATGCATAATCGTGGGCAGGGAGTCTCGCTCCTCAACAGACATGACCGCCGAAACTCGGCGAAGATAAGCCTTTATTCACTGCCCTGTCTTAGGCCCTTTGACAAGACCTCAACGAGTTGGGATAGTGTTGGCAAGGGGTCCGGATCCTCTGGATTACGCTCTGCCAGGGTCGTCTTTCCCTCAAAGGCATACATATCCGCGGCCCCTAAGAATATGTCGGGAGTCAGCCCTACCTCTTGGAATGCCTTTGCTATCTCCTCCATCTCTCCCACGTAGCGCCGGGACTTCATGGGGACCACGGGGAGTCGCTTCCTCATAGGATTATCCCTGCCTCCTTCACGAGGCTCTGGCAGGAAGGGACATCTTCTATCCCGGCCTTCCTTGCCAGTGTCTTCGTCCTTTCGCTCCTTCCTTCTAAGCAAGTGATCACCGTAAGGCCATTTGATACAAGCACCTTTCCTATAGAGTGCCCCATGTCTCCCGGACACAGGATCCCGATGGTAATCTCCTTCATAGAACCCCTCACAAAGTCTTAGCGCCCGGTCTTGCTGTAGTATTGCCTTACCAGGGCGTCCCATTTGGCAAGGCTCTTGGTCCCTTCCAGGACCCTTTTTGACTTGCGTTCCAGTTCGGCACGATCAACTGTCAGGGGGGTTCCGAAGACTTTCGTGCCAAAGACTCCACCTCCCCTCCGCCAATGACCTGTTTGCCGAAGAACCATCCCTCTATCTGATCGGGATGGCAAACGGTCAAGATACGTAATGTTTTTTCTTTGTGCCGCTCCAGACGTCAAAGCTCAGGGTCCCCACCTCCTTCCCCCGGGGGTCCTCGTCCTTCCTGAAGACGATCGTGTAGGTCATCTGCTTCAGATTGACAAAGTCGTAGGCCTTATCCAAGGCCACTGTCTTGTAGATGCGATCCCTCCACGTCCCAGTATTCAGGTAAAAGATTTCCCTGTCCCTCGCGTCCAGGGGTCTTTGAACAGGTACGTGGGTATGCCCGTAAAGAATGAAGTGGATGTCCCTGTCTTCCCTCCAGATCCCCTCGTTGTAAGCCGACCTGGTATACACATCCTTCTCGGGGTCGTCCGAGCTCCCGGCCATCCCCACCAGGAGAGGCAAGAGGTCCTCGACATCCAGCATCCCGACGATCCCCTTTGGGAGCCAACTCATCCATGGATTGCTGGCCAGCCGCAATGCTTCGTCGATATGGGTCTTGGGGCTCCTCCATTGCTGGACCAAGGGGTTGTCGAGCAGGTCCTCAACAATCCTTTCGAATACCTCCCCGAAGGCCTTCCTCACTTCCCCTTGATCCTCTCTCTTGAGCCTGTAATAGATCCACTCCATGATACTGCTAAGGGGCCTGACGTTATCAATATCCTTCGTGCTTTCTACGAGTTCACGGGTGACTCCGCGGTATCTTTTGCCGACTCTCTCCAGGAGCCAGGGGATTTTCACGGCGAACTCCGTTGTAAAGAGGTCACCAATGGCGACCTGCAAATGCCCTTCCCTCCCATGATCATTCCCGCCGCCGAAATTCCAGATATCGAACTGATGTCCGTGCCTGGCATGAACCCCATGGTCCCTGTCGGAAAAACAATACCTGTACCACCATTCCGCCTCCGGGTCTCCGTCCACGTGGGCCGGGCCTCTGGATACGCCCAGGGCGTCGCCAACCGCATCCCTCAAGGAGGGGTAGAGGTTGCAGAGTCTATCGTGATTCCCGGGGACATAGATGATTTCCACGGGCAGGTCTCTATCGCATCTCTCCGATAAATGCCTCCTGAGATCTCTAAAGAGCTTGAATGTCTCCCAGTTCTTGTGGAGGATCGTGTCCTTGGGGAGGGATGTGGGCGGTGTTTTCCTTCTCAAACTCTTTTTGGAGACCTTCCCGAAGATCTTCATACACTGCCTTTCCGTAGTGCTTCCCCTACGAGGGAAGGGAATATCGGCCAACCCCTTTTCACCCCAGGGCCTGTCCTCCGGTTCTACGTCAAACCACTTGGTGCTCCTGATGAGATCCACGATGTCTCCCAGCAACAGGATCTTGAGTTCTTTTGCCTTCTTCTCTGATGCCAGGGAACAGATATCTGCCAGGAACACGCTGTTAAAGGCCCCAAAGGGCAAGTTGTGCTCCCCGGCAGTACCGTCTACGAAATGGATATCGCTTATGGCCACGAGCATCGGCAAACCTCCTCATTGAGCGGATCTTAGATGGAAGGGGCAGTGTCGCTGATCAGGCAATTCTCTGAAGCACGGCCCGTGCCCTGTCCCTCATGTTCCTGATGAACCTTTCCGCCCTTCCTCGAGAATGGTACCGGTCCAATTCCGGGCTGGTGACAGAGTCAGGGCAGTGCCTGAGTTGAAGTTTGATGATGGCGTTAAAATCGTCCTGCAGGAACCTGTCATAGATCAGGCTGAGCGGGAAAAAGCGAAACTCGCTCCGGGTAATGGCAGAACACCAGTCTATGATGTAGGGGTGCCCATCCTCTCCCATCAATACGTTGGGTGCGCGTTTCAGATCGCAATGGGCCAGGCCTCGATCATGAACCGCCTTGACCAGGTCTTTGAGCGAACGAAAGAAATCCTCGGAAAGGGTTATCTCATCTTCAAGACCCTCCATGCTCCTCCCCTTGATTTCTTCCACCACCAAGGCAAGTCCGTCCATGACCCGATAAAACCTCGGGACTCCCTCCAAACCCTTTAACCTCCTGTAGGCCTTGGTTTCCCGCCAGATCAAAAACCTGCCAATAGTGTTCCTGTAGAGGAATCCGTTTGAACTGAAATCCTTTACGACCGCCCTTATACCGTTCTCTTCCACGAGCCATATGGTGGGCCTGGTACTGGACGGTCTTCTGAGGATACCAGAATTGCGTGCCGGGAGGGCGGATCTTCTCAGCGATTCAAACATAGGACCAGTATAGCGGCGTTTGCCTAACTGTTTCTTGTGATCTTCGCAGCAAGGGCCTTTTCACCTTCTAATGACGAGATGAGAGCCTTCGGCCATGGCCTTACCAGCCAGGCGTTTCCCCAACGCCATTATTGGAGAGTGTATGCAAAATCCCCGGTAGTGTCAACGGCGAAAGAAAGGTGGCTTCGCTGAGGGCCCTAGTGTTGGTAGCTTATTAAGATCACTCCGCCAACGACCAGCAGCACCCCCCAAAATACCCTGAAGGTCAAGCTCTCCTGGCGGAAAAGAAGGCTTATAAGGAACGTGAACAGCGGGAAGGTGGAGATGACGGGAGACACGGCGATCACGAGCCCCGTCTTGAGGGCCGCGTACATGGAAAGGACGCCGATGACAATACAAAGTCCTGCTATCACGCTCAAACTGAAACCCTGCCACGGGGCGTGAATCTTAATGGTCCCTTTATGAATACGGTAGATCACCATGGCCCCCGCGAAAGAGATGGTAAAGGAGACAAGGGCTGCGAAAAAGGGGCTGGGAAGCATTCCCAGTCCCACTTTTGCGACAACATGGTTGGACCCTCTGATGATTGAGGCGCCTAGCGGGAAAACCAAGGCCGGGAGAGACCAATTGAAGGGGCCCTCTCTTTTCCAGGACAATACCACCACACCAACCACGGTACCCAGAGTGCCCAGCAGGATCTGATAGGTGAGATGTTCTCCAAGGAAGGCGATTGCCCCAAGGGACGCGAACAGCGGAGCAAGGGAGGCAATCGTCGTTGACACTGTTGCCCCCATTATCTTGTTCGCCTTGAAGGACAAGGACATGGAAAGGAGCGGGTGTATGAGACCATTTGCAGCGAAGACCAGTATCCCTGGGTTGGAGAAGTACTCCTTCTGTAGCTGAAATGGAGCCACGGACCAAAAGACCAGCACGCACGTACCCATAGAGATTGTGGTGCAGGTCTGGGAGTCCATGTGGGAGAGGCTCCGCATGGTCAGAACGGATTGGGCCCCGAAGGATGCGGCTGCCACCGCCGCATAGATCAGGGGGATTAAACTTATGGCGTCCAAGTGGGTTTCAGTCCTTCCTCAATAACGCAGTTTTTGGTTTCTCTTTCCCGCAAGGAGTATAGTCAAAGGCGGCACGCAAGTAAATCCCGGAATCCCGAAGTCAGACTTGTATCATCCCGGAGACGCCTAACAATTACGCCTGAAAGGAGTGGCTTAGTGGTGGGCATGAAAGGGCCACATGTGGTGATTTTGTCTCTCAGTAGAACTCGGTGGACACAGAGCACCTGTGATGGACAATATGCCCTTACCCTCGTCTCCCTTCACCAGACGGTGAGGCCGGTAACAATTCCCGATAATGCTGTAAAATATGTCCACAGAATGTTATAGAAGGTTTGACGAAAGAGGGCAGACAGCCAGGATGGCTCTCCTCCTTGCAGGAGGATATTTCAGGGCCCTCAAACCTTGAAATGAACCGAAGTAGTACAATATACTAGCACCCAAGAATCCCAACTGCGTGGTGCCTATGCCTGATCAAAGGAAGGCTTATACTTACGGGCTCCTGACCGTTTTGCTCTGGTCCACCGTGGCGTCGGCCTTTAAGCTCTCGCTGAGGTACGTGGACTATGTTCAGCTGTTATTGTATGCCTCCGTTGTTTCCCTGCTGCTCCTGGGATTCATAGCGGGGCTCCAGGGCAAAGCCCGGCTCCTCCTTTCCTTCTCGCGCCGTCAATGGCTCAGGTCCCTGGTCCTCGGATTCTTGAACCCATTTCTCTACTACGTGGTCCTCTTCAAGGCCTACGAATTACTCCCGGCCCAGGAGGCACAACCCTTGAACTATACATGGGCCATTACCCTGTCCCTGCTTTCCATACCCCTCTTGAAACAGAAGATCTCGCTGACTCATATCCTTGCCCTCTTTGTGAGCTACGCCGGGGTCCTTGTCATCGGCACCCGAGGGGAGATTTCCAGTCTTCGGTTTTCCGATCCGGTTGGCGTCGGCCTGGCCTTGGGAAGCACGATTATCTGGTCGCTCTACTGGATTTACAACACCAAAGACGACCGCGATCCGGTACTCGGACTGTTTCTGAATTTCCTCTTCGGTCTCCCGTTCATCCTTATATACTGTCTCTTGTTTTCCGGGCTAAGGGTGAGCCATTTCTACGGTTACATCGGCGCATCTTATGTGGGAACCTTTGAAATGGGAATCACATTTATCCTATGGCTGTCTGCCCTGAAACGCTCCGAAAACACGGCCAAGATCGCCAATCTCATCTTCCTTTCCCCCTTTGTCTCCTTGGTCTTCATACATTTCCTCGTGGGAGAGGACATCCTCTTATCCACCCTTGTTGGTCTTGTGCTTATCGTCCTGGGCCTCTTCATACAGCAATCGCGGAGGAGGACACTTCAGGCTTGACGCAGCAGCACTGAGTATCGATACGGAGCTTTCAGGTAAGGGGAATAGGCATTCCCTTTTTGGAAATGAAGAGGTTGGTTGAAGGAATTCCCAATCTGTGTTAGCTTGTCCGGAAAAGCGACTTGCGGAATCAAGGGATTTGGTCGTTTATTCCCGGCCCCCGGGGCCGGGAGAAGGGACTGTAATCTTCTTCTCACACAAAGGCCGGTGGATTCTTTGTCCTCAGCCCTCTGACAGGGAGGTGAAGAAATGAAACGTCTCATCCTTTCCATGATTGTTGCCTTGTCTGTCCTCGCAGTCACAAGCCTTTCCCTATCCGGTGACAGGGGTCCGGTGACAAAGGGCGCGGAAGGCCCACCGTCGGACACGGCCCTCAACAAAGAGAGGGTCTATCCCATAGCTCCCGGGGTCTGGTACCCGGGGCAAGGTCCCTTGCCGGAAAAACCCATCAGGTATTACCGGGTCAGGTGCTGGCCCGGGTGCCACCGGGGCAGCGACTACGGAAAATACCCGGACAGGCCCCTTCCCATGGAACCCATACACCAGACTTCGGCCTTGAGAGGCCACAAAGGGGTCTACAGGCCTCCAGAGAAATCAGACAGGGAGTGAAACTCCCCGTGCTTCCGGACGGGGCGTCCTCGCGAAGGCGAGTGAGCAGGTAAAGGCGCAGGCCCGTTGTCTAGTCCCGGAAGCAGGCAACCAGATGATTCCGGTTGATTTCCCTCAAGGGAGGCTCTTCCATACTGCATTCGGACCCGGCAGCATGGCAGCGGGGGTGGAAACGACAACCTGACGGAGGGTTGACCGGGCTGGGGATCTCTCCCTTTGGGATGGGATGTGTCCTCCTGTACTTGGGATCGGGCACGGGAACGGCCTCTAAAAGGGTTGCCGTATAAGGATGGAGGGGATTCTTGAACACCTCGCCCAAGGTCCCCATCTCAACGATCTTTCCCAGATACATGATAGCCACCCGGTCGCAGATGTATTTGCAGGTGGCCAGATCGTGGGTGATATAGAGATAGGTCAGGTCGAATTCATTCTTGAGCTCTGCCATGAGTTCCAGTATCAATGCCCTGACCGAGACGTCTGCCATGGCGATCGGTTCGTCCGCGACCACGAACTCCGGCTTGGTCACCAGGGCCCTCGCAATCACCACCCTCTGCCGCTGTCCCCCTGATAACTGGTGGGGATACTTCTTGTAAAGGAAGGTCTCCGGGGTCAGGCCAACCTTCCTCATGATTTCAAGGCATATTTCCTTTCTCTCCGCCCTCGTGTATTCGCCGTGGATGGCCAGGGGGTGTTCGATGGCCTTTCCGATCGACATCCTGGGGCTCAATGAGGCATAGGGGTCCTGAAAGACGATCTGTATTTTTTTTCGCATGGCTTCCATCTCTTTCTTTGAGAGGGGCAGGATGGATTTTCCCCTGTATTTCACGTCTCCTTCCGTGGGTTCGATGAGGCGCAGGATGAGCCGGCCTGTCGTGGTCTTGCCACACCCGCTCTCTCCTACGAGGCCCAGGACTTCCCCCTTCTTGATCGTGAAACTGACCCCGTCCACGGCCTTGACCGCCCCCCTTTTCCTGGCCAGAAGCCTGCTCAGGAGGCCTTTCTCGAGGGGAAAGTGTTTCCTAAGGCGATCAATTGTTATGAGGTCTTCCAAATGCATGAATCCTACCTGTATAGCCAGCATGATACGATGTGCCCGTCCCTGTGGAACGTTGCCGGTCTCCGGGCCCGGCAGATCTCCATGGCGTTGGGGCATCTGGGGTGGAAGACACAGCCTTGGGGCGGGTCGACCAGATCCGGGGGGCTCCCCGGCATGGTCTTCAAGGTTGGTTGATCCAGCTTGATATTCGGGATAGAGGCCAAGAGCCCCTGTGTGTAAGGGTGAAGAGGACTCTCGAAGATGCCCCCTGCCTCCGCGACCTCTGCTATGCTCCCTCCGTACATGACCGTAATCCTGTCCGCCAGTTGGGCCACGTTGCCCAGGTTGTGGGTAATCAATATGATCGTGAGATGATACCGTTTTTGAAGATCAGCCAGAAGATCCAGGAACTGGGCCTCTACTATAACGTCAAGGGCAGTGGTCGGTTCATCCGCGATCAAGAGATCAGGCCGCAGTATGAGGGCGAGGCCTATCATAATGCGCTGGCGCATACCGCCCGAAAGCTGATGGGGATACTCCGTCAGCCTCTCCGGTGAGATACCCAGGCTCTCCAGCATCTCTTCCGCTCTGTGGTAGGCCTCCTTCCTCGTCAGTCCCTTTTCATGAGCGAAGAGTGTTTCAACGAAGTGCTGATCAATGCGAAAGAGAGGATTCAAAGAGGTGAGGGGATCCTGAAAGATCATGGCAATCCTTTTGCCTCTCAGATCCAGGATTTCCCTTTCCTCCATCAGGACGATATCCCGGCCCTTGTAAAGGATGCGCCCCCGGACGATCCTCCCCGGCGGTCGCAGAAGCCGTAGGATGGAAAACCCGAGGGTCGACTTGCCGCAGCCGGATTCCCCCACCAGTCCCATTACCTCACCCTCTTTCAGTTCCCAACTGACGTCGTCCACGGCACGGACCGTGCCTATGTTGATGGGGAAGTGCACGCTCAGATTCTCGATTTCCAGTATCCTCTCCAAAGCCTTCCTACCGTTCCAATAGTCTGGGGTTGAGTATTTCCGCCAGCCCTTCCCCCAGCATGGTAAACCCAAGCGCAAGTATGGAGATCATGGCGCCGGGGAAGGTGATCATCCACCACTGTCCGGAAGGCAGGAACTTTTTGCCCATGGAAAGGTCCATGCCCCAATCCACAACGGTTGGAGGCAGTCCCAGCCCCAAGTATGTCAGTGCTGCCTCGATCATGATGGCATCGGCTACGTTGAGGGTGAATACCACGACGGTGGTAGCAATGACATTGGGAAAGATATACTTCCACAGAATGACAGGGCCTGAGGCTCCGATGGCTCGTGCAGCCTCCACGTACAACTCTTCTTTGATTTGCAGGGTCTGCCCCCGCACGAGCCGAAAATAGGTCGGGATGTAGATGACAGAGACGGCCACGGTGATGTTTATCACGCCCGGCCCGAGCATGGCGGCAAAGGCGATCGCCAGGATCAGGCCCGGGAAGGAATACAGGGAATCCATGATCAGTGACAGGATCCTGTCAAAGGTTCCCCCGGAAAAACCCGAGATGAGGCCCGAAGGTATGCCTATGAACAGGGATATCACTGCTGCGAGGACCGCCACCCTGAGAATGGTCCTCGAACCATGGACCATCCTGGACCAGACATCCCTTTGCAGATTGTCCGTCCCCATCAGGTGCACCTCGTCCGGCGGAGACAGTTGGGGACCCGTATTCTGGTCATAGGGGTTGAAAGGGGCTATCCCCTCCGCAAAGACGGCCATCAGCAGTATCGCCAGGATTATCAGGGCCCCTGCCACCAATATCCACCACTCGGCCCCGTATTTCTTGCCCAGGCCCGTAAATCCCGAGATGATTCGACCCATGCCTGCCGCGGGGGAAAACCTCATTGCTAGTACCTCACTCTGGGATCAACAATCGCATAGACAATATCTACGACCAGGGATACCATGGCCACAAAGAGAGCAATAACGATTATCACGCCTTGGATCGTCGGGTAATCCCTCAGGTATATCCTTTCCAGGAGCAGCCGCCCCATCCCCGGCCAGGAAAAAGTTGTCTCTGTGAGCACCGCCCCGGCCATCAACAGGGCAAATTGAAGGCCCATCATGGTAAGGATGGGAATGAATGCGTTCTTGAGGGCATGTTTGTAGACGATGATCCTGTGGCGAATTCCCCTGGCCTCTGCCGCAAGGATGTAGTCCGCCTTGAGGACGTCAAGCATGTTCGTCCTCGTAAGCCTGACGAAGATCCCTGAAAGAACCAGGCCCAGGGTGACCGAAGGGAGTGCCAGATGCTCCAACACGTCCAGCAGGGCTGAAAAGTCCCTGATGAGAATCGTATCAAGGATATAAAAACCGGTCTTCTCAAAGGTGGATGCAAAGACCCTTGGGCCGGTTCGACCCGCAATGGGCAGCAGGTCAAGCCAGATCCCGAAGATGAGCTGTAACATCAGGCCCATCCAGTATACGGGAATGCAATATACCACGATGCCGTACAGCCTGATTCCGTAGTCCCGGGCCATCCTCCTCTTATCCGCAGCATAGGCACCCAGGAAGACCCCAAGAAAAAGGGTTATGAACATCCCGCACAGGGTGAGTTCCATGGTTGCGGGGAGCTTTTCCAGAATTGCCTTGCTCACCCGCTGCTTGAAGACCATGGATTCTCCGAAATCCAGACGGCAAATCTGCCATATATAGTCCACGTACTGCACAGGGAGTGACCGGTTGAGGCCAAGGACCTCCCTTTTTTGCTCTATGACATGTTCCGGGGCATGCCCCCCCAAAAGGGAAGACACGGGATCTCCCGGCATTATCCTGAGAACCACGAACACGATGCTCAGGAGTATAAAGACCATGGGAATGGTCAAGAACAGCCTCGTGACAATGTATTTGGCCAGGTTTTTCATTCCGGGTACGGTGAGGAGGAATGGGTTAGAAGTTCAAAGCGCACATGAAAAGGGCTGCCCTTGGTGGGCAGCCCTCGCTAGTGAGCCGGTTACTTGGCCCGGTATATCGGCCCGTAGTTAAATTGTAACGTTGGAGAGAGCAGGATACCCTTGACACCTTTCTGGGCAAAGAGGTAGAGGGTGCCCTGAAAAAGCGGGCATGTAGGGACCTCGTCGGCCCACATCTTCTGGATTTCCTGGTAGATGGCGGTCCTCTTCTTCATGTCCGTGACGGATTGGCCCTCTACGAATTTCCTATCCCAAACCGGGCTGGAGAAATGAATGCCCAGTCCCCTTGACCCGGCGGTCCCGGCGAAGGCTGCCGTGTAATTATCCGGGTCGATATAGTCAGGATACCACCCCAGGAGCCAAATAGGCATGACCTTGTTTGCCCAGTTATCCCTGTATGCGGCCCACTCCGCGGACTTGACATTGACCTCCATCATGCGCGTGGCCTCCAATTGATCCTTCAGCACCGCTGCGATATCCACCTCCGTGTCGCCATAGTGGCTCGGGGTGTACCACAGATCGAAGGTCAGCTTGTTGCTCTCGCTGTAGCCTCGAGATGCCAGCAACTGCCTTGCCTTTCGGACATTCCCGTCCCCTAACGCCTCTTTGAATGCATCGATATGGGACCACATGCCCATCGGGACCATGGAATACAGGGGAGCGTTCTGCCCCAGGAAGACCTTCTTCAGGAGAGGGGGCCTGTTGACGGCGGCCGCGACAGCCTGCCGCAGGATTTTGTCATTGAAGGGAGGCGTATCGGTCAAGAAGCAGATATACCGGATATAGGGCCCCTGGGCCTTGATTGTCCGGATCTTGTCCGATTTCTGCAGGTCGTTTATGTCAGAGGGGTTGAGGGTCTTGAAGACAAAGTCCACTTCTCCCTTTTCCAGGGCAAGTCTCATTGTCGTGGCATCAGCGAAATAACGTATGACAATCCTTTCCGTCTTGGGCTTCTCCCCATAGTAGTTGGGGTTGGCCTCCAGGACGATCTCCTGATCCCTCTTGAAAGATACCACGTTGTAGGGACCCAGACCAACCAGTCTTCCTCCCTTGAGCTCCGAGGGGTCTCGAATGATCTTATCTCTGGGGTAGACATTGGGATTCACAGGATAGTAAGGCACCGAAGCCACCAGGGAAGGAAAGTAGGCCACGGGGTTTTTCAGGACGAATTTGACCACATAATCATCCACGACCTCAACCCCCTCAACAAAGTCCGATACCAGCCATGAGGGATCGCCCTTGAGGGCTATGACCCTGTCTATGGACCACTTGACCGCCGATGCGTTGAAGGGAGTCCCGTCCGTGAACTTGAGGCCCTTCCTCAAGATGAACACATACTCTTTGCCGTCCGGGCTGATGTAGTAGGATTCGGCCAATCCAGGGACAAGGTTTGTCTTGCCCGGGGGGTACCTGAGAAGGCCCTGATAGATATTGTAGAAGATCTCCCAGGTATGGAAGTCGTAGGCATTGGCCGGGTCCATGTCAATGACCTTTTCCGTGGTACCGTAAACCAGTGTCTCCTTTGCCGCGCCGTCGGTTGGGAAAAAGAATAGACCAAAGGCAGCCAATAACAGGACAATCACCTTGACTCTTTTCATATCTTGCCCTCCTTTCAAGGCCTTGAGGTTAAAGAGAAAACAACGGTTATTCCCCACATGCGACTAAACAATCTATAATTATTGGAGAATGGCATTGAAGTCAAGGAATAAGCATATCCTGGGTTGGAGATAGAGGATTTTCCGGATTGTGTCCCTGTCCCCGGAATTCCTTCACTTTTGGTTGAGGATGTGGTCCGGGACCAGGCCCTTCAGGTGAGGAAACTGGTCGGTCATGTGGGGAATCATCATGGCGCCCATGAATTCCTTTTGGAAGTCTCCTTCGACTGTCAGCTCGATATACTCCACGTTCCGGGAAACCCATTCCGCTTCTTGCCTTTTTTCCCGGTCCAAAAGGGCTGCCCTACAGCCATCACCGGCAGCATTTCCTATGGACTCTATCCTATCAATCTCGCAATCAGGGAACAGCCCCATGATCAAGGCCTTCTCTCGGTCCACGTGGGTTCCGAATGCCCCGGCGATCTTGACCTTGTCCACCTTTTCCAGGCCCATGCGCCGCATCATGAGCTTGCACCCCGCATAAAGGGCACCCTTTGCCAGTTGTATTTGACGCACGTCCTTCTGGGTTATGGTGATGTCTCGGCCTATGCTCGTCTCTTCGGCCCAGGCCAGGACGAATTCGGGCTGGTTATTGTCAGGATTCCTGCGGAAGCGCTCAGATTTCTGTTGCTTGCTGAAGGCCCCGCTCTTGCCCACTATCCCGGCCCTGTAAAGCTCTGCGAGCACATCCAGGATGCCGGAACCGCATATGCCCTTAGCCTGCATCTCCTTCGGCTCGGAGTAACTCCGCCATGCTTCCCGGCCGATGACCTTGTAATCCACTTCGTGGGTCTCCGGGTCTATCTTTATGCGCTCTATGGCCCCGGGAGCTGCCCTCATCCCGAACTGGATCTGGGCTCTATCTTTATGCGCTCTATGGCCCCGGGAGCTGCCCTCATCCCGAACTGGATCTGGGCTCCCTCCAATGCCGGGCCGGTCGCGCAGGATGATGATATGAGCTTGTCCCTGCTGCCAAGGACCAATTCGCCGTTGGTGCCAATATCGATAATCAACTGCATCTCATCGGACTTATAGGGCTCTTCCGCTATCAGGACCCCCACGTTGTCCGCGCCCACGAATCCCGCCTCATTGGGCAACACATAGACGTAGGATCCGGGGCTGACCTTGAGGCCAAGGTCACGGGCCTTTATCCCCAAGCCCTGATGAACGACGGGCGGGAAAGGAGCTAGGCCAACGTATTGGGGGGTAAGCTGAAGCAGGATGTGGTGCATGGCCGTGTTGCCGCAAAGGGTCACGTCTTCTACGTCATCTCTGCTGAGGCGGAGGTAATGCCTCCCCTCTTCGGGCTCCTCCACCCACTCTTCTTCCGGGCCCCCTTTCACCTTCTTCCGGGGCGGATGGGTACCCTTGACAGCCTGCTCTATCAGCCCGTTGAGCCCCTCTACCAGGTCGTCACTCATCCTCTTGAGCCCGTCCGGTTCCGACATGTGGTAGGTGATTCGGGACATGACGTCTTCACCGTACTTACACTGGGGATTCATCATGGAAACCGTGTCTATCACCTCCATGGTCTGCAAGTTACAAAAATACCCCGCAATGGTCGTGGTACCCACGTCGATTGCAAGCCCGTAGCAGTCCTCTGCCCGGCCCGGGCGTATCCTGATGATTTCTTTGTCCATCCATACGCTGACCGTGACCTTCCATTCCTCCTTCCTGAGAGCGCTGGGCAGTTGTCTGAGCGCATGCAAATCCACCTTAAGGTTCTCGAGGCCATAGGTGTCTTTGAGGGCCTTACACAGTCTCTCAAAATCCCCCAAGGGATCTTTGAAAGTGGGACCGTCCAATTCCACGTAATAGAGTCTTACGGCAGGGTCATGCTTGATGCGGATATCCCTCGCTGCCTTGCTGACCACCTGCTTTCCGGCACGAGATTCTTCGGGCACGAAGACGAGGACATCGCCCTGGACTCGCGCGGCACATCCGAGCCTGTATCCTTCCCCCTTCTTTTCCTTGGTGATGAACCTCTTTTCTTCCTTCTGCCAGGGCGTCACGTTCTCCCTGCTGGACGTGACGTCCAGTTTGGCAAAATGACCTTCTTCTATTCGCACAATGCATTTGCCGCACACCTTTTTCTCGCCGCACAGGGACTCAATGTCGACTCCCAGCAACCTGGATGCCTCTATGATGGTCGTTCCCCTGGGAACCCTGCCCCTCCTTCCCGAGGGTTGAAAGATTACCATGGGCCTGTCTTTGTCCATTAACGTGCCTCCTCCATCCTTCCCCGATTCTTTCACTCCCCTGTTCTCCCGACTGCGGGCGTGGGCACCTTCCCGTACTCTCTCACGGCTTCCACATAGGCCTCCACGTTCTCCTGCTTCGCCTCCGGCCATATGTCGCACCCCGGCCACACGGCGTCGACCCCTTCGTCTATGCATCGCTTTATCACATCGCCAACCTGTTGCTTTTCCATCTGAACCAGGGTACCAAAGGGATCGAAATTGCCCAGAAGGATGGTATGGTCCCCCAATTTCTTCCTGGTCTCGGCAACGTTGTTTTTCTGGTCCACGCTGAGGGCATCCGCGCCGCAGTCGTTCATCATTTCCACGATGATGTCTGTAGAACCGCATATATGTAGTATCTTGGGGGATTCCAGGGCATCGAACACCCTTGTGAGGTTCGGCTGCACCATCGCCTTCCACGTCCTGGGTGATATGATGTCTGTTCCCGTTCCCATCTCCCGGATGTTCAAGTAATCAACGCCTATGTCCTGGTAGTGCCTTGCAGCTTGAATGACAATATCTGTCGTCTTTTCAAGTAACTCCTCGATCTGTGCCCGGAACTTTCCGGTCCCTTTAAGCAGGATATCCAGTTCCAGGAGTTGCCCGGCCATGGTAAAGGGCCCCAGCACCCACCCTCCAATGGCAAACCTTCCCTGCGCCTCTCCTTTGAGTATTTCAAAGGCTTGGTCCACTATGGGCATCCGTGCCTTGGAGAGAAAATCTTCCCCTATGTTGACCTCTTCCGGGGTCTGCCACTTTGAGGGCACGGTTGGATAGAGGATCTCGTCCGAATCTTCGTACAGGGTAGTACCTCTGCCCAGAGCCTCTGCAATCGTGCACATGTCATAGGGTATGACCACGGCATCGAATCCGAACATCTCTGCCGTGACCATGGCTGACCGCGCCATGTTTTCTGCTGAGGTGTGTACCTGGGGAAACCGAATCCCCAATTTCTCAATGGCCTGGATGGTGACCATGCCCATCCCGCTAAAACAGGGCATGCGATCAATGGGTTCCTTCCTGAAAAACTTCTCAATCCTCTCTCTTGGTGTCATCTTCCTTCCTTTCCATTCCTGATGCTTCTTCAAAAACCTCATCTCACAGCGACAACAGGGCAGTAAATACCCTGGCCGAGAGGACCAGCCTTCGTTATCCCCAGAGGGGATTTGCTTTCAATGCCCAGCACCCAAGGGGGTCTTGCCCCTTTTTTCAAGACCATATCTCAAAAAAAATCCCACCGGACATTGCCGCTACCCAATATTTGGGGTTTACGCCCATGAACCCCTAAGAATCTACTCCGAATCCCTTAAACCCCAAATATTGGGTTGCCACCTCTTGACGAAATAGATATGGCCTTGAAAAAACGGACAAGACCGGATTGGGCCCGCCTTTTACGGCAGAGTAAACTGTCTCTAACTCCCGCGGAGCGGAATCTTCGACAATCCCAGAGGGCCTGGTTTTCCCTGTAAGAATGAGGCTCCTCACAAGAATTTGTGGATGACCCGTGTGTTGCTAACTCAATAACCACTGAAAATTATTAGCATTGAAGCCTATAGTCGGGTTGGGATATCTTTTCTTCGATTCCAAGCTTCCCGGGCTGGTCTTTTCTATGACTTATCTGCGGGGGACACTGGCCCCCTCCGCGTTCCCCTCGCGAGGCTCGGGGCCGCGGCTTCCCCCACAGATAAGACATGAAAAGATGGCGCCCTCCCAGCAGTCACTGCGAAAAGATATCCCAACCCTCATTAAGGGAGCGCACTAGATAATTTCTTCGCCCATAAATTCTTCTGAGGGGCCAAGAATGAGGGCTGGCCCGCAAAAGCATTCCCCGTCCTTTACACGTTCTTTAGGTCCTCTGAGAATTCCGGGAAGAGCCTGTAAAGGGGATGATCCTCTGCCAAGGGGAGTTCTCCTGTCTCTGCAAAGACCGCGGTCGCCAGGAAGGCGTCTGCCATGGCGACCGCAGGAAAGACCCTCCTGGAGCCGGCCATGGGTCCCGAGAAGATGATATCGTGGTACATGAAGGCTGCCAGCCCCTCCAGGGCCGCATCGGCCCCTGCCCACCCCTTGAACCCCCACCTGTCTTTTGCGGCCTTCCACATGTACGAGCCGTTGGACGGCGCACTGCCGCAGGGGAGGCCCCACTTTTCCTTTATGATCCTGTTTGAAAGGGAGCATATGGCCGTGGCAGGCCCGTTCATAACAGATGTGTCCACAAAGATACTCTCAAAACGGGCCCTGGCCCCTTCTATGGCATCCAGCAACTTCCGGGTCCCCTTAACACGGCCTGACGGCATGGGGTCCTCCTGGTCAAAGGCCACGAGCAACACGTGCTTCACCCCTATTTCCGAGATCTCGCGCACCTCCCTTTCAAGCTCGGCCTCCCAAACGGTGAGACTGTTGTAAAAGACCCGATCCAATAAGCCCTTGTCCGCGCAGTACCGGGCTCCTTCGAGCTTGGGTTTCATTGTCCATGCATCGATACAAAAGGGCATGTCCGTCACGCTTACCCAGAAGTCGATGTATCTCTTGAACTCCTCCCCAGTGTTGGCAACGATATCCGCCATGCAGGGGACTCCCGTCTCCCATGAAAGCCTTTCAGTGGTCTTTATGAGGTCCTCTGCCCTCTTTTCGTCAAAGCCCTCTTTTCTCTTTCTCCCTTCAAAGAGCCTGTCGCCCTTTTGAAAGATGGAGGGGACCACCACCGTCGGGTATTGCCCTGGTTGGCCTCCGAATCTCACTCCCCCTACGTCACATACTTGTTGTCTATTCTGAAAACGAAACATCAAACCCTCTCCTATAGCAGACGATCGCCCTTTGCACGGGCGAGCATCGTCATCCTCTCCTCCCGCAGTTCTTGCCCTGCAAAACGATTGCCGTCTTTCTGTAAGCGCCCACCCTGCTTGAAACCGTGAATTGCGGTATCTACAACGAATGTCGGGTAGAAGAGGGAGATTGCTCTCCCCCAACCCCCACAGATCCGGACATGCGCAATTAACGCATCCGGCTCCTCATAGTGCGGTCTCGCTACGTGACTACGAGCTTGCAA
>JAFDHO010000301.1 GCA_019308745.1 Deltaproteobacteria bacterium
CGTTGAACAACTCGGCACTCGTAACCGCCACACCGAGTTCCTCCAGGCGCTCAACCTTTTCTCGCGCAGTGGAAGGGCGAACGAGCGCTCGGACACCGGCTCCTCGTTCGAGCAGAGCTCTCACGATGCGTCCGCCGAGATTGCCGCTTGCTCCTGCTACAAGTATGGTTTGGCCATTCATTGGCAACTCTTGGATGGAAAGTCGTTATTTATGGGAGAAGTATACTTCAACTCGTTGATAGGTCAAGGGGAAAAAGATAGGCGTTGCCTTACGTCTAGAGGTGTCCAAAAAACGAAGGTTAAGAGCGGGGAAGTTCTTTACGCCGAACATACGGCCTCTTGCTCAGGGGATCGGGGCCTTGACAGCCTGGAGAGACAAGAGGAGGGCACGCACGAGATCGAAGGCTTCTATTTCAAGGGCCGCTTTTGAAATAGGGGATGACCTCGTCACCCAATAATTCTATGGCCCTTCGCGGATCAGGACCCAAGGGTCCTCCTACGGAGATTTGGGTGATACCGGACTCAATGATTCCTTCAATCCTTGGAATAATCTCCTTTGTGGTCCCCCAACCACGGCCAAGCGGAGCATATCGTCCGCCACGAGGCTCTCGGCTTCCGAGTATTTTCCAGAAAGGACCAGTCCCTTTATCTTATCAAAATCCCCCGGGGACAAACCGACGGAGTTGAGGGCTTCTTCCTCCAGGTAAGGCCCGAAATAGGCTATTATCTTCTTGATGGTGTCCCTCGCAGACGTCATGCTTTCCGAAACCGAGAACCAGGCACACCCGGCAATGTCGATGTCTCTAACATCCCGGCCTGACTTATCTGCCCCCTTCTTGATTGCCTCTACCATATACCCTGCTGATTCAGGAGGGGTTATCATGGGCAGGCTCCCGTCTCCGACCTCGCCCGTCATGGAGAGATATTTCTCGCCGAAACCGCAGGCGTAGATGGGGATTCTATCCCGATAGGGCCTGAAGCGAGGATAGCGCTGGGTCGTCCAGTCGAGCTCCTTTCCGTGGTAATCCACGACTTCCCCTTTGAGGAGTCTCCTGATGATTTCGATAGCCTCTTTTGTGCGACCGATCACGTCTTTGACTTCGATGCCGAGCCATTCAATCATCTTTTCTGTGTGAAGCCCGAGTCCAAGGACGGCTCTTCCTCCTTCCTTGCAAAGGCCACTGCTCCTATTTCTATTGACCGCACACCGGCCTCTATATATAGTTCCACGGCGGTAACTTGCCCGGGGAATTGAGACTGTGGGATATGGGGGAGGAAGGCCTTTGCATCCACAATAAACAGCGTGGCCACCCGGGGGATTGATAATGGGGATATAATTATTGACCAGCCCGGTCCCCAGGTATCGAACTTGTCCGATCCTGTAGCTCAGGTAGTCGTCATCGACCACCTTTTGAAGCCCGATTGAGAGGGCCTCCAGATCTCTTCCGGAAAGGCCGCCGTAAGTAATGTACCCTTCGAGGAGGATAGGCATTTCACAACACCGCTCATAGAGTCCCTGATCATTCATGCCTATGAAGCCGCCCATGTTGACAAGGCCGTCTTTCTTGGCACTCATGGTGCATCCATCGGCGTATGACATCATTTCCCTAACAATTTGCTTGACAGACTTGTCACCGTAGCCTTCCTCCCGCTCCTTGATGAAGAAGGCATTCTTTGTAAAAGTGGGTGTTTCCCGGTATTAGCTGACCGGGCTTGATAAGGGCCGCAGTCAGGATGTTCTTGGCAGGCCTTCCCTGGTGAGTAGGAACCACGTATTTGAATCCCATCAAATCATTTATCGCCTCTTTCAGGTGTTCGAAATTCCGAGATCCCGCGCAGGACTCGTCTCCCATCATCAACCCGGCCCACTGCCTGTCACTCATGGCTGAAGTTCCGCTGTCGGTGAGCAAGTCGATGTATACGTCACCTGGCCTCAATGTGTTGCAGAAGTGTTTAGGATGTTTAGGCAGCCCGGGATCTTCCCTTCTCAGCCTTGGCAGGGGACGAGTCCCTAGGACGATGAAAACCAGGGTGGCTTCTTTTTATAACGGTGTTTTCGTCCGTAGAAGAGGTCGTCAAGAACAAGGGCGATTTTGCGGGCGACCGGATTCCTGTGGATAAAGAATCTAAGAAGATTGTGATAGAAGCTGGCGGGTTTTGAGTAGGGGCAGACAGCAAGGCAGATTGCACAGTCTGTTCCGAGGACCCTCCAATGGTGATAACAAGTCTCCGTCTTGGTCTGCCATTTTTCGACACCCCGGACTTCCCTCTTGTCACCCTTTTCAATCGACTGGGAAGGGCAGTTTTCAGCACATTTTTTGCATATCTCGCAAAAGTGCTGGACGCCAATATTAATGGGCTTATCCTCAATGAGTTCAAGGTCCGTTGTAACTACGGCAGTCCTTACCCTTGGTCCATGGGTCGGAGTGATGATCAAGCCCAGTCTTCCAAGCTCGCCAAGGCCTGCATCGTGGGCGATAGCAGTGGTCAGCACATGGTAGTTACCGTCAATATGCGCCCTGGCCCTATACCCGAGATACTTAATATAGTTGGCCAAACAGATCCCCGCACAGGCCACACGCATATACTGAAGCGAGCTTTCCGTAGCAGTCGGCAGGAGCGGGGCTGTATGAACCATAGGGTAACCCATTTCCGTTGAAAACACGATGGCGTATTTGTGATCCAGGTGTATTTCCTGCCCCCAGTTGTGAAGTTGCCTCCCGGCATGTGAATAAATGTGATAATCCCTAAGCCTTGTGACCCTGACGTCGAGGGCGCCTAAGTGCCTGGCAAAACCCTTGATCCTCCTGGTCGCTTCATTAGGAGAGATCTCGATAGGGCCTCCTACCGGAGGTCCGGGCTCAGCAAGGTTTCTGATGTTTTCTATAAACTCAAATATTGCGATCATATAGGGCGAGTCAATTTCACTGAAATACTTCGCGCCCGGCTCTCCAAGATCGGGCAAACTGCGGAGGTTGTCATCGAATTTCTTCAATTCGGGGCTGATGCGGAGGTAGTATTCCTCATACTGGGGGGTCTCCGGTTTGAGCCCCATTCGACTGAACATGATGTGTCTTTCATCAAACTTTTGTGTTTTTTCTGGATGGATCTTGAGGGGCTCTGCTTTCCCAATGGGAAGAGAGAGAAAAATGATGGTAGAAGCGGCGATTATCAGGGTGGCCAGGCCCAGATTGAACGTGATTCCGGGTGCAACAAAGCCAATCCAAAACCATACTGCCCCAAAAACAATGGCAAGGGACAGGCTGAGAAAGCCGGCGCGCTTTTCAAGCTCCCGAAAAGATGTAACAGAAAAGCCCAAAACAGCCGAAAAAAAGAAGATGCCACTCAATATGAACAACCAGTGCACGTTTTTCCTCCTCTTTAAAGTTGATGGCTTCGTGAAAAGTCAGAAAGTACTCATTTCTGTCATTCCTGCGAAAGCAGGAATCCAGTAATTTCAAAGGCTTCTGGATGCTGGATCAAGTCCAGCATGACGGTTTTGAGACTTTTTACGA
>JAFDHO010000302.1 GCA_019308745.1 Deltaproteobacteria bacterium
TGCTTAACAGGCTGATATTACGAACTTTTGGATCACTTCAGCTCTTCAAATAGCTCTGAGTATCATGGCACCATGGAGCTGAAGTGATGCAAAATTTCAAATATCTTTGGCTAGTGTTTAGTGGTCTTGAGACTCAGATCCTTACATGGAGAGCCATTATTTGCTAAGGCTATTGGTTAAGGCTACTGGTTCGTGCGTGCGTTGTCCCTTAAGTTAGCCTGGGAGCCATTGTGGCCCCAGAAGGATCGTAAATCGCGTCATATGCGCATGATCCATGCCCAGGGGACAATCACCTCAAAGGGAGAATCCTTTCCGTGGATGTAACGAGGAGAGTCGTATTTCTTGCCGCGACTGAAGGAAGGGTTTTCCACGAAGCCATGATCTGAGAAGACAAACAAGAGGGTTCTGGGAGGGAGGTCCCGAAACCTCAAGAGGACATCTATTTCCAGGTAGTTGACCACATTGGCAAAAAGATGCGTGAGCGGCCCCTTTTCAGAGTGGATTTTTTCATCAACACCGCTGATCTTCCATACAGCATTGTCGTCAACCCGATTTCCTGAGGAACACAGGGCCTCCTCAAACTTCTCCAGTTGTGATCCCGTGCTTGTTGGCAGACCCGACCAGACGGCCCCTTCCCTTACGGTCCGAAAAAAGTTGGGCATCTTGGCGAAGAAGTGAACTTTTATATATTCCCACAGGTCCCAGCGCATGCCGTCCATGAGGACATAACACACCTTGTGATAATCGGGCACATTGCGTTTCCTTGAAAGCATCGATGGAATATCTTGGATCATCATGGGTCGTGAAGCCACGCCCTTTTCCCATTCAGGGATGCTCTTGCGATAGAAATCCGCAAAGGGAGCGCTCACTTCATGAAGACGCTCATCAATTTGCCTCAACTCCTCTTTCAAAAAGGGAGGGGGCTCTACTCCTATGTGCTTCAATTGATCCTGGAGTGTTTCTCTGAGAAAGGGCAAGGGTGATATTGTATGTTTGTAAAGGGATTCCCATTTTGAGAAGGAGTCTGGCAGGTTATTCCCGGCCGAGGAAAGGATCCTTATCCTTTCCCTCAGCTGCCTGTAAGTCCTCAAGGTCCTTACCATGTCCCCTTTTCTATCTTCAAGCCGTGCGTGTGGTTCCTTGTCATCCCCGGCGGAAGATGTAGCAAGGAGTGCTTCCAGGTCCAATTCCTCGATTTTGCCGCATACAATCCTTTCGAAGGCCTCTTTCAATATCAGTGGGAATATTGATTCTTCTTTGAAGATTTCCTCCAGGCTCCTTGCCGAAAGAAAAGACCACAGGTGCCGGATAAGACCAGTGTCCTGCTCCGCTATCTGGATACAATACTCGAACAACTCCGCCTTCTCCTTTCTAAGGGCACTGGCAAGATCTTCCAGGTGGTTGAGCCACGCCCGAATTTCACTATTGGAATCCACCTCGAGAAACGGGAAGGCTTCAAAAGGCCCTTGCCCTGACAGGTCGTATTGCCGCGCCCATAAACAAATAGTCATGGCTTTGATGAATTGCTCGTGACCTGTTTCGTAATAGAGGGATACAAGTTGCCTGAATTTGCTTTCCAGAAAAGCCCTGAACTCCTCTTGCCTATTGTCAAGGGAACCTCCTTCGCCCTTTCCCACGAAATGGAGAAAGGTGTCATCACCGATGGTCTCCTCTCTCAACCAGTCGCTTAATATCTTTCTGAGCTGCGATAGGGTATATTTCCTGTGTATGAGGCTCTTGTACAGTCGATCCAAGTCCCGTTTGACGACTACCACTTTTCCTCTGAAGGCCTCGTTCATGTTCCCTATCAATCGCGGCGTAAGGAGCTCGTCAAGCTGGCTTATAACTCCTTCGGCATCAGGATCCAGCTCCATGAGGTGCCTAATGGCATCAGCTTCCCCTTTCCTGTTCACCAGGTCGAGTCCCTCCAAGTATGGGAGAAGCCTCTCTTGCATTTCCTGAGTCTTCAATGCATGGAGGTACTCCCTTACCCCCATGTCCATTCCTTTCTCTATCTCCTTTATGGGTTCAAAGGTGATCCTGTCACCCATCTTGAACCCGCACTCGCATATAGGCCTGGCCTGGAGTTGTGCATGCGGAGACCTTGCGCACCTGTTGAGGAGAACAGAGGAGATGGCCTGGTTCACGGACCGATAGTTGTGCTCTACGGAGAGCACTTCTATTTGGCCAAATCTTTGAAGTATGTCATATCTCTTGGACCTTCCCAGTTTCTCAAAGGGTTCAAATTGCTCTCCCTCCTTTGCTCTTGCGTGTTCTTCCGCATAAAGCCTGGTATAGATCTTTTGAAAATTTTGAAATCTCTTGAAAAGATCCTCCAGGGAGCCATGGGGAAGCAAATCCGAGCTCTTTTCGTAGAATTCCAGTATTTCGGACCTCAAATTCCTTAATCTATCAAAGTCCTCCTGCCTCTTCCCATCTCCCCTATCAGATGCTTCAGGGATGCGGAGCCTCTTATCCGTGATATACTGGTGAACAAACAGTGCCCTTTCCGCTTGGCCCAGGAAAGCCGTGACGGATTCTACGCTCTTCAGCTTGTTCTCCAGGAAGGGCTCCCTTTGCCCGGCACGAAGAAAGCGCTCCAGACCATCCTTGGAGGAAAGGCTGACCTTGACCTCCTCCCATTGGACCTTTACGTCTTCAATATCATTGATGATGCCCTGCCAAGGCATGTTGCGGAATGCTTCGAAGGACCGCGCCCATTGAATTCTTGATTTCAGCGACTCCAATTCTTCAAGCACTGAGGCCTTGGCCGCTTTTAGCTCAGACCATAACCCTTCCTGTGACGCCAGGGTAAGGGGCAGGTCCCGGTATTGTCGTGGGATCAGGGGATGACTGCTTATGGCTTGACGAAACTCCCCGGACACAACTTCTCCCCTGCCCAGGGCCGTTATCCCCTTCAAACCTGTCCTGGAAAGTTCCTGGGGGCTTTTACGCTCCATCACCTTGTAGGCAACAAGGTGCCCGGAGAAAAGGAGAGCCAGGACCAGGATCTCGAAATAGGGCATTTGCAGCCCATATTCCCCCTTTCGAAGATTCCAGTAGATCTCTTCAAGAGGAACGGATTCCTTTCCTTCCATTAGAGCCAATACACAGCGCCCCAGCTCGTTTTGTCGGGGATTTATGGTGAGTTCGTATTGATTGCCCTTTTTCCTTGTGAGACCCATGGGCCTCAGGATCCCTTCCAGGACATCCCGGATAGAGGCCTTTGATCGGTTGTCGGCTATGAGTATGCCCCTCAACAGAAATTCCATTAGCATGTCTCTAACAACCCCCAGGGGCAACACATCCATGTAAGGTTGTATTCGACCGTGTTTCGGAAACCTCTGTTCTAGAAGACGCGGGACAAATTCGGATAGAAACTTCTCCTGGCTCAGCACTCCAACTCCTGATAGGTCAACCTCCCCCGCGTCCCAGAGCAAAACACCATGATAGTAAAGGTTACTGTAATGTTCCGTGATCCTTCTCTTTTGCCTACTAAAAAAGGCC
>JAFDHO010000083.1 GCA_019308745.1 Deltaproteobacteria bacterium
TAATGGATATGGGTATCCGACCGCCAGACCTTTTCGCTATGCGAATAGGGTACCACTGAAACAAGTTCACCTCTTCCAAGAGATCCCCGAGCCCCAGTAGTTTTGGCGTCTTTCATAAAGCTAAATTGTTTCAAATAAATAGGTGGGTCAAAAGTGAATATTCAATTCAACCCGAATTTCGCAAACATATTTGCAGAAGCCTTGCTAGGGGCGGGTTCTCCTGCAAGATCCATTCAACGAGTGGGTGAAGGCAAATCCTCTATATAGCCAATAGGCACGGGCAGTTCGTCGAGACACTTGCGAAATACGGGTTTAAGGACAAACAAGGGGGGCCTTGTCCATGACTGAAAAGATCAAAGTACTTATGGTGGATGACGAAAATGAGTTCAGGGAAACCACAAAGAAGCTCCTGACCAGGAGAGGATTTGAGACTATCCTGGCGGCAAGCGGGGAAGAAGCAATGGAAAAGCTCGAAGAAAACCCCGATGTCATTGTCCTGGATATAAAGATGCCAGGCATGGACGGCCACGAGGCCCTCAAGGAGATCAGGAGGAGGAGGCCCCATGTGCCTGTAATCATGCTCACCGGGCACGCAACCATGTCTTCGGCCAAGGAGGCCCTTGTGGATGGGGCCTTTGACTACCTGACAAAGCCATGTGATATCACCCTCTTTTCCCAGAAGATAAGGGAAGCATGGGAGCATGCCAGACACGAAGCTCCTCTTGAAGAGGGGTCTGTAGGTGATGTCATGATTCCTATCGAAGATTATACTACCATGAATGGTGATCAACTGGTGGATGAAGCTATAATGGAATTGAAGAAGTCTTTCACATCAAAGGCTGTGACCGGTCGGATCATGGAAACAGGACACAGGTCCATACTCGTCATGGATGAAAGCGGAAAAGTAGTCGGCTTCTTGGCCATAAAGGACCTGTTAGAGGCCATCATGCCCGCATATCTCAGGGTGCCAAAGCCCTCTATGGCTGACAGCATACAATATTCTCCAATGTTCTGGAGAGGGATGTTCAAGAGGGAGATAGCAAAATTGGCCAAGAAGCGGATAGAGGAGATCATGTCGCCGGCCCCCCCGAATATTGAGGCGGATTCAAGCTTGATGGAGGCTGCTTACATAATGGTAACGAATGAGGCAAGACGTCTGGTCGTAGTGCGGGGCAGTGAAATTGTGGGGGTAATCAGGGAGCAGGATCTCTTTTTCGAGATGGAGGGAATGTTGCGCCGCTGATTCCATCTCCCAAGAGCGTAAGAAGGCATCCATCGGGTGAAGGGGTGGCCCAAAGGCTGGTTACGTAATATGTCTCCGCCATGCATACGGGAGTGCCATACGAACAGAGAGATGAACTTCGTCAAGAAGCGTTTTGACAGGGGAGCAAGAAAGAAGATAGTGGTCCTTGTTTGTGCAGTAGCCTTCACTTTCCTTGCCTCAGGCGCGGTCCTTGGTCTATGGTCTGGCAGGGAGATGATAAAGGTCGTGATAGAGCAATTCAACGAGGAACAACTTGTCATTGCCCGCCATGTGTCAGCCTTGATTGAAAGGGAAGTGGACTCTGTGAAAAATGAGTTGCTGTTCCTGAGAAGGGAGCTAAATTCAATACCTTCCGGTGATCCGGCCAGGGGGTATGAGAAGATCAAACTAGGCTTTTCTCGAGTAGTGGAGTCCGGGGTCTGTGAAATTGATATAGTTGACGTGCAATCCAAAAGGGCATACAAGTATATACCTTATAACCCCAGGCATATAGAAGAAACTACTGACACCATTAGAGACGATTTGCTTCCTATCATAGACGGCGCAAGAAAGGACGTCTGGATCTATCACGCCCGCCACAATCCTCCGGGACCTGCCTTCATGTTCGCTACGTCTTTGCATAAAGATTTTTCCAGAATCCTTCTCTTCAAGGTAGACATGACACGGTTCTTGCTTCCCTTCCTGAAAGACATTCGCTCAGGGAAAACAGGCTATGTTTGGATCATTGACGGGGAAGGGATTTTCCTTTTCCATCCTGTGGCGAGCTTTGTCGGCAAGAGTGCTTTCGTTGCCCGCAAAGAGAAAGATCCAGATATTTCCTATGAGAGAATCAACTTCATTCAAAAGGAGAGGATGCTCAAAGGCGAGGCCGGTACCGGATGGTATTTTTCCGGCTGGCATCGAGGCGTTACCGGAAAGATCAAGAAACTGATTGCGTATCACCCCATCATCTTATCCCGAGATCCCCTTGAGAAATGGTCGGTGGCAGTGGTGGCCCCCATGTCTGAAATAGAGGGATTGGTTCACGAAGTATACGTGAGGCAACTCCTGCTGCAAGGGTTTGTTATCCTGGTGATTGTCCTGGCCGCTTCAGCTCTCATCTTTTTTGAAATGCGGTGGTCCGGGCTCCTAGAAGGTAGGGTAGAGGAAAGGACAGAGGAACTCAGGAAGTCGGAGGAAAGGTACCGCTCCCTGGTGGAAAGTGCAGAGGACTTTATTTTTACGGTCAATGCTGAAGGTGTTGTTCAATCCATGAATAGCTTCACAGCCAACTTCTTTGGCGGCCAGACAAATGAATTTATAGGTAAAGATCTCTCATGCGTGTTTCCTGAAGAAGTGGCTGAAAAGCAAATCAACTTGATCAGGATGGTTTACAGGCACGGGAAAAGCGCTCGGGATGAATTCGAGGTCAAAATGGGGGAACAACAGATCTGGCTTAATGGGAATTTCATGCCGTTAAGGGATGATGAAGGGGAAGTGAATGGCGTGTTGTGTATTGCCCGTGATATCACGGAAAACAAGAAGCTGGAAAGACAGCTCATTAATGCCGAAAAGCTGGCGTCACTGGGGACACTGGCGGCCGGTGTCGCCCATGAGATAAACAATCCACTGGGGGTTATACTAGGGTTCTGTGATCTGTTGTTGAAAAAGGCAGAAAAGGGCACACAAGAATTTGAAGACCTAAAGACAATAGAAAGGCAGGGCCTTCACTGCAAAGACGTGGTAGAGAACCTGTTAAGTTTTGCCCGTCTTGAAAAGGAAGAGTTCGAATACTGTCACGTGAACCTTTGCCTGGCGGAAGTAATCAAGGTCGTTAAACATACATTGGAAATGAAAAATATCGAGCTGATCTTGGAGTTGGATGAACATATCCCTCTGGTCAAGGGAGATCCCCGACAAATGCAACAAGTGTTTTTGAACCTGGTCAACAATGCAGTTTCAGCCATGGAGCACGGTGGGACCCTGGTGATTCGCACAAGGCTGGAAAGACGTGGGAAAAGGGCCATTGTTCAATTTCAGGACAACGGCACCGGGATCAAAGAGGAAGACTTGGACCACATTTTTGAGCCCTTTTTTACCACCAAGCCGGAAGGTGAGGGAACAGGCCTGGGTCTATTCGTAAGCTACGGTATTGTCGCCAAGTACGGGGGTTCCATGGATTGCGTGAGTCATGTCCCCGATTTTCCCGGGAAACCTGGTGGGACGACTTTTACAGTGACGCTCATCACCAAGAGGGAAGAATGATGGCTGGAAAGATCTTGATTGTAGATGATGAAAAAGACATGCTTCTTCTGTTGAAGAGGATTATTTCCGAGGAAACTGATCATGAAGTTCTCTCGGAATCCGACCCATTCAGGGCTCTCAAGTTATTCGAAGAACAACCCTTCGACCTGATCATAACCGATTTGAAGATGCCGAAAATGGATGGCATCAAGTTGCTCGACGAAGTGAAGAAAATCAGGCCAATGACCTCCTTCATTGTTATAACAGCATACGCCACTATTGACACCGCAGTAGAGGCAATCAAAAAGGGGGCCTATGATTACATATCCAAACCCTTTCGCAGGGAGCGTATCCTTCTGACCATAGACAAGGCCATGAAATGGCAGGGTATGGAAAAAGAAAACGTCAAACTTCGGCAGGCATTGGCGGAAAAAGGAAACCTTACACCCCAGGTAGGGGTAACCCCGATGATGAAGGAGGTATTTGATCGTGTCAGGCAAGTGGCCCCCACCACGGCCACTGTACTGATAACGGGTGCCACGGGGACCGGAAAAGAGTTAGTCGCCAGGGCAATTCATAGAAACAGCCTGAGAAGCTCCAAGAGATTTGTTACCATTAACTGTACGGCAATCCCCGAGCAAGTCATAGAAAGTGAGCTTTTTGGACATGTAAAAGGGGCCTTTACCGGGGCATGGAAGGACAAGAAGGGCCTGGTCGAGGAAGCAAACGAAGGAACCCTTTTTCTCGATGAAATAGGTGACCTGAATCCCAACATGCAGACCAAACTCCTTCGGCTTCTCCAGGAAGGCGAATACAAACCCGTAGGGAGCGTGGTCACCAAGAAGGCTGACCTGCGTATTATAGCGGCAACGAACCATAACCTGCGGGCGGATATAGAAGAGGGGCAATTCAGGGAAGACCTTTATTACCGTCTGAACGTCGTCCATATTCACCTGCCTTGTCTGAAGCAAAGAAAACAGGACGTCTCCCTTTTGGCTTACCATTTCCTTCAAAAGTATGCGCGGGTGTACCAGAAAGACGTTCATGAAATATCGCCTGCTGCCATGCAGATCCTTATGGCTCAGGAATTTCCCGGTAATATCAGAGAGCTGGAAAATATTATAGAGCGCGGTGTGATATTTTGCAGGGGCTCCACCCTGGAGGTGAGGGACTTGTTCCTGGACAATGAACAGAACGCATTCTATCCTGAGACGGCGTGCGACGTATCTCATATCCCCTTTAAGGAGGCGAAAGATGTAATGCTCAAACTGTTTCATTCTCAGTACATCAGATCCCTTCTCAGGGAGAGCGGGGGGAACATAAGCAGGGCAGCAGAAGTAGCAGGGATTCGAAGGCAATACCTTCATCGATTGATGAAAGAAGCAGGAATCAACGGCGAGGAATTCCGTTCCCAGTAGTTATCTTGGAAGGATTTTGGATCCCGAGTTTATCAAGGGCCTCCTTAAGGTATACCAGGCCAAGGGGCCGGCCCCTTTTTACTACGGCCAGACATCTGAGGTTATGCTTTAGCATCAACTCGACTGCGTGGACAAGGCTATCGTCCAAAGAGGCCGAAGGCTGGAGCGGGGTTTGCTGCCTGAAGGGCGCCAGGATCTCTGCTACTTTCGCGGCTTCTATTCTCGGCATCTTTCCCCCCGGGGAAAAGGCTCCCGCAAAAAGAGAGCGACATCCCCTATTTCTTTTCTTCTTTCAAATGCAAGACAAGTGCCACGGTTACATTTCGCCTTTCGTCCAGTATGATACCTTTCGCACTTCCCCTGTGGGTGTACTATTGTCAACGGCCATATGACAAAGCGTTCCCTATGTGTCATCTTTCTTTCCTCTCCTGGAGGTGGAATCAGCGGCTCGTCATCGCTTTTCAAAGAACCCTGTGTTAGATTCATACACGTAAAAAGTGGGAGATTATCTCTCAAAATACTTAACACGCCGATATTGAGAAATTTCGCGTCACTTCGGCTCTTCAAACAGCCCTGAGTATCATGGCACCATGGGAAGTGATGCAAGATTTCAAATGTCTTTGGCTAGCTCTTTACATCTAATAGCACGTTGCAGTTAGCAGTTAGGCGGGGTCATGTCCTAACCTTTCTTGTCTTGGCACATATCTTGAAATCTTTCCCCCAGCAAGATGCCATCTGACAGCCGGCATATTATTCGATTCTGTAAGGTGTTGGGCCGGGAAAGGAGGATATATGCTGCACACTATGTTGAGATTCATAGGCGATGAGGCCATGTTGAGAGAAATCGTGGCTGGGCTGCCCGTGATGGTTTTACTGGCCGTTATTGTTGTCTGTGTTCTGGCCCTCTCCAAGGGGGCCAATTGTATGATTGACGGTGTGGTTCAGCTTTCACGCAGGACAGGACTGCCGAGGATAGTCATCGGTGCCACGATTATTTCCCTCGGCACCACCACACCAGAAGCGGTTGTCTCCGTAATGGCCGCGTGGATGGGGGACCCGGGACTTGCCCTGGGTAACGGCGTGGGCTCCATTATTGCTGATACCGGCCTCATCTTCGGACTTACGTGTCTGCTGGCGCCGGTCCCGGTAAACCGGTATATTCTCAATCGTACCGGCTGGGTGCAGGTGGGTGCCGCAACACTGCTTGTGGCTATATCAGTCGTTATTCTGGTGGCAACCCGAGGGAGCCCCGTCATTTTTCGGGAGGTGGGCCTGTTCCTTTTGGTCTTGCTCGGGATTTACATGTACATGACCTACACCTGGGCCAAGAAGGGGGGGGAATTGGCCCTGGAAGGGGAACAACTGGATGCTTCCGAACTGGCGGGCCTGGTAAAATGTTGGCTCATGCTCCTTGGTGGACTTTTCCTGGTCGTGGCGGGGGCCCGGATACTGGTACCCAGTGCGGCAGAGATAGCTCTCAGGCTGGGGGTGCCCAACGATGTCATCGCCGCTACCATGGTGGCTTTTGGAACCTCTGTGCCGGAATTGATGACGGCTATAGCCTCTGTCAGGAAAGGTCACCCTGAAATCACGGTCGGAAACGTCGTGGGGGCCGATGTATTGAACTGCCTTTTTGTCATCGGTGCCGCATCTGCCGCCAGGCCCCTGGCGATTCCGGAAAACTTCTTTCTTTTCCACTTTCCGGCGATGCTCGCTATTCTTTACTCCTTCAGGTTTTTCATTTACAGAAACAGGGACGGTCGTTTCAAGAAATTCCAGGGTGCCTGGCTACTTGGTCTCTATATGTTCTATGTGTTTCTGCAATACGGTATGAATATCGGCACAGTGGAAGGGGTGTGAATCAGTAAGAAACACCTGTCACTTGCGAGTTTCCAGTGGAACCTTGTACTCTCTATCTCTAAAACGGTGATGTCGGAGGGACAGGGCGGTAAAGGAACAAACAATTAGTGATATTAATATATTATGGAATCGTAAAAACGAAGATCTCCTCCCTGCCTGTTGGCACGTATCTTGATTATAGACGGGGTTAGTTAAGTTGCTAGAAGACTTATTCCGGATTTTGACTTTATTTCAAGTATCACAAGGAGGAGCTTGTTATGCAAAAAGAGGGGAAGATTCATGGCTGGGAAATAGCCAGAGAGGTGGAAAGGGAAAAGGCAACCATCGCCGAACGCCTCAGGCCGGGGAAAAGACAGATAGTGGCGATAATCTGGGGACTGGTGGCATTTGGAGTCATTTTTCTCATCGGGTGCTGGCTGGCGGGGAACCCCTTTGATGCGACCCAGAGGATCCCGTCGGCATATGTCAGGGCGAAGGGATGGGTAGGCACCAACGAGTGGGGCATCATCTGGCCGGTAGTAGGACTAGCCCTTTTTTTCGAGTTCATGGACGCTTCCGCGGGTATGGGCTATGGGACTGCTCTGACTCCACTGCTGTTGGTCCTTGGCTTCGACCCCAAACAGATCGTGCCGGCTGTTATGATCCAGCAGGCCTCCGCCGGCCTGGTAGGGGCCTTCCTGCACAGGGAGTTTGAAAATGTGGAATGGAAGCTAAGACCAATAATGTCAGAGACCATGAAGTTGTATTTCCTTATAGCAATAATTGGGTGTGCGGCCGTTACCTTTTCCATCACCGCTGTCTACGCCTATTTCAAGGTGGCCAAGGTATGGATCAAACTCTACGTGGCCTGCCTGCTGCTGGTCATGGGAGCGGTTTCGCTGTGGCAGGGGAGGATTGAGAGGCCTTATCATCCCAAGCGGATGTTATTCTGGGGTGCCCTGGCAGGGTTTAACAAGGGTGTCGGGGGAGGAGGGTATGGCCCTGTTGTTACCGTGGGTGGGCTCCTGTCAGGTGTGCCTGTCAAGAGCATGCTCGCTGTGACGGCCATATCAGAGGGCACCGTGTCTTGTTTTTCTATCATCGTCTGGCTTTCGCTGCTTGCAGGAGGAGTGACCATTGACTATTTGTTGTTGCCCTCCATGATGCTGCCCACCATGTTTACGGCAGTGGCGGCCCCATATACGACCCGCGTCTTTCCAGAAAAGATGTGGAGGATAGTAGTTCCGTTCTACTGCGTCATTGTGGCTATAATTTGCTTCTGTAAGATCATTCCCAGCGTTATTGCGAAGCTGGCGGGTTAGATAGTAAACTCCCGCTCCCGGTGAAGGCCTGGTCCCTTGTTTTTGATGGTGGAGGGGACTCCGCCCCTGGGGCGGGAGCGCACAAAGTTCGGGTATGACCAGCATAATAAAGGGCAATAATCCAGGCTACGGCGCTCCTTCAACGAGACCTCACAGCGACCAGACCTATTTCCGAAGGCGATTAAGGGGCTTCGGGCTCTCCCTGATATCCATGGGCATCTGCTTTCCCTTGTACCTCACATAATCCTGATTTCAGGTTGCGGCCCAGTCCGCGTGGTTTGAAAAGGCGTCGTTTTAGTGGTATTATAAACATATTTATTTTCACTCCAAAAAGCCAATGTCATTTGAAGCTCTTGATGAAAGCTTGCTTTGATATGTAATGCAAGGGGAAGATGAGGGACGCTTTGCCATGAAGGAGAAAATACGCGTCCTGCTCGTAGATGACGAAAGACAATTCGTGGCAAACATGGCTGCTCTCTTAAGGACCAGGGGCTTTCATGTGTCCTCGGCATACAATGGTTATGAGGCGGTGGATGCGGTTAAATCAGAGAGATTCGATGTGATCGTTCTTGACCTCAAGATGCCCGGTATGGATGGACTGAGCACGATGTCTGAGATCAAGAGACTGGCTCCTGATACCGAGGTGATCATGCTCACTGGCCATGCAAGCGTGTCTTCAGGCATTCGCGCGATACGAGAAGGGGCATTCGATTACCTCATGAAGCCCTGTGACATAGGGCATCTGGCAGAAACGATAAGAGAAGCCCACGAGAGAGAGGTCATAAGACGCAACCCCGTGCTCTGGCCCAGGGAAAGGGTCGGTGAAATCCCCCTTTGCCCTTTCAGGAGGATCAGGCCGGAAGATCCCCTGCTAACGGCGTTGGAAATGTTGAGCGGGTTCCCGGCGGAAGAGGCAATAGGGGAAATATATGTCCTGGACCATGAAGACCGACTCCTGGGGATACTGACCAAACGGATATTGCTGGAACAAGCCCATAAGAACCTTCCTGCGGGCTCTCTCACGTGGGAGTCCCTGGTCGAGGCCCCGGGCTTGCTGCCCCAGAGAAGGGTGGATGAAGTCATGCGGTTCCCGGATCTGACTGCCGGGCCCGATGCCTTGCTCAAAGATGTCGCCGAAGAGATGATTGCTCGCAAGCTAAGCTCTGTTCCAGTCATCGAGGGCGAGATGATGCTCGGGGTTATAAGGCTTAAGGATATTCTGTGGTATGTCGAAAGAGAGATAGAATAGGAAATAGAAAGTAGGGGCTAACAGGAGCGATGAGAAAGGGCTCCAATAATACGGTTAATATCACCAGGAAAGACTTTCCATATTTTCGGGGAATATGGAACAGGGTAGTCCTGGCGCTCCTGGCTGCCTCTTTTGTCCCCCTCATCTTGATCGGTGGGGTGATGTATTTCTATGCCATGTCAATGCTCAAAGAGAGTGTCGGGGGAAATCTGCAAAGGGAGGTCGTTCACCACAAGGAGACAATAGATGGATTTTTTGAGGCTCGGATCAGGGAGTTGCGGCTCCTCTCTTCGAACTTGAGCCTGGAATCCTTTTCAAAGGCCGAGACCCTGGAAGCGGTATTTCATTCACTGAGGAGTGAAGTGCCCTGCTTTACGGACCTTGGTGTCGTTGATGAGGATGGGCGACACCTGGCCTATGTGGGCCCTTACGACCTCATCTCCCGAAATTACAAGGAAACTGAATGGTTCAGATCCGTGATGGAACAGGGCGAGTATGTGAGTGACTTGTTCCTGGGATTTCGCAACGAGCCTCACCTCATCATTGCCGTGAAAACGGAAGGAGATGGCGGTGCATGGGTCCTGCGGGCGACCGTGGACGGCGAATATTTGGACAGGATGGTCTCCAGTATTGACATTTCCGGCAGTGGCGAGGCCTTTCTCATCAACCGCGAGGGGGTCTTTCAGAGTAACCCAAGCGCGGGGAAAGGGCTCATGACACGCTTTGAGCTCGGGGAAATAGAGCCCTTTGAAGGAGTGAAAATGTTGGAGAGTAAAGGAGAAGTGCATGCCATGGTATGGCTGGATAAGGCACCATGGATGTGCGTAGTAAAGATTGACCGGGCAACTGTTCACAACTCTCTTCAACGGACCCGAACCATCAGCATTTTCGTCTTCGTGCTTGGGGGTATCCTGATCGTCATGACGGTTCTTTTGACCACGAATTACCTGGTAGCGCAACTGGAGGTCAAGCAGCAAAGCCTCAGCGCACTGAAACAAAGGTTTCAAAGCACCAGCCACATTGTAACGGCAGTGGAGCTTTATTCCGGGTTTCTTCGTGAAATCGGGGATACCTTGGCGAACATTGACGTGGCCACGGTGTGGTGCTCAGAGGCAGTCAAGCAGAAGGACCTTCAGGAGATAGCTCATGGTGCTAACCAGATCAGGTCCGAGGTGGCCAGGGGCAGGAAATCCATCGAGAAGATGGCGGATTTTATGAGGCCGCGGGAGCCGATAGCCTCAGAGACAAACATAAACGAACTATTGCGTGAAGTCCTGGACGCTGTTGGCAGCGAGCTGCGCTTCAGACACATCAGGGTGCAAACGTCCTTTCAAAGAGATATTCCCACGGTTGCCAGCGATCGGTGGAAGCTGAGGCTGGTCTTCCTGAACATAATTCTTAACGCCCTGTATGCCATAGACAAGGGGGGGGATATCCGTATTTCAACGAAGCAGGAAAAGGGCGGGGTCGTGGTGAATGTCGTGGATAGTGGACCAGGGATCCCGGAACAAGAGATCGAAACGATATTTGATCCCTTTTTCACCACCAGGACAGGGCATATAGGCCTCGGCCTTACTACTTGTCGAGAGATCATGGATCAATTGGGGGGAGGCATCTCTGCCAGGAATAGCCCTGGACAGGGAGCCTCCTTCACCATCCTGATTCCCTTCAAGATGAGGCCTCCCGGGAGTCACGAGACTGTGCCATCCGCAACGGCCTCTCCGTCATGATCAAGAGAGAGCACATAAAGGACGCTATTGATGCCATAGCTAAACGGGATCCTGGGGCAGGCTATTCCTTGTCACAGATGCTGGACCAGGGAATTATAGACATCCCTTCCCAGCAAGACCGGGCCATCGCCGGCAATCGCCTCTATTTTCTCTTTGGAGGCAGGGAGGTCCCGGTAAACAGATTCGTTTTTTTCAATGAAGGCATCACCCCAATAGAACAGGCCCTCCTGGTGGAGTATGGGGAGCTGCTCGGCAAAGAGAACCTGAGGCGTGATAAAAGGGACGCTGGATATCGAGCGATGTCACAGGAGATCCGCGAGGAAGGGCTCCGGTTCATGGTATGCCACGAGATTGATTATGCGATAGAGCGCATAAAGAAGAGGTTCAAAGGCCGGGAAACAGTTGCTTCCCAACCCGGGGGCATTGGCCGAGAAGTAGCTGGGATAGAGAATGAAGAAGCCCGTCTCATTGCCCGCCTCGAAAGGATCAAACAGGATAGAACGCCCCTGGATACAAGAAAATTAAAGGGTGTGTCCTCTGTTTGGTACGAGGGCTTCGTCGGGGGCGATAGAAACGCCATCTTCACCAGTTTCCCCTATTGCATGGCCGCCCTGATGCAGGTTGCTGACCTGAAACTGGAATTCTTCCATGTCAGGTTTCTCCTGAACTGCCTTATAAGGGGTCTGGCAAACAATATATTTGCATGTCTCGTGGACGAAGGGATCGTGGGGCTGGTCCTCATCGGTGTTGGACGTAAGCCTTTTTACCCGGAGATCGAGATCAAATATATTGCCACCCTTTCCAGTAGCCCAAACAGCTTGGCGAGAGGGTCTTACCGGGATGTGAAGGGGGTTGGAACTTTCCTGGTTTCAGGGGTGTGGCTGCTGGGCGAAAACGAGCTTGGGGGTGTGAAGGCCATCACGCTAGATTCAGAGATCGGTGCAAGGGGCTTTTACGAAGCGCTTGGCTTTAAATCCCACGGACTTGCCGGGTATGTCTTGAAGAGGCCAGAAGGGCTTCTCTTTAAGTCAATCCTTACAACGGCTAACAGGGCGGAACGGCTGACCGAGAGGGCTGTCCGGGACATCAATTCCATTTTGAGCAACCAGGTCCGACTATTGGGCAAGAAACCGAAAAAGAAAAAAGAAGAAGCGTTGCGAGATATTGCTGTCGCGTGCGTGAGGGAGTGTTTGAAGCCTGGTTCTCGGCTTGAGTTTGCCCGGACAGCGATGTGGACCCTCATCAAGTGCAGGGAGAGGATACCTGAAGCAGAGGCCCTACTTGAGCTCGGGCTAAAGCGTATTCCTTCTCTCAGGGCCCCTGATGAAAAGGGACAGCCGGTGTTGGTTGTACAGGATGACAGATTCAAGCTCCACCTTGACGGTATTCCTCACCTGGAATGCCCCAGGCGAATCGAGGCTACGAATTCCCTCTTGCAGGATCCTTCCATTTACGGGAAGTGGCTGAAAGTAGAGCCCAGACCGGCTTCTGTAGAAGAACTCGCTATGGTGCACACGCTGGATTATATCCGGCAGGTAGCCGAGACGGAAGGAAAACCCCTTGCTTCCTTTGATCTCGACACACAGGCCACGGCTAGGTCCTATGAAGTTGGGCGGCTGGCAGGGGGATCCCTGTGCAACTTGCTTGAGGAAGTCTGTAGTGGAAAGGGGAGACGCGGCTTTGCCTTTGTCAGGCCTCCCGGTCATCACGCCGGTGCGAACAGGGCCATGGGGTTCTGCCTGTTCAATAACGTGGCCATCGGCGCAAAGTACCTCATAGAAAGAAAGCAAGCGGAAAAGGTCATGATTATAGACATTGATGTTCATCACGGTAACGGGACCCAGGCCATCTTTTACGATACAGATCGCGTCCTCTATGCTTCTATCCACCAGTTCCCGGCCTACCCAGGGACCGGCGCCCTGGGAGAGGTTGGAAGGGGAAAGGGAGAAGGATTTACTGCGAATATTCCTCTGAGGAAGGGGTGTGGGGACAGGGAGGTCTGCAGTACCATACATTTCATCCTTGAGCCCATGGCCAGGGAATATGGGCCGGACATGATTTTGGTGTCCTGCGGCTTTGACCTATATATCTATGATCGTCTGGGCGGCATGAGAGTCACCCCGGAGGGTTATGCGCTGATCGCCTCATTCCTGGTTCGAATAGCGGACAGGGCGTCCGATGGGCGCATCGTTTTTGTCATGGAGGGAGGCTACAACCTGAAAGGAATCAGGGAGTGCGGCCTGAGGGTCATGCAGGTGCTGTGCGGCCTGGCGGCTGTTGATCAGAAAAAGATCGATGGGATAAGAGAGTCAGGCCGATCAAAGCTGTCTTTCCTGAAAAAGGCGATGGAGATACACAAACAGTACTGGAAGACACTATCCTAGCTTATTGGTATCCGGTCAGGGTTTTGCAAAGTAGTTACTCCGGCGACCTGTCGTGGCCCGCGGGATGGAAAACAGAGAGTTTCATGAGCAGTAAACTGGCAGTATACACAGCCTCATTCCTGTTATCCCCCTTTTTTACAAAAGCCTGTGAAATCAGCTTGTTAAGACTTCTCAACAACACACCTCTCCAGATGAAGTATGGCACGCATCTTGAAAAATGATAAATGATATAAGTCCGGGTTTAGAGAGGTTTACTTCGACCCAGATCGGGATATGAGCACGATTGATTTAGCAAGGGAAATTTGGAGTGAACGATTCCAGCAAATACAAGCGCACCGGGCATAACGGCGAAAACAACTCGTCCCGGAAAGCCTACTATTATCGTAAACTCTTCAAGAGGTTCGTCCTACTGACCTTGCTCTGCTCTCTGATCCCCCTGCTTCTAGTGGGATGGGGAATAAACGCCCACTATTCCCGCTTTGCAAAGGACCGAATGACGCTTGCCTTCCGGGCCAGGGTGGAAAATCATAAAAAGATCATCGAGCTCTTCCTAAAGAATCGCATTTCCGGCCTTCAACTCATTGCGCAGACCCACTCCTTGGATTACGTTGCGGACACCGCCAACCTGGCCCGGGTCTTTAAAGTCTTGAATCGCGAATACGGTTCCATAACCGACCTGGGCGTTATTGATGAAAGGGGAAATCACCTGGCTTACATAGGGCCCTATGACCTTATGGACAAGAACTACTCAAAGTCCTCCTGGTTTGAGCAAGTAATGAAGAAGGGAGTCTACGTGAGCGACATGTTCATGGGTTTCCGTAAGGTGCCCCATTTCATTGTCGCGGTCACCCGGTCTGAAAAGCGACAAACGTGGATTTTGAGGGCCACGATTGACACGGACAGCTTCCGGTCTCTCGTCGAGGATGTAAGGATTGGCAACACAGGTGAAGTCTACCTTGTTAACCGGACCGGCATCTATCAGACATCACCTCGGTTCGACGGAAAGATCATGGAGAAGGCGCCGCACCCTATTGGGGAGCCCTACGAAGGCATCAAGGTGCTTACCTGGGAAAGGGACACAAGAACCGATGGGACCAAAGCCGAGCGGCAGGTAGTCGCCCTCACCTGGTTGAAACAGCCCCAATGGCTTCTGGTGGTCAGGCAGGACTATTCCGAGGCATTCAGTGATGTCAACCATGCCAATCTGTCCGCACTGATCTTTTTGCTTTTGAGCGCGTGCGCCATTCTGATCGTTGCCCTTTTCATCACCGGCTTTATGATAAGGGCCATAAAGAAACGGGACCTGGAAGCCGATCGCCTTAATAGGCAGTTGATGCAGGCAGCGAAGCTGGCGTCCGTGGGTGAACTGTCCGCGGGGGTTGCCCACGAAATAAACAATCCGCTGGCCATTATCCTAACAGAAAGGCAAATCCTCCTTGATATTGCCAAAGGCAGCTATATCCCTGACCAGGAGTTTGTGAAACAATTCGGCAAATCCATGGCGCAGATAGGCACCCAGGTACAGCGCTGCAAGCGGATAACAGAGAATCTGCTCCGTTTTTCTCGGCGCACGAAATCTATTATCGAACCTGTGGACATAAACCTGTTTCTTTCCGAGATTATCACCCTGATGGAGAGAGAGGCCAAGTCTAACGGTATAGAATTCCGCACCGATTTCGATGAGGAGCTGGCCCCCGTGCTCTCCGACCCTTCTCAGCTCCAGCAGGTGTTCCTGAATCTCGTCACCAATGCCATTGATGCTCACGACACCAAGCCCTATGGAAGCATTGCTATAGCTACCAGAAAGGAAGCCAGGGGAGGGGGAACAATCATCGTATTTGAGGATACGGGTTGCGGGATACCGAAGGAGAACATGGAAAAGATATTCGACCCCTTCTTTACCACAAAGCCGGTCGGCAAGGGGACCGGATTGGGGCTTTCTATTTGCTATAGCATTGTTAAAAGGCTCGGCGGGAACATATGGGTCCAAAGTGAAGTCGGCAAAGGGAGCACATTTACCGTTTTTCTGTCTATGGAGCCACCCGGTGATGTGATAAAGGAATACGAAGAAGATCGGGACCGCCTCGCCGCAGGTCTGGATTCTTGAAAAGAGAAGAAGGGAGGCATTAACCTGTCTCAAGAAAGGAGGGAGTGACTATGCTTGGGGCCAAAATATTGCTGGTGGACGACGAGGTCGTCTTTACTGAAAACATGGCAAAGCTTCTGTCATCCAGGGGATACAGGGTCACAACGGCCAACAGTGGCGACGATGCCATCGGCATGCTGGGAGATGAAGAGTTTGACGTGGTCGTTTTGGATCTCAAAATGCCCGGAATGGACGGTCTCAGTGTCCTTAAGAAGATAAAGGAAATGGGTGTCATTACAGAGATTCTTATCCTCACGGGTCAAGGTTCCATTGACTCGGCACTGGAGGCGATAAAATTAGGTGCATACGACTACCTGACCAAACCCTGCGAGATTGACGAACTTGTCTCCAAGGTTGAAGGAGCATGGGACAAAAAGGATGAAGAGCTGAAAAAGGATATGCAGGAAAAGATCCAGAGAGTAGTGGAATCCCCTTCGGCGGTCTTCGACGTCTTTCCTAGGAAGAAAAAATAAGGCGTATACGTCCGGGTTGTATAGGTGTAACTGTTTTGCTCCCTGGAAAACGGCGGTGGGCTAATTACCAGACGTTTTCTTGGGGAAAATCCATATGTTCGATGAAATAGCCATTGAAATCGAGGCGAGAGGAAAGCTCGACGTGTTCTATGAACTCCACGAGATCATTGGCGGTTTGCCAGTAATCCTTGCTGAGCAGTACCATTGAGGCCCCGGTGGTAGCGGCATTGCCCAATGAGGTGATAATGTTCGGGGAAACCATGGGGATAAGGCCGATGCGGACCGCGCTATAGGGGTTCACGTAGTTTCCGAGAGCGCCTGCAAGGCATACCCTGGTGATGTCCCCGACTCCAACGCCCATCTCGTGCATAAGAGTGCGTATCCGGGCTGCGACGGCACCCTTTGAAAGCTGAAGCTCGCGAACGTCCTTCTGCGTCAAATAAATGGGCATCTGGTCGTAGCTTTCCTTCTCAGAGGCGATGAGGAAATTACATACCCCCGAATTATCTATTACCCTTTCGTTGAGGGCATCTCCAAATTCCCCTTGAGCGTGTTGAATAAGGCCTTCATGGTCAATAATGCCGGAACGCAAGAGCACGGCAACCAGATCCACCAATCCGCTCCCACAGATCCCCTTGGGCTTGACATTGCCGATGATGTTGTAGCGAAGCAGGCCAGCGTCGATCCCGAATCCCTCGATTGCTCCGGTTTTTGCGATCATCCGATATGGTAACACGTTAGGTTCAATATTGTTGACTTAACGATTTACCCATGACACGCTGTGCCGTCCCAAGACAGGAGGTGTGGTGATGGCACGGACCCCTGCGGAGCTCCCGAAGGGGAGCCGGATTACGGATTACATTAGCTTGGGCGTGGTTGCCAAGACCTATCCCAGAGAGAAGGTCGATTCGGTTTTGGCTGCTACAGGGAAAGCGAG
>JAFDHO010000084.1:0-17291 GCA_019308745.1 Deltaproteobacteria bacterium
TCCTTTCCGAGCTGGAGGCTCTCCAAGCCGGAAGCCGCCAGTCACTCCAGAAAAGGCATCATCACCCGTTCTCCCTATCTGAGGAGGCATTTCAAAAGGCTAAAGTGTTACGAGACTTTTTACGAGTTCATCAAAGTTCAAGGTTCTGCCTTTGCACCTTTTCTGTATTTGTTATCCGCTGTCAGTTATTCGTCACTTGTAACTCGTCACTCGTCTCTTGTCTCTCGCGGTGAAGCAACCGTGTTGCCGATTATGGACCGGGGTGACCGTGTCACCGGTCGGCCGTCATCGGTCAACGGTCCTCGCCCCTCGGTGATCCGTGCCAAGAAATGTCCGAGCGGCGGTTCATCCCCTCAGATCATCATGTTCTTGGGCATCTGGACAGCCACTACCTCTCCGCGCGCACACAACTTGTCTCCAGCAGAGACGGTGATCGCAACTATGACCTTCTTGCCCTTGATCTCTTTGACCTTGCCCCGGGCCTCAAGGGGGACACCAAGGGGCGTGGGCGCAAGGAAATCCACGTGGAGTGAAGCGGTCACGTAACGGAAGGGGGGCGCCGTACCCGGGGGCCTCCCTTCGGCCTGGTATGCTGCGGCCGCGGCTGTGCCGGTACCGTGACAATCGATGATCGAAGCAACGAGCCCGCCGTAGACGAATCCCGGGACAGCCATATGATAGGACTTGGGGACAACGGTGGCAACGCTCTCTTTCCCGTCCCAATAAGTCTTGATGTGAAGGCCGTGCTCATTCAATCTGCCGCAGCCGTAGCAATGGCTGAATTCTTCAGGGTAGTAGTCCTGGATTGCCTTTTGTTCCATAGGAATGTCCTTTCGTTGTTTCGAGGGCTCCTTCCTTGTTTATGAATAGCACCATGCTAGGGGGAGATCAACGGGAATTATTCAATCTATCATAGAGTGCAAGTGAATTTTCGTTAATCGCCCGAAATATCACGAAGATAGCACCCCGGTGAGGCTGTAGCCTTCATCGGAGATGCCTTTGGGACATGATCACAGGTGCCTCTCGGGATGTAGACGCGCTTTGCGGTAAAATGAGTTGTTTGCCAGGGAAAAGAAGAAAAGCCTTGTCCTGATAGTTGCTGGGGGTGCCTGGAGTAAAGGAGACCCGGTATTTCGCGCAAAGATATCCCAAGGCCTCCGGTAGAAGAATGCGTAGTTCCAGAAGAAATGTTCATAAGGACTCATAAGTCATATAATATCCCTATAGAATTTCCATGAACCCTTTATCCCATAAATGCCCGGTCCTTGCAAACAGAAACAAAGGGGCCTTACTCTTGACTGCCGGGGCCAGAAGATCAAGGGTCGAGGGGTACACCCGTTTTCCCTTAAAAGGCCGCATGACCGGGCATTATTCAGGCATTATTCACTCGCCATCGCCGGGGTGCCCCGTGCGGAAGCACGGGGGGCTTCATGTGTGCCCCGGTCTGACTATTGACTTAGGTCAATGACCCCTGAGGAGGGTGGATCTATACTTTTAGACATAGATAGCAGGACTTGAGAAGGCAGCCTTTTGACATAAGTCAAGGACATTTGACATAATCTATGATCAGATCAGAATCAAATGGTAAGGCTGGAAACTTGGATGATGGAGCTTACATTAAGGAAGAAAGATAAGAGGAAGGGGGAATTCCTATGAAATGTCCCGGACAAGATAGCCGGTACTGGAAACCGGGAGCCATATTCGAGGCAAAATGTCCAGAGTGCGGGCATGAGGTGGAGTTTTTCAAGGACGACACGACTCGCAAGTGCAAGAACTGCGGCCATCGTTTTCTGAATCCCAGTATGGACTTTGGTTGTGCAGCTTACTGCAAGCATGCCGAGCAATGCATCGGAGACCTCCCGCCGGAACTCATTGCCCAAAAGGAGAATCTCTTGAAAGACCGGGTGGCAGTTGAAATGAAACGATACTTCAAACAGGACTTCAGGCGGATCGGGCATGCTACTCGTGTTGCCAGGTATGCGGAAAAGATCGGAAAGGAGGAAGGGGGGAACCTAGCGGTTATCCTCCTCGCCGCCTACCTCCACGATATTGGGATCAAAGAGGCAGAGAGGAAACACCAGAGCACGGCGGCCAGATATCAGGAGATGGAAGGTCCTCCCGTCGCCAGGGAGATACTGCGCAACCTTGGGACACGGGAGGATCTGATAGATGAGGTATGTGATATTGTTGGACATCACCATCACCCTCGGCCGGACGATGATATCAATTTCAAGAGCGTCTACGATGCGGACCTCATCGCCAATCTGGAAGAAAAACACAAGAAGGACCCAGCGGACAGGCAGTCGGTGGATGTCAAGATCGAGGAGTTGTTCATGACCGGAAGCGGGAGGAGGTTGGCGCGGGAGATATTGATAGGGGGATAGCTAGCTACGGCGACCTTCCGGAGCACTTCCGGCTCTGAGGTTAGGGACTGGCAATCACATCATTGAGAGGAGAAGATCATGAAAGTAAAAAGAAAAATTATCGAGATCAACGAGGACCTCTGTGACGGATGCGGACTTTGTGTCCCCTCCTGTGCTGAAGGTGCCTTGCAGGTGGTTGATGGCAAGGCAAAGCTGGTATCGGAGATCTACTGTGACGGCCTCGGAGCATGTCTGGGGGAATGCCCCACGGGCGCGTTGCAGGTGATTGAAAGGGAGGCGGAGGACTTCGACGAACAGGCGGTTGAGGAGCACTTGAAATCCTCGGCTCCGGAGCAAAAGCAGGTAGAAGAGACCTTACCCTGCGGCTGTCCGTCGACTCAACTGAAATCCTTCGGACAGCACGGGCCTTCCCACGGGGTAAGCGAGGGCACCACCGGTCAAAGGGCCGCATCGGAACTGTCCCATTGGCCGGTACAGATCAAACTGGTACCACCGACAGCCCCTTTCCTGAAGGGGGCAGATCTCCTGGTGGCGGCGGACTGCACTCCAGTGGCATACCCAAATTTTCACCAGGATTTCTTGAGGGGCAAGGTCGTTATGGTGGGGTGTCCCAAGTTTGATGATCAGCAGGAGTATATAGAGAAGTTTGCCGACATCTTCAAGACAGCGGATATTAAGAGTGTCACGGTCGTGGTCATGGAAGTCCCCTGTTGCCAGGGTTTGCCTTTGATCCTTGAGAGGGGCATGGAGCTGGCAGGGCGAAAGGTCCCCATTGAGAGGGTCATTATCAGTGCAAGGGGCGAACTCCTGAGCAAGAGCAAGCTGGCCGCATAAGGTATTGGGGCCCTTAGTTTTGAGGGGCTGTTCAAGGGGATATGTGTGGCGTGGAAATAGGTTTTGTGGGGAGGAGGTCCGCATACTTTTCGTTGACTTGAGCCGTGGGTGTGTCTATTTTAGATTCCGAGAAGAAGAGGAAACGAGGACTCCACTCAAATCCGTGAGGGTCGATGCAATGGAAAAAGGGAGTTATGAAGGACTTCAGGATGATATTCGCGAATTGAAGACCCCTGATATCGACACATGGACCAACCAATACCGTGACAGGGCCTACACCATCGAGATGACGATCCCTGAGTTCACCTGTATTTGCCCCAAGACGGGCCTGCCGGACTTCGCCACCATCACCATTCGATATGTCCCTGGCGAGAAGTGTGTCGAGTTGAAGGCGCTAAAGGAATACATCGTCTTTTATAGAGACGTGGGAATCTTCCACGAACATGTTGTCAACAAGATCTTGGATGACTTCGTAAGGGCCTGTGACCCCGTGAGCGTAGAGATCATCGGTGATTTCAATGTCCGGGGCGGAATAAAGACGACAGTTAGGGCAAGCTACAAGAAAGAGGCCCCCCTTTCCGACACGATTCCGGCATGACATATCCGTTGCCTTGCTCTTGATGAGACTGTGGGACCCTCCTTCCACAACTTATTTATGCCCATGGGTGCCCTGTTCCAGAGAAGCACGACGAGGCCTGAGGATGTCAGCTGAAGGGAGAATCCCAGCCGATTTGAACCTAGGAGAGTAATGACAAAGTCTCATCCAAAGTCCTTGATCAAGGCCAATGAAGAGTCCCTTTTCAAACAGTCTCGGAGTTTTTCGATCCCTATACTCAACCTGGACAGCCGCTTCAAGATTCCCACAATGGTCCAATACAACTTGAACAAGGCGATAGACACTATAGAAGATTCTCGGCGTTTGGGAGTCAGTGAAAAGAGGGATTTGATTCAACGGTTGTGCGAGGCCTTGAAACAGGGAAGCTCTGCTCCCGAAGTGCAAAGGCGCATGCTTCAAGTAACGCCTCCGGGGGAGGCCTTTGTTTTCAAGAATTACGAGGCGACCATTGCCCTTTACAATACCCTGAGTTCGGCGGAGAGGGAGCTCTCACGGAAATGGACAGCGGAAATGGCCAAAGGCATGTGCGAGTTTCTCGCCCGACCCATCATCGATCAGAAAGATCTCAATCAATACTGTTACTATGTCGCCGGAACCGTCGGCCTCTACTTGACAGACCTGCTGCACCTGAAAGGGGACAACGTGAATGAGGCAGCGTACGAGGCCCTCCGGTGCACGGCCGTTCCCTTTGGCCTGTTCCTCCAAAAACTCAACATAATGAGGGACTTCCAGGAGGATAGGACTGAGAGGCGACGATCCTTCTGGCCTCAAAGCTACTTTGAACGTGATAGGGACAGGATCGAGGTTTTAAACAGGATGGCCTATGAGACATTGAAAAATGATATACCCCATGCAATCGACTACTTCATTCATATCCCTGCCGGCAATGATTCCTATGACTATTTCATACGATTTGTTTTGAGCTCAGGGATGGAATATCTGAGAATCCTGAGAAACAATGAGTCCGTTTTTTCCGAGGAGAAGGTGAAATTGCCAAAGAAGTTTATTCTGGGGCTCTATGCCAAGGTTTCCGCCCTGACCCGGGAGGAATTCAAGAATTATTGTCAAGAACTCTACTCAGAACAGATGGCAGACGATTGAGAGCCTTCTTTGAGGACTCCGGATAGGGCGGGGTCAGATGTCTGGGTAATTGGGATGTGATCGGGGCCATATTCAAGCGTCGCTCTAAAGCTTTCCCATCCGGCAATTCGACATTCCGTTGAAAGCGTAACCTCTTCTTCACCATGGTCCGCCAAGTATTTGTCTGTTTCTTGACTTATGTCAAAGACCCACTCCTCCAAGGCAGTTAAGATCCATAGAATTCTGGACGCCCAAAGAATGCTAGGTCTAGATTTCGGTCGACTGTGAAGTTTCCTTATCGACCCTTCATGTCGTTGCTGAAGGGGTCGGGGATTACCTGGCACGGGAAGAACACGGGAGATCCTATGCTGATCAGACCTATTTCTGGTCCGTTTGGGAAAAGCAGGGTGTTGAATTGTAAGAGTGTACCAAGGCCCGGCCCTCGAGCCGAGTGCCGGGCCTTTTCCTTGGTTTCGGGTTTCGCCAAAAAGGAGGTATTGGTCAAGTGAAGAAGATCAACCTTTACGAAGAGAATGTCTTTGGGGACAAGGCCTTTACAAGGCTCCTGGTCCATGATTCGCCATATTTCAAAATCCTCAACTTCAATTTCAAGGAGGGCCAGGAGCTTCCCGTCCACTCCCATGACATAGAGGGTCAGGTGAGCATCGCGGTCCTGGAAGGAGTGGGGGAATTCCTGGGCGAGGCCGACAGCAGGTTGCCCGCAAAGGCAGGCGACGTGCTGATTTCGGATATCAAGGAGCCTCACGGGATAAGGGCCAAGAGCAAAATGAGGGTCCTGGTGACCATTGCTCCGCCCATTTGAGGTTTTCCTGTCAGGTTACCAGGATCACCGTAAGGCCTTTGGATGCGTGGAGTACCTTTTGGGACACGCTGCCGAGGAATATCTCTTCCAGGCTGGAGAGTCCCCTCCTGCCCATGACGACGGTATCATAGCTGCCTGACCGGGCTTCCTCAATGATATCACGGGCAATGCTCTTCTTGCGGCTTTCGATCTTTATGGTGATCCGCTTCTCATCAAAGCCCGAATCCATCAGGACCGCTTTTCCTTTCTCTGCTGCATCCCTGACGAGTTCCCTCTTTTTGTCCTCCATTGTACAGAATATGCCCTGTTGAGAGAGGAAGAAAGGGGTGAGCTCGGGGCTGTTCATGTCACAGACCGCGGCAGTGTCCGGAATGACGCCGAAGATGGTTACGTCGTATTCTGGTTTGAAGGATGCAGCAATGTATTCCACTGCCCTCATGGCATTGTCGGAATCATCCATTGCCAGAAGGATCTTCTTGGACATGGGAGCCTTCCTCCTTTGGTCTTTCTGTTGATCTTCGATACCTTTGCAGATGTCTGCTTATCATTCCATGAACTCCAGAAACAGGGTCTTTGTCAAGGGAAATCAGGGCCCCTGAGAGACCGGCTGGTCATAACTTTGACCTACCCATGGTTTTGTCATATATTCCAGCGGGAAAGGAGGCAGCACGAAATGGAAGAGAAGACCGAAAGGAACCTTACCTATGCCTTTGCCGCCGAGTCCAAGGCCTCGGTCAGGAACGAAGCCTTCGCAAAGAAGGCGGATGCAGAATCTGTCCATGCGAGGAGATACCTCCTGTTGATGCGAGGAAAGAGATAGGCTCGACCGAGGAGAACCTTCAAAGGGCCTTTCAGAGCGAGATCAAGGCCAATGTAGAGGAATACCCCAAGTTGATAAAGGAGGCCAACGAGGAGGGAAAGAAGAATATCGTGAAGGCCTTTTCACAGAGCAGAGACGTTGAGGACCGTCATGCTGAGCTCTATAAGAAAGCCTTAAGCGATATGCTAGCAGACAGGCAGACCGATTACTATGTCTGCCAGATATGTGGCTATATCAGTGAAGACGAGGTCCCGGACAACTGTCTCGTGTGGGATGCGCTAAAGGGGAAGTTCAAGCCCGTAAAATAGAGGGGTGACATCTCCACAGACCCGGCCTTCGTTTTCCCGCCGACTCGTAAAGAGGGGAGCCCCTCGTAGCTTGATTGCTTCGAGGTGCCTGCATGTATAGGTCGTTAGGAAGTCAACTTCCGTAAAGCCTCTATTGCGATATCCTTCACAAGACAGTCAACGAGTTTGTGATCCACATACACTTTGATCCTTCTGTCATCGGCGAGCAGGGGTTCCAGGTCTTTCTTTGCCCCATGAGCCCCGAGGAGTCCGACAGTCCAGGCCGCCAGCCCCCTGACAATGGGATCCTGAGATGCCAAATAGGGAGGGAGCAATGCCTTCGCATCGTCCAGAAGTTGTGGCCGCTCTTGGGCAAGCCTCCCCAGTCCCCAGAGGAGGCCGCGCTGCAATCTTTCCTCCTCCAAGTAGCTGCCGTCCTCCCTGGCATAGGAAATGAGCAGGTGCGCGTACTCCCTGGCGAGGCCTTCATGCTGTGCCAGGATTTCCCCCATGGCCTGGGGAGACCCCCACCCGATACCGCCGGATTCGTCATTGAGATTCCACATCAGCCTCCGGAGGATGACCCTCGCCGCTTCCATATCTTCATCGGCCATGGCGGAGACCAAGGCACCCATGACGGAGACCGCGGTCCACTTGACGATCTCGTCACCGTGATAGAGAAATGAGAAGAGGTTATTGATGACCTGAGAAAAGGGGAGTGCTCTAAGGCTTGCGAGGACCTCCTGATGATTGCCGGATTTGAGTAGGCCCAGCATCTCCCCTTTGATAGCGCGCCTTCCTGGTGGTTGTCTTTTCACGATCCGAACTGAACAAGGGGAACTCCATCCACCCCATGAAGGGGCCCATTCATGCGTGGGAGAATGGCAAAAGGGCCCCTATTTCTTGCTCAAGGAGGCCAGTTTGGATCTCAGGAGTGTCAGGTGTTTCATCTCCTCTTTGATGATGGCCTCTACTTTGTCTCTTCCGAGACCCTGGGGGACCATGTCCTTCATGCCCGTATAAAACAGGATTGATTCCTTTTCCCGCCCGCTTGCGGCCCACAGGATCCTTGTAATCTTCTCCTTTTCTTCCATGCCCGGGGGCAGATCGAAATCTCCTCTCGCCTTTTCGTCGAAGACCCGGAGGTCAGCCAAGGCGCGAAGGTAGAGGGCTGATTCTCCTTCAGGGTCGAAGAGGGCTGTCTGTCTTTCCCCCCCGATAACTCGGCCCTCATGCTGGCGAATACCTTTCGGTGTTCGCTCTCCATGGCAGCGAGATCCAGGAGGGTTTCACGAACCGATGAATCGGAGATCTTCTTGGACATCTCCTTGTAGAAAGATTCCCCGTTGATCTCAATCTGCTCTGCCATCTGAAAGATTTCATCGGCGTTGAATTCAAAACCCATTTTGGGGTCAACTCCTTTCCAGGGGCAGTGGAGACCTATTCCTCTTTCTCGAATTCATCCTTGCTCGCGCCACAGACAGGGCATGTCCAATCATCGGGGAGATCCTCAAAGGATGTTCCCGGGTCAATACCGTTGTCCGGATCACCCATTTCCGGGTCATACACATAACCGCAAACCGTGCATACATATCTATCCATAACCTATCCTCCTTTTCCTGCTGATTGTTGGAATCGGCCTGTTGTCTCCTTGAAGTCCGTGTTTTGCGAAGAGCCTCGTGTGCTGAGCCCCCTGGGCGGGAGGCGCAGGAGAGAATTCGCCAGCCCATATCCATCTTGAGGCGAAAGGCAAATGTCCTCTGTTCCCGGACCCATTTCCCCTTGACGCGATTTAACGCATAATAATGGCAGGCCGGTCCCCTGTCAAGAACCTTGTGAGTTCCCACCCGGATCAGTTCGCAGTCTGGGGAAGGGTTGAGGTCTTCCTTCATGGATTTCGGGGAGGAAAAACCATCGCCCCGATGATGGGCAATGGACACTTTCTTGTATAATTTAAAGAAATCCCAAGGAAATTTCCTTGCTTCTCTTTATTCAATTGATATATAATTAAACATAATTTGTCTTTTTCAAGTTGGGGTGTTCCCTAGGGAAGATGTTAAAGGGGGGTAAAGGAGTAAATGGAGAAACAATTGATTGAATTTATAAAAGAAATACAAACAGACGAGAGGTATGACAGCTTTGACGAGCCGGCGATAAAGCAGGGGATTGTGCTCAAGGCCCTTTCATTCCTGGACTGGGACCCCTTTAATATGGGGGAGATACAGCCCGAATTCGAGGCGGAGGGAGAAAGGGTGGATTTTGCGCTGAAGAACAAGAACTCTCCAAAGGCATTTCTGGTAGTGCGCAAGGGCATCAAGGCCTTGAAGAACTGCCAGAAACCCATCATCAGGCAGGCTGAAAAGGACGGGGTCAAGCTCGCTGTCCTGACCGACGGGATAACATGGTGGTTCTATCTGCCCCATCTGGATGCGAGTCTCGAGGACAAAAGGTTTGAGACGATAGATATGAACGAGCTCAAGCCCGCTGATATTGCACGGAAGTTCCAAGACTTTCTTTCAAAGGAAAATGTGGTGTCGGGAAAGGCAGTCAAGGCGGCTGAAAGCATGGTCCAGGCGAGACTCAGGGATACCTTGATCAAGGAGAGCCTGCCCAAGGCCTGGAACAAGATCATGGAGGAGCCCGAGAATTGGCTCTTTGACATCCTGGCGAAGGTAACCAAAGAACTGTGCGGTCACGAGCCTGACAGGGAGGCCGTCGAGAAGTTCCTGTCCCTGGAGGCGAATGCAAAGGCCGACATCACGGCGATCATCCGGCCGAAAAAGGAAACGGAGGTCAAGGCGCCGGAGCCGAAGGAAAGTAAGAGGGAGCCTGTGAAGGCGGCAAAGGCACCTGACTACAATAGCAAGTCCATCGTCTCCTTCACTTTCCTTGGGAACAAGTACAGCGCGAAGGCATGGAAGGACTTGCTCATCAAGCTTTGTGAGATCATGGCAAACAAACATAAGGAAGATTTTGAAATGGTCCTCACACTTTCGGGCAGAAATCGGGACTATTTCAGCGTGAACCCCTACGAGCTCCTCAATTCCGAGAAGATCAAAGGGACGGATATCTATGTGGATGTGGATTTGAATGCCATGGGGATCGTTGCCCTTTGCCACAGGATGCTGGAACTCTTTGGATACAAGGAAAAGGACCTTTCAATTGACATGAAATGAAGGGTATGGGGCAAAACCTGTGGCCTGAATCCACAAGTGCGAGGTTCATTCTGGCAGGGTGGAGGATCGCTTGGAGAAGAACAGATAAAAGGCAACAAGCACGAGGGCGTGGGTGATCTTCTCCTCCCGGATAAGACCGGGGATCTCCTCCAGGGGGCACAGGACCACCTCAATGTCTTCCTTCTCGTCCTGGGCCTGGTCCCCCGCCAAGCAGGCCTCTTCGGCAAGGAACGTGTGGCACCAATTGTCCAGAAAGGCGGGATTGGGGTGTACCCTGCCCAAAAACCTCATTCTTGCTGCCCTGTAACCTGTCTCCTCGAACAACTCCCGCGTGGCCGCCTCTTCGGGAGAGTCACCTTCCTCAACAATCCCTCCCGGGATCTCCAGGGTTACTTGGCGAATCCCATGACGGTATTGGCGTATGAGAACGACCTCCTTCGCAGGAGTCAAGGGAAGGACATTTACCCAGTCCAAGGACTCGAGGACATAGAAGTCATGCTCCTTTTTTGTGCGAGGTGATAGGGCCCGGTCAGTTCGAATGTTGAAGATCTTGTAGGACTCCTTTGCCCTACTGGATATGAGCTTCCAGGGTTTCGGCCGCATAAGTTTGCTCCTTCCTCGATTTTCCGTTCATAGGCCAAACTAGGACTACCTAGAATATTACGGGAGAAAATTCAAGGGGCCCTTTCAAAAAACCCGCCTATTTCTTCCAGGTCACGGCTCAAGGGCATGTCTGGAAGGCTTTCCAGAAACGCGGGTCCATAACCGCTGGTGAGGATTCGTTTGTCCATGATACACATCATACCCCGATCGGAGCTATTCCTTATGAGCCTCCCCAATCCCTGTTTCAGGGCTATGATGGCGGAGGGCAGCTGATACTCGAGGAAGGGGTTCCCTCCCCTTTCCCGCATGGAATCGATGCGGGCAGATACCAGGGGGTCGGCCGGAGAGTCAAAGGGAAGCTTATCGATGATGAGGCAACTCAGGGTTTCGCCGGGGACATCGACTCCTTGCCAAAAGGACCCCGTCGCCATCAACACGGAGTGGGTATCCTGCCTGAATTTTTCGAGGAGCAGGGTCTTGGGGGCATCACCCTGCTTGAATACCCTATAGGGGATGTCCTTGGAGATGAGTTGATGAACGAGGTCGAGGTTGTGGTGGCTGGTAAAGAGTATCAGGGCTCTACCGGAGGTGATCCGGAGAATTTTCTTGATTGTATTTGCTATGGCCTCGCAAAACCGGGGACTGTTTGGCTGAGGAACGTCTTTGGGGACGAACATCAGGGTTTGACGCCCGAAGTCGAAATGGGAAGGATATATTTCTTCCAGGACGTCCGCCTGGAGCCTGAGCCGGGAACGGAAGTAGTCAAAGTTCCTGTTTGTGGAGAGGGTTGCCGATGTAAAGACGATCCGGGACACCTTTGCGTAGAGCAGTTCATTCATATCGCGGGATATGTTCAGTGGCGAAACATGAAGGATCAGGGTCTTCTTCCTTTTCTCGTACCACCTGAGCCAATTGCCGTTACGGGAAGAGAGGATCTCTTGGAGACGGCGGTATAGGGACTCTGCCCTAGAAAAGAGGGCTTTCAAATGGTCCGATTCCTCGACACTGCTGCTTCCCCTTTCACCGAGCATGTGTCCCATTCCCTCCCTGATGAGTCTTAAGGGGCCTTCCTCCGCCACCTTCCAGACCTCATCTGTTATCCGGCCCTTTTGGTCCAGTCCTTTGAACAGGGCCCTGAGGTCTTCCGCACCAACCACTATGGATCCGGCTTGGTCCCGAAGCCGTTTCCCGTGTCTTCTGCCCAGGGTTCTCGTCTCCTTGTCCAGGTCTCTGGCAAAGTCTATCAACTGATTGGTGCTGAGGCTCTCTCCAAGATAGGATGTTGCAACGTCTTCGATTCCATGGGCTTCGTCAAAGATGACCAACTGAAAGCGCGGGATGATTTCGCCGAACCCTCCCTTCTTCACCATGAGGTCGGCAAAAAAGAGGTGATGGTTGACGATGATAATATCGGCGTGTATCGCGCTCCTTCGAAGTGCATTCAAATAACACTCATCCACATGCAAACAAGAACTCCCCAAGCACTGCTCATGCGAGGCGGATATGGCATCCCACAGGGGGTCATCGTCCTTGAGCCACGAGAGCTCCTGCCTGTCTGCGAAAATGGACGTGGCCATCCATTCCTCGAGCCTCTTCCTGATGATCGACTGGCCTGGTTCGGAAGGAGAAGAGGCAGAGAAGAACTGATGGTACCTGAAAAGGCACAAATAGTTCTTCCTCCCCTTCATCATCATTGCATTGACACGCCTCTTTGTTGCCTTCAAGATAAGTGGGAGGTCCTTGAAATAGATCTGCTCCTGGAGATTTTTTGTCCCTGTTGATATGACGGTCTTCTTGCCGCTGAGTATGGCAGGGACCAGATAGCCGAAAGTTTTGCCGGTCCCCGTCCCCGCCTCGATTATCGCAGGTTTCCTCTCTAGGATTGCATCCATGATCAAAAGCGCCATCTGGAGCTGGGATGGGCGGTATTCAAAACCCTTGATGGACCGTGAAAGAAGCCCCTTTTGACCGAGGACTTCCTTTATGGGGGCGTGATGCGAGGGCATAGCAGACTTAATAGAGCTCCTCCTTGACCATTAGTTGAGACCAAAAACAAATATATACAGAGAGTTAAACACAGTCAACTACCAAAGGCATAGTGTGCGGGCGAACAAAAATGCATTGATAGAAGAGGGACAATGCATTAATATCAAAGAGAGACAAGAGAGTCCCCGAGCGGAAAGGGCCAGCCTTGGCCGGGGAAAGGAGGCGAAGGCCGCAATGCAGGTGAAGAACTGGATGACTTCCGATGTGATTACGGTTGATGAGGATACCTCCGTCGTGAGGATATCGAATATCCTCAAGGAAAAGGATATATCCCACCTTCCCGTGATGCGTGTCGGAAGGCTCGTGGGCATTATTACGGACCACGAGGTGCAGGAAGCGATCCCGTCCAAATCAACGACCCTGACTGCCCACGAATTGCACCATCTCCTGGCCGAGACCAGGGCACGGGATATAATGAAGCGCGATCCCATCACCATAAGCCCTGACGAAACCATGGAAATGGCGGCAGTAAAGATGCTGGAACACAAGATAGGGAGTTTACCCGTCGTGGGGGAACGAGGCGAACTCCTTGGAATAATATCCAAGATGGATGTGTTCAGGGTACTCATATCCATAACGGGCATCTACCAGGGAGGGGTCCAGTTCGCCTTCAAACTGGAGGACAAACCGGGATCCATAAAAGAAGTCGCTGATGTCATAAGGAAATGGGGCGGACGTGTCATAAGTATACTAAGTACCGGGGACAAGGCAGAGGAGGGATACCGCCACACCTTCATAAGGACAAAGGGGATACCGGAGGAAAACCTGTCCCCTTTGCTAAAGGACCTGGAGAAGGGGTTCAAGCTCCTATACATGAAGAGGGATCCGGTAAGAGAGACCTGAGATGGCCATGCGACCACCGCTCCTGAGAGGAAGGTCCAACAGGGATCCTTCGGAATCGGACAAAGGGAGTGCCTGTATTTAGATTGGGGAGGGTGTTGCCCAAATCACGAAAAGGCTGGTAGATAACCCTTTTCGAAAAGGTCTCCCAAGGAGGTACGCAGCGCTCTTATATGGCCTGTTCGAGTTAAAGGATTTGGCCTGGATCTTTTGCACATTGAAGTCCCGGAGAAGGGGGCGGTTCACGTGCGAGGTCTCGTGAGGACAGACGAGGAACGGGCACGGCTCAAGGAAGTCCTGGGCAGGATGAAAGAGATCTCGGAACTGGAGTTTGATGTCACTGTGGCCCCATTGAGTGCGGAGTGAAGGTCCCCCGGCAGGATCCGGGGGCACCCGTGGCAGGGCCAACGGAAAGTGCGCCGAAGCCAACCTGGCGCTGGGTGCTGCTTCGGGGTCGACTTTCACCATTTGTCCCCGTCCTTTGGCAAGGGAGGTCCCGGCGAAAGGAACTGAATGAAACCTTTAGATTTGGTCGAGTTGGCATAGAGAATCGAGAAAACTCGGAGCCCCTTCATTGAAAAGGGGACCAAGATACAAGGGCGAAAAGAGGACACCACGTGGAAAAGGTGAAAGCCCGGGGCATCAAGGATTACGTGCTTAGATGGCCACCTCTGTTACCCGGGAAGCTCATCAAACGGTACCAGCGATTCAAGGCAGACGTAAGACTCAGAAACGGTCACGCGGTGACCGCCCTGTGCCCCAACACCGGGAGCATGCTGGGGTGTTCAGAGCCCGGCCGGACGGTCTATCTCTCCCGGCACAACAGGGACAACAGGAAGTTGAAATATACCTGGGAGATCATTCAAATGCCCGGGTCCCTGGTAGGAGTCAACACGACGGTCCCCAATTATCTGGTTAAGAGGGCCATAGGGGATGGGAAAATCAAGGAGTTGGAAGGGTTTGAAGATCTTTGCACCGAGGTGAAATACGGGAAAAACTCACGGATAGACATCCTTCTGGAAAATGGGGAGGAAAAGTGCTTCGTAGAAGTGAAGAACTGCACCCTGGTGGAGAATGGAGTCGCCTATTTTCCGGATGCGGTCACGAGCAGGGGGCTCAGGCATCTGGTTGAACTCCAGAGGCAGGTCAAGAAGGGGCATCGTTCCGTGATGTTCTACCTCGTACAGCGTATGGATGCTAAGAAATTCCGGCCAGCTGACCATATTGATGAGTCCTACGGGCAGGAGTTGAGGAAGGCCCTTTTCAGGGGCGTTGAGATCCTCGCCTATGACGTGTATCTGGACCTGGAGGGGATCTCACTGAGGGCCCCCGTCCCATACGAACTCTAAAGAAGGATCATGAGCTTAAATCCGTTCGGAGGTTGAAGGTGAAAGGAGGAGGCATGGAGGAAAACGTGAAGATCTATAGCCTGAGCACGTGCAGCCATTGCAGGGCTACAAAGAGGTTGTTGGGAGAATGCGGGGTCAAGTATGACTTCACGGACGTGGACCTCCTTCAGGGTGATGAGGGGCGGGCCATTTTGGGGGATGTCAAGAAGTTCAATCCCCGTTGTTCCTTCCCCACCATTATCATTGGTGAAAAGGTGATAGTGGGTTACAAGGAGGATGAGATAAAGGAAGCCCTGGGCCTCTTGTAGGGGCGCCCGGGGCATCCTCAGGGAATGCAGGGCTGACGAAAGAGAAGACCCAACAAGGGCCAGGGAATCCCTTGACAGGGTCTCCGGCATGTTCGGAATGATCCCCTGCGAGAAGGGGCCTATTCCCGGGGAGTACCAATGCATTGAGAGGATTAGGTTGGAAATGAGCAGGAAGACCAGACTGATCGTTGACGGGAAGACCTATGAACTCCCCCTCGTGACGGGCACTGAGGGGGAGAAGGCCATTGATATCTCCAGCCTCAGGAGCCAATCAGGATTGATAACCCTGGATGTGGGCTTCGCCAACACGGGTAGCTGCAAGAGCAGCATAACCTACATGGACGGCGAAAAGGGCATACTGAGATACAGGGGCATACCCATTGAGCAACTCGCAGAACGTTCCACCTTCGTCGAGACGGCATATCTTTTGATAAACGGAGAGCTTCCCACGAGAAAACAACTGAACAATTTCTCCGTGCTCCTGAACGACCATTCCCTCGTTCACGAGGACATGAGACAGTTCTTCGAGAATTTCCCGAGGGGAGCCCATCCCATGGGCATCCTTTCTTCCATGGTGAACGCCCTTCGTGCCTTCTATCCCGAAATACCGGAGATCAGCGAAGAGGAGGAGATCAACGTGACGGTCACAAGGCTGCTTTCCAAAGTCAGGACCATGGCGGCCATGTCCTACAAGATCTCCAGGGGTCACAAGGTGGTTTACCCGAGGCACGACCTCACCTATGCGGCAAATTTCTTGAATATGATGTTCGATTCGCCGGTGAGGCCTTACAGGATCGAGGAGGAGTATGTCGATGCCTTGAATGTCTTCTGGATACTCCACGCAGACCACGAACAGAATTGTTCCACTGCGGCCGTCCGCTTGGTAGGGAGTGCGAGGGTGAATTTGTATGCTGCCATATCGGCAGGCATCTGTGCCCTGTGGGGCCCGCTTCATGGAGGGGCAAACCAGGCAGTCATAGAGATGCTCATGGTGATAGAGGAAAACGGGGGTGACGTGACCCCTTTCATAGAAAGGGCAAAGGACAAGAAGGACCCTTTCAGGCTCATGGGTTTTGGACACAGGGTATACAAGACCTACGATCCCAGGGCCAAGATCATGAAGAAGGTCTGTGACAGGTTGCTGAAGAAGATGAAGATCTCCGATCCCCTCCTTGATATTGCGAGGAAACTGGAAGAGGTGGCATTGAAGGATTCCTATTTCAAAGATCACGACTTGTACCCCAACGTTGATTTCTACACCGGAATCGTCCTGCGGGCACTGGGAATTCCTTTGAACATGTTTACGGTCATGTTTGCAATCGGACGTCTACCAGGGTGGATAAGCCAGTGGAAGGAGAGCATGGATGATCCGGCTTGGAGACTTCAGCGGCCAAGACAGATCTACGTAGGAAATGGGAAGCGGGACTATGTGCCCATAGACAAGAGGCGTTGACGATCCTCTCCCGGGGATTGATCAACTAGGCTCCGGCAGGGGGTCTCCCTGTGACAGGCTGTTGCCCAAATTCCTTTGTTTGCTATACGCCCGAACAGGGACTATCAAGGAACTAACCACCATCACTGTTGTGGTTTGGACAACAAGCTGGTGAGATGTGACGCGATGCTGATCTCGGTTCAAAGCACGGAAGAAGGCAGCCTGGTAACGGGAAGTCCCTGGATTTGAGAAGCGCTGCAAGACACGGGGCAGAGGCAAGCCCCGTTGGATTAATCTAAGAGGAGGTCCATAATATTGAATCTGGACGTTTTTGAAGATATGGATGCCCCGAGGCTCAGGGAATACATAGAATTCCTGCTAATTCCTGCTATGGCACTACAGGGTGGTGGATGCGTTTTGGTTCATCTATGTGGGCGAAAGGTTTGGTCAAGAGACAGCCGAGAGGATAAACGAACAGGTCTGGGGCAGGGTGAGTAGCATGGCGACCGAAGACCTCCTCACTCGATTTCGCATCCAGGAAAAGGGGCTTGAAGGTTTTCTGAAGTGCATGAGATATTTGGTCGTAGTTGAGATTAACTGTTTACTTTTTTTAAGGACGTTTTTTCCGTTAATAATGGTAAATCTTCGTAATAACAGCATGTTATATCATAAAGAAACGATGACCCGCGTTAT
>JAFDHO010000084.1:17318-34941 GCA_019308745.1 Deltaproteobacteria bacterium
CCCTAGTTTGCCGTTTTTCTGTAATATTGGGCATAGAAAACGTCAAAAGTAGTTGACATTTAGTCTTATGCATGATATCTCTCCTGGTGATCGATATCCACCTCTTTCTACTAGGAAGATATCATGAAAGAATCAAAAAGAATCTTTTTAGAAAAAGAAGGTTTGTTAAATGCAAAACCAGAACGTGTTTCTCACCCACTCTTTGAAGCCCTTGATTTTTTTGATCCGTTCGATTTGCCACAGGTCCGATACGAGATGATTCGTTCCGCCAGGGTTGAAAAGATGCCAGTTACAGAAGCATGTAAATTATTCGGATTCTCGCGAGAGTACTTTTATAAACTGGAACGAGCTTTTATGGCACGAGGATATGTAGCTTTGTTGGGGTCCACCATGGGACGACGCCCCATCATTGCACTGAACCAAGAGATCGTCAACTTCATCGCTCACCGAAAAATCGAAGAAGCCGGGCTCTCAGGGGAAAAACTTCGTCAAGAGATTCAAAGTCTTTACAAGGTGGATTGCTCACGCCGAACCGTGGAAAGAATCGTAGAGAACCTTGGATTATCAAAAAAAGGGGGCCGCTGCAGTTAACTGTAAGGGTTGATCCTAAAGAATGCAGACACAAGCACTTCATTGAAGATAACGATATGGCACAGTTTCTTTACGAAAAGGCCCGAAGGGCGTCCATGGACCGGCGTTGCACCATGGATGAGCAAATTGTAAGCACAATGAAATCTCATGGTGTAGCCGGGTTGTTCATAGATCCTGAGAATGCACTCTGCTCTTTATTGTCAAATAGGGCGAGGACTTCTCCCCGGCATAGTACTGCTTTTCATCGTTGTCACCTCTCTGAAGACGCCTTCGAGACTATCGTCAGATCCCTTGCCGAAGGAGTGGGCATAGCTGCCACGGCTCGCATCCAGAACGTAGATAAAAAGACAGTTCTCCTCGTTCTGGCTAAAGCCGGTGACCATGCCAGGAAAATAAACCGCTGTCTCCTTAAGAACCTGGAAGTTACAGAATGCCAACTGGATGAAATGTGGTCTTTCATCGGGAAGAAAGAGAAAAACCTTGATCCTGTTGAAAAACTGCACAAGATACTTGGTGACGCCTGGATATGGATCGCCTTTGATGCCATCAATAAAATCACCCTTGCGTACAACATTGGCAAACGGACACTTCCTTACGCCATATCGCTGATAGAAGATGTAAAACGTGTAACGAAACGTATACCAGATCTATTTTCTTCTGACCAGTTGGATCAGTATAGCAAAGCGCTCCTTCAAGTTTATGGAAGATTGCTCTATCCGACCCGTAAACCAGGTCCCGGTAGACCTCCTAATCCACGGCTACTCCCCCCGAAGGAATTGAATTACGTTCAAGTAGTCAAACAATACAAAAAGTACCGAGTCGTCAAAGTGAGCCGGAAAGTAGTTTTTGGGGATACCAAAAAGATCCAATGCATTTTGGCGAAGTCTTTGGTCAGTGAGAAGATCAATACCGCTTATGTGGAACGAAATAATGGAACCATCCGCCACATGGATTCTCGGTGTGTGCGCAAGACCTTCTGTTTTTCAAAGAGCAAAATAAACCATGAACGCCAACTTGCCTTGACTCTGGCCTACTGCCATCTCTGTAGGCCTCACAAGACTTTAACAAAACGCTATGGACAGCCCACGACTCCATTTATGGCTGCAAATCTCACGGATCATGTCTGGAGCATGGGTGAATTATTGAATTTCAAGGGTGCTGAGAAAGCTTACAGTTAAACTGGACCACCACCCCCGCACAAGAGGCACGGAAGCGGAGAGGCCTGGACGAGTTCGTTTGCAAGGAGATGCACAGGGGTGAGTTCGAAGATATGGCCCGGGTTATCGATCCGAGGATTCGCGTGGAGTGCCTCTTTGCCCCGCCGGACCCCCATCCACAGGACATGTATTGCAAGTGGCGTTTCTATCTGGAAGATTCAGGCCAAGAGGTACGATGAGGCCCCAGCGAAGGCCCCTGATCAACAGGGGAGAACTTGAAGAGATCCGATCCATCTACCACCACCGGTGCTTCGTAGACCCTGATCCTCTGTTGTTTCTCTATGAGTACGACCATATCAGGGATCGTGAGATTGCCGGCATGGTGGCGTCTTCTTTGGCCTATGGGAGGGTGGCCCAGATCATGAGGAGCGTTTCAGCTATCCTCGGGCCAATGGGAAAATCTCCCTTTGAATTCCTCATGAATAGCACCCCTGCGGGACTGGGCGAAACTTACAAGGCCTTCAGACACAGGTTTACGACAGGTGAAGAGATGGCTTCAATGCTCTATGGCGTCAAGCTCGTTCTCGAGCGGTACGGGTCACTCCAGGAGTGCTTCCTGGAGGGCCTGAAGGAGATCGACGATCATACTGTTCTTCATGCCCTGTCGAGGTTTGTGATGAAGATTAAGGAGGCAGGCCGCCTGTCAAGAAACAGCCTTTTGCCTTCCCCTGACAAAGGAAGTGCCTGCAAGAGGTTGAACCTCTTCATGCGATGGATGGTAAGGAAGGACCAGGTGGATCCAGGCGGCTGGGATAGGGTTCCGGCATCCATGCTAATCATACCCCTGGACACCCATATGTACAGGATCGGGAGACGCCTCGGGCTGACCAGCCGAAAACAGGCCGGCATGCTTGCCGCCCTGGAGATCACCGATGCCTTTCGAAGGATTTGTCCTGAAGACCCAGTACGCTATGACTTTGCCCTCACAAGGTTGGGGATAAGAAAAGAGATACAAGGGGAATCAGTTCTCGAAAGATTGGGCGATGCCCCTATTGAGGTCGCTCAAGGCCGGGACCCCCGGGCCGAAGGGCGATGATCCATTGCATCCCTGTAGGAGCAAGCTCCAGCTTGCGATTCATCGCATGAAAGCAATATCCTTGAAGCAATGATTAGGGACCGGGGGGTGAATGCCGGTGAGATTGGTTTCCCAGGGGCCTCTCTTGCGGCTATGGGATTCTTGCAAAAACTGTAGTCGATGCTCTTAAACTATTTTGCCATTAATGGAGGTCAAAATGAAGGTTTTCATGACAGGAGGCACAGGGTTCGTTGGAAGGACTTTGACGAGAGGCTTCACCGAAGGTGGAGCGGAGGTAACCCTGCTGACGCGTCGCCTTGAGGGAAAGGCCCCGCTTCCGGCCGGGGCATCATACCTGGAAGGCGATCCGACGATTCAAGGACCCTGGCAGGAAAAGGTCCCCGGGCATGACGTCATCATCAATCTGGCAGGGGCCTCTATTTTCAGGAGATGGACCGACCCGGCCAAGAAAGAGATCAGGCAAAGCAGGATCGACGGGACAAGAAACCTTGTGGAGGCCTTAAAGGCCAGGGCAGGGCAAGAGACCCTTCTCCTGAGCGCCTCCGCGGTCGGGTATTACGGGTTTCATGGAGATGAGGAATTGGACGAGGAAAGCCCTTCGGGAGAGGACTTTTTGGCTTCCGTAGCGCGGGAATGGGAGTCAGCTGCCATGGAAGCGGAGCGCTACGGTGTAAGGGTGGCGGTCCTCCGCTTCGGGATCGTCCTGGGGAGACACGGAGGAGCACTCAAACAGATGTTGCCCCTGTTCAAGTGGGGCCTGGGATCCCCCCTGGGCTCGGGTACACAGTGGTTCTCCTGGATCCACGAGCAGGATCTGGCTGAGGTATTCCTGGCCCTCGTGGAAAGGGGAGACATAAGGGGGCCAGTCAATTGCACTTCGCCAAATCCGATCCGAAACAGGGATTTTACAAAGGCCTTGGGCAGAGCATTGAACAGACCCACCTTCATGCCTGCGGTCCCTGCATTTGTCATGAGACTCGTTTACGGGGAATTTGGGTCCATTCTTGTCAAAGGACAAAAGGTCATTCCAAGAAAACTGATCCAGTCAGGATTTTCCTTTAACTTTCCAGAGGTGGGTGACGCACTGAAGAACCTCCTCCAATAGGACCCCAGCTCTCGAGCTTTCTTCTGCCCACAGGACCCTTCGAGAAGTCCTGAGCGGGTTTTCCGGTAGAAGTTTGTCTGTGCCACCAGAAGGCCCTTTAATGACGTTGACATCCATCGGGGGCTGTGTTAAATGGCCTTGTCCTCGAATCGCCAACCAGGACCTTAGAGAGCGAGCCTGCAATAGAAAGAGCTTGTGGTTCGGGAGAAACCTAAACGAGGGTGTAAATAAAAGGAATGGAAGGGGCACAAACAAAGAGACTCATTCCAAAATTCATGTTCTCCCACTTTAGCCATCATGTAGCCACGGGTGTGCTGGTCCCCTTACTTCCCTTGCTCAGGGAAAGCTTCGGGCTCAATTATTTCCAGTCGGGTATTTTGGTATCGTCCTTTAGTTTGGCATATGGTATAGGGCAGGTGCCAATGGCCATTTTGGCAGATCGGTTCAGCCGGCGCTTGATCATCATACTGGGCCTCGTAGGGGTATCGATCGCCGGCATCTTGGTCAGTTTCACCCGGGCCTTTTGGCAGATGGTTCCCTTCTTTGTTCTCATGGGATTGCTGGGAGGGACTTATCATGCACCAGCCTCGTCCTTCATCTCCCAGAGCATCCCCGGTGATAAAAGGGGAAGGGCCTTGGGCATGCACGTTACCGGGGGAAGTGCCAGCTTCCTGCTCACCCCTGCCATGGCCCTTGGTATAGCGTCGGTATTTGAGTCCTGGCGCCCCTCCTTCTTTATCCTTGCCCTCCCTGCCCTTGTGGCCGGGGCCGTGATCTGGTTTACGACCACGGAACCCGCCGACTTCCCTGGCCCTGTCAGGGGACAAGAAGATTTGAAGGGCGGCAGTGATGCCTTCCAAGAGGGCGAAAAGTCTCAGATTACCTGGTTCGAGATCATTCGTGCAATAGGCGTCCTGGTCTGTATCACCATCACGATGAATGTCGTGTTTGCCAGTATTAACTCCTATCTTCCCCTCTACATGGTGGATCACCACGGCATCTCACCGAAATGGGCCGGGATAGTGGTCAGTCTCATCGCAGGCGCCGGAATCATCGGATCCCCCATAGGAGGTGCCCTCTCGGATCGGCTTGGACGCAAGGAGTTGATCCTTTTCTCTCTCGCCCTGTCGGGACCACTCCTGTTCGCGATCACAAAATCACCACCGTGGATTCCCCTCATCCTGTCACTGTTCTTCTACGGTCTGACCATCAGCTCAAGGATGCCGACAACCGAATCCCTCATTGCCGACGTGGTTCCGGTGGGGAGGCGCACCACCGTCCTTGGTGTCTATTTCTTCATGAGTATGGAGACGTCCGGAGTCGTGACCCCCATTATCGGAAGGCTCTTAGACAGGTATGATCTCGATCCCGTGTTTACCGGAATCGCGGTTGGAATGTGCGTGATAGCGCTGGTGGCATTGCTTTTCAGAAGGTGGATTTAGAAAGGCTGAATAAATCCCCCGGCCTAGAGGACCAGCCTTTCAGAACAAAACAGAGGTTACTTTTCCCTGCTTCTCAATTCTTCGTACAGGTATTCAGTCAGGGCTGTTGCTTCCCTCTCATTACCCGGAAAGGGGGGCATGAAGCCCTTCTCCTTTCCCATCTGTCCCAGGATATCGTGAAAACCAGAAGGATCCCACGTACAAGAAGGCGATTACAAGGAGCAGAACTGCCATCGACTGCTGGACAAGGCGGGGAAGTCTGACCGCCAGGAAAAGTCCGCCAAGGATAATCATTGGGGTAAGCCACAGAAAGGCATGAGCAAAGGTAGGTATTTCCGGAGATCCGCCCAAGACCATGTCCTTGGCAAGGGAGGGAATTGATGCCAGGTACCACCAGGCGGACGGGAGCAGCAATATGAAAGGCGCATCCCGCAGTGTGCCAGTGCATCCTGTTGAAGGCGAAGAGTGTCGAGGCATTCCCTTCATTTCAGGAGTTGCTCAACCTTGTCTGCTATGTTGCCGATGGTGTAAGGGCGTCTTATCACGTGGGCCCAGGAGATCCTTCTGACAGCTTCCCGGTTCAGCTGTACAGCGCCGCCAAGGAGCATTACGGGAATTCCCAAGCGGGAGAGTAGTACTATTTCCTCGTCTTCTCCGTCGAGTTCAAAGAGGTCCAGGATAATGAGGCGAGGCTTTTCGTAGATGCGGAGGTGGTAGGCGGCAATGGCCTGGGCCAGGGTTGTAAAACCTATGGCCTCAAAGCCCCGTTCCATCAATTCAGCCCGAAGGCATGCCCGGGGCCATTGCTTACTATCAATTATCCATACTACGTCTTTTCCTTTGGCCATAGCCACCCTGAGTATTAACAAGTGCTGCTATATTCGTAAACACCTTCAGACTTATCCTTCTTTCCATAATTCTCTCTCTGGGGGAGGAAAAGGCTGGGGTTTAGCCAGTTTCATCATCGTTATCGAAGTCTAATTGAGAAGTAGAATGAATATGGATAAACAGGGCACAGGCAATCAGGCTCAAGATCAGGCAGGCAGAGCCGATGTCTTGGTAGTCAAGAAAGGCCAGGATAATGCCTCCGAGCATTGAGCCGAGGGACCTTCCCATATGGTTCGAAGCGCCATGAATACCCATGGCGGTGCCACGGAGCCTGCCAGAAACAGATACGGTCATCGAGAAGGAAACGGGTTGGGTTGCACTGAAGAATCCGGCGAAAAGTGCGCCCATGATAACGGCCAGCCAGTGTTCATGTCTGAACCAGACCAGGACGGCCCCAAAGATTTCGACGAGCAGAGCGGCAAGGAGACCGACGAAGGTAAAGAGGGCAAATACCCCTGAGGCCAGTAACCCCACGCATATTCTCTTTTCCCAATCCATCATCAGGTATGCCAGCGGATCCTGTTGAGAAATTCTTTCTGCCAGGGTGTTTATACCCCGGGAGGACATAAGTCAAGGAATCAGACGGACATTCTTCCATTTGCATTTCAACAAGGGCAATCCCTCGTAGGTTGAGTCAATCGAATCACTTGGCCTTAGGGAGGCAACCGGATTACTGTTACTATAGCGAGATTTTGAGATTGGGGCTGGTCGGAGTGGAGGGGATCTGGTGTTCTCTTCCGAGCAATTTCCCTGTCAAGTGGTTCTGGGGGTATTCTTTCACTCGAGGCGGATCTTCGCGGGTTTGCTCATGGGTGAGCGGTTGTTGGAGCGATCCACGGCGGCGATCCTGTAAAAGTATGTCCTTCCTGACCTGACCTTGGTGTCCCGGAAGCTGGAGTCTCTCGTGACAGGGCTTACGGGATAGTAGGGCCCAGCCTCCTTTAGGGCTCGATACACCAGGACGCCCTTTATGTCGTCCGATTTCGGCATCTGCCAGGTGAGCAATACCGCCTTTTCCTCTGCCAGGGCTCTTGCCCTCAATCTAGCAGGGGCAGGAGGAGGGGTTTTGTCATAGGTTGAAGCAACGAGGGGAGTGGACAGGGAAGATGCGTTCCCTCTTTTGTCCACAGCACGGAGCCTGTAGGCGTACTTGACTCCCGCCTCCACACTGCGGTCCTCAAAGGAACTGTTTTTCGGGGAAAGGGTTTTTGTGTTGAGCCTTGTCCAGGTGACCGGTTCCTTGCCTGCCTTCGAGCGATAGATATCGTAACCTGCCAGGTCTTCCTCGGTGTTGGGGTACCAGACAAGTGCAATGGTGCCTTCCTTCACCCTGTAAGTCTCGAATACCGGGGCCCTGGGAGGAGTGACGTCCGGGAGCTGGAGTTCCAGGGTGTTGGAAAACCCGCTCTCGTTCCCTGAGGTGTCCACAGCGGTGACCCTGTAATAGAAGGGGTTGTCGGTCGCGGTTTTCGGTAGCTGGTTGGTAAAGGTAGCCCGGGGTGTGGGCTCCTGGTTCAGGAGCTTGTAGTTTTCCGAGTCCCTGTCCATGGACCTGTAGACCCGGTATCCGGCCAGGTCTTCTTCGTTGTTTGGGGTCCAGGAGAGAATTGTTTTTCCTGGTTCTGCCGTCCCTTTCAGTCCGCTTGGCGCCTTTGGAGGGGTCCGATCCACCAGGTTTGCCGGCGCGGTGTAGGAGGGGCCGCTCTCGTTCCCAGACCTGTCATAGGCCGTCACCCTGTACCAATAGGAACGTCGAGGTTCAAGTCCCCTGTCCCGATAGGTGAGGGTGTCGGGGGAGATTCCCGCGGCTATCTTTTCAAAGCCCATTTTGTAGCTGAGGCTCCGGTAGACGTTGTATCCCGCCAGGTCGGGATCGGGACTCTTCTGCCAGGAAAGGATCACGGAATCGTCATCCTGCACCTTTGCCGTCAATCTGGCAGGCGGTGAAGGAGGGGTGAGGTCCCTCGGGGTCAACTCGATGGACTCCGAGGGAAGGCTCAGCCGGCCATAGGGGTCCCGGCCCTTGACAATGTAAGAGTAGGTCCTGTCGTTTTGGAGTCCCCTGTCCACGTAGAGCCAATCCGGTGGCCTGACCACACCATCCTTGGTGAGGCTCTCCAAGACCACGATGGGGGCGGTGTTGACCTTCACCAGTTCTGAGCCGGGTCCCTCTTTCCTGAACACGTCGTAGCCTGAGAACCTCTTTTCCACCCTCCATCTGAGAAGGACCTGCCCGTCGCCTGCCTTGCCCTCGAAGGCCTCGGGGGGGCGTATGTTGGGCTTTTGGGTTTTGACGGGGAGGGAGATGCCAACGACCTTCTCGACCCCATTCTCCAGGACTGAAAGACGGTAGATGTAGGTCTTGCCCCTTTCAACACCTCTGTCCACGTAACGGACACCCAGGAGATCTGCGAGTTCAGGATAAAGGTCGGCACTCAGCATGGTGATCCCCCAGAGTTGGCCCATTCGCGCGCGCATGGCTCTGTACTTTTCGGGCTCCTTTTCTTTGTCCGGGAGCTCAGGAAAGAGGATGGGTTCGTACTTCCTGTAGGCCTCATCCCCAAGCACCTTTCGCGCCAGCTCCCTGTCTTGGGTCCTGGTTATGGGTTCTGGGGTGATGAGGGTCCACTGGGAGATCCCCAAAGTCTGTCGGTAGATCCAGTACCTGGGAGGCGAGATCGTGCCCCGGGGCCAGACCCACCGGAGGATGATGGCCTCTTCATCGCCCACGGCGATCAGTCCGGGACGGGTGGCCTGGCCCCAAGCGGTTCCGGCCAGAAGCAGTAAGAGGATAGAGATTGTTGTCTTCCAATAGGCTTTCCAGAATCTTTCTCCCATCACAGTTCCTCGCTTGGATCTAGGGCTAAGGCGTTATTTCAGCAGGGCCCCCTTCGTCCCCCTTGGGCAGTTCGCCTGAGGGTCCAACGATGTCCATTTCGTCCTCATCCCCTGGCTGCGGCGTCTGCCCGGCGCCACCTCCTGGGGGTTGTGTGCCTGAGAGCAGCGTGGCGCCTGATTCCATTTCGTTCGGATAGCTGGGGAAACTAGTCGACACCCTGCGCCCTTCGGATTCCTCCTTGTGCTGCAGCGAGATACGAAGACCCTTCCGGGAGAGGATGGCATCGTAAAGGAGTTCGACACACTCGCTGGTGGGATCCGCCAGGCGGCTCCAATATCGGATCTCACAGTCACAGTCGTAGCTGCGAGGATCCACCCTGAAATCCTGGAATTCCAAGTGGACAGGAATCTCTATCCCCGATGTGGCCCTCCTCGGCAGGGGGCTCAAGGCAACGGTGATCTCCGCGTCCCGCGTTATGTGGCGGGTGGTCACGTCGCCGATTTCATATATCCCGTAGCACAACTCGTCGCCGACTGTGGAGCCCCCAGTCCCGCCTCCGGCAGCCGATCCCTGGCCTCCTTGGTCTACATCCGTGTCTGGAAGCGCAGGGCCTGATCCCCCGGGCATGTCCTGTTTGTATCCTTCCTGGTCCGTGGGGGTCTCGGGCATGAGGCCCTCATCACTGGGACCCGTGCCCCCTCCCGGTGAAACCGGGCCCTGGGCGCGCCTGCAGTACTCCTCTACCCTAAACCCCTGAACGCATTCACCGATTTCGTTGGCGGCCGCATTCGCGAAGAGGGTTTCGGGGTTCCGATCGACGAGGATGTCTTTCCAGTATACGGGCTCCGCGGTGTTCTGGATGTCGAGATAGTAGGTGGTAAAATCGCCCGGGTTTCGATAGAAGTGGAGATCCAAGGGAGAGGCATTGAGCATCTCCACAAAGGTCCCGTACTGCCCTGTCTCGAATTGAAGTTCGAGCAGGGGCTCCATTTCAAGGTCCCGTGTACCCACCGGGGACAGGCCCTCGGCTTCCGGCCCCCCGATGATGCCTCCAGTGCCACCCCCGGATCCGCCCTGGGTGCCCCCTGCCTGCCCGGATTCGGAACCGGACTCTGGCAGTTTGTAGAGCTTGAACAGGTACCGCGTATTTGGATCCAGGGTTGCTCCAGGGTCAAAGACGGCGACATCATTTTCCTCGGACATGGACAGGCTGCCTTCCACCTCTGTCCCGTCCTCCCTGGTGAGCGCGCCCACCAATTGGTATCCTTCAAAGACTCTGGTGATGTCCTTTTTGAATTTCACCTTGATAGAGTGTTCCCTGTAAAAGTATCTCTGCCCGTCAAAGGGATAGGTCTCCTGGACCATCTCGCTCACCGGGGGAAGCGGGCCCGTGGTGAAGCTCGTGCTGATGGTGTCCTCTTGCAGGCCGTTGAGGATGAGGCTCCCCCTGGCCCTGGCCCGGGCAGTGAAGTTATAGGTGGTGTTGGGGGCCAGGAACTGGTCGGGCACCACATAGAAGGCCGTTCTCATGGTGCTGCTGTTCCACTCGATGTGGTAGGGCACTTCATTGCCCTCGTCGTCCACGAAGCTGAACTCCTGCGGCCGGAGGTTGACGATGGCGTCGTACTTGTTGCCATCGCTGTCTTCCTCGATCACGTACCTGTCCACCGCTGTCGTCATTTCTACCTTTATGGCGGTGTCCAACCGGGTGAGAACCGCTCCTTCGGAAGGCTCTATGCTCTCAAAGCAGGGCCATGGCCTGGGTTGTATCTCCGGAGGCAAGGGATCTCCCCAGGTAAAGGTCATGGACCAGGTGCCGGAGTAGAGTCCCCCCAGGATGGAGTAATACAATTGCCCTCTCGCCCAGATGCGCGTTGGATCCGGTGTCCTCACGCCGGCATTGAGTTCTGCCGTTGCCTTGAATATCTCGAAGGATCCAAGGTCGGGAATCCCGACTCCAGCCTCCAGGCCGATCCAGACGGAGAATTCTGCATAGACCAGGGCTGGCCTGAATCCCACCTCGAAATCGCCCTGGAAGCCTCCCCAGACCCGGCCGTAGAATATGAAGACCCAGACCCGGCCCGTATCCACCTCCATGCGGGCGCCGGCGCGCAGCCCGCTGGGGTCGATGCCGAAATACCCCGAGGCGCCCAGGTTGATAAAGGTGGGCAGGACCCTGACCTGGACGGGCTCCTGCTTGGTGCCCACGTAGAAATGCCAGTCGTTCGCAGCGATTTTCATATCGATCTCGCCGTTTTCTATCTTGAGAAGGGAGATGGAGCTGACCAGGTCGAGGCGTTCTATACCGAGCCGGCCGCTGAACACAAAGGGCTCGGTGGTGATCTCAAGCTCCGAGATCGCCTGCCTGTTACTGGGCCTCTCGGACAAATTGCAGAGGATCCAGCTCTGCCCTCCCAGGGTGATGGTGACGCCGTTTTCGGAGACGATCTCAAGGCCCAGGTCTCCGTGCCAGGTGTACCCCTCGTCGTAGCTGGTCCCCAGGGTCATCAAGGCTGTCAGTCCGAAGCCCCCTTCCTGGACCGAGTAGTTGACCTGGTTTGTCGCTTGGTCCAATTCGGCCCTCATGTTGTAGTAGGCCCCGCCCTTGAACCCGTATATGGAGAGGGGGAGGGGCACCAGGGGGATGCCTGTGGCCCCCGGTGTAACCGCTGCATCGATATACCAATAGTGGATGGAGGATTGCTTCCCGACCCTGAGGGTGGCCTCGGCGCTCAGGGCATCCAGCACGCTCAGTCTCATATCTCCCATGAAGCCCTGGCCGAATTGGGGATCGTTTTCGTACCACTGGACCTCTCCTGCAAAACTGAAGGCCTTGGGCACCTCCAGATCCACCCGGATCTTGTCCGTTTGCACCCCATCGTAGACGAGGCCTGCCCCAACCTTTTTGGCCATGAGCTTTATGCGGGCGTCCGCCTCCAGGGAGAAGGTCTCAGGACAGATGGAGAGGCCACCCTCCAGGCCAAAGAAATACCGCTCGTCCTGTTTCCCGAGGCCCATACTGGTCAGGGTGAACCCAAAGCCGTTGAAATCGGTGTCGATATTGCCCAAGGGGATCCAGCCTCCGCTCAGGTCCACGTTGCCCAGGGAGTCTATCAGGAGATGCTGGAAGTCGGTCCTGCCGATGGGCACCGGGGCCCCCTGGAGGGTGCTGACAAAACCGTTCAGGTCTGCGAGGCCCCTGCCGTCCACCACGCCGACCGTGCTTCCCCTGGCAATGGTGAGGCTCAGGTAGAGGGCCTCCAGGGTGATGTTCTTGTCCCTGGCGAGGGTGAGGGCCAGTTCTTCGACACCTCCCGAAGTGATCATGAGCCTGAAATCGAAATCCGATTCGATGAAGGGGACGTGGATCGAGCCCTCCAAAAAGCTCTCCAGGAGCGCGTTGTGTTCAAAGCCCAGGCTGAAGCTATCCAGCCCTCCGGAAAACCCACCCACGTCGATGTCGAGCCCCAAGTTGGATGCCGTGAACTGCCCGTTCACTCCCGTGCCGTCCACGTAGAACCGTCCTATTGTGAGATCCGGGATGGAGACCTGGGAAGGAAAGGACAGCCTGCCGCTGTCCAGGTACAGACCCTTGAAACCGTCCGGGAGGCCCGGTGGGGATCTCTCTCCTGTGAAGTCCAGGACCACGCTCCCTGATACACCTATCTCTGTTCCACCCAGTTTTGTTTCCGAAAGGGTCGCATTGCCGTAAAAGCCGCCATCCAGGGTGATGGCAAGGCCACTGAACTGGATGCCCGTGGCGCTGCCCAGGAAGGAAAGGAACTGTCCCGGCACCGTTACGGCCCCGCTGAGAGAGGATCCTACGACCTGATTCCTGGAAACGCGGATATAGGACTCCGGTTCCAGGATGATGGAGAAATCCAGGGGATCTGTCAGGGAAAAGCTTGCCTGGCCCTCCAGGTTGAGCTTCCCTGAAAGTCCTTCTGGGAGCACCGTGACCCCCTGGAGGCTCAGGCGAATGGGATCCGGGGAGAAGATCAGGGGCACCTCAGCCACCCCTTCGCAGGTGGCAGCCTCAGGCGTGAAAAGAAGAGAGTCCAGATAGGCATGCAGGGGGCCTATGACGATCTCCCGGGCGTTCAGGGGGAGGAGGATCTCCCCTTGGACGACGCGCTTTTGCTCTTCGTCTATCCTGAGCCCCGAGAACTCGACCGGGTATTCGCTCATGAAGGGGATCTCAATAGTCCCGCTGCCCGAAAAATTGTCGGGATCCGGATTGGTGATATTCGTGGGCTTGAGATTGAAGGCCCCTATCCAGTAACCCTCGTCAGGCGGCTCAGAGGGAGTCTGCACCTGCTCTCCTTGCTCATTGGCAAGATAGCCCTGGATCTCTGCAAAGAGGGTGACCTCTTCTCCCGAAACTTCACCGGCCTTCACCTCGACGCAGTGGGAATAGGAATCTGGCACCTCGTAGGTGGTCTCCACGATCATTAACTGGCCGGGCGCGAGCAGGGGGATGAAGGAAAAGTCGATCACCTCCCCGTCTACGAGGAATTCCACCCGGATGTTGCGCTTCTCCTCCGGCCCGGGATTTCTCAGGGCCGCCCTGATGAGGACGTTTGTGCCTTCAGAGACTTCCAGTTCAACCATACCGGCGGTTCCCGTCCCTGATGAGGAGGTCTCCCCCAAGGGGACCTGGGCCGCGAAGGCTCGCCTCGGACCCAAGGCGAACCATCGTTTCCAGGGGGCAGACCCGGTTTCAGGCGGGGATTCAATGAGCTGGAGATACTCGAAGTAGGGCTCGTTCCCCTCTGCCTGGGGCGCCTGGAAGGAGACAGGCCTCTCCTCGCTCAGGGCCACCAGGTTGTTTCCCTGAAATCCCCGTACGCGCCAGAGGTATTCCACTCCCGGTTCCAGCCGGTCCATGTCCAGCTCAGAGAGGTAATAAATACCCTGGTCCGTGTCCGCGCTGACAAGGGGCTGCTGCGACCCGGAGCTCCCGCCACTTCCCGGTGGCAAGGTTCCCCTCTGGGCCGCAGTCCGGGCAGCAAAGATCTCGAAGCGGTACGTTGAGACGGGGCTGAGAGTTTCCCAGCGAAAGGCTGGGCCTGTTCCACCTCTCCTTGCCAGGGTTACCAGGGCATTGGCTTCCGGAGAGATCAGGTTGATGGACTCAAAGCTCGGAAGGCCAGGTCCTCCCGGCTCCCCGATCCCCGTGACATAATAGTAGATGATGGGTTCGTCAAAGGGAGGCGCGGGTGCAATAATCTCGAGTTCAACGCTGTGTTGTCCCGTATCATAGGTGGGGAGGCCGGGGACATCGGGGCTTTCTATTGTGATCTCCCGGATGCCGGGATAGAGATACTGGGTGACATATCCGATCACCTGGCCATCCACCTTCCACTGGCCCCTCAAAAGGCCTGAGCCGTTATAGATGATCCTGGCCGCAGCCTTCAGGTCTGTGGAGTTTCGGGGGACCGTGGCCCTGCCCGGAAGCAGGGTCATCTCATACTGTGAGAACAGGCCACCCCTCTTCTTGAGAAAACCGAGGGTCATCTTGACGAGGGAAAAGGGCCCGGCCGAGGGGGGCACGATTTGGAGGGCCACTTCCGTGTTGGTGGAATTTCCCCCCAAGGTGAAGGTGCGGCGGTAGAGGATGCGGTTTTCCCCCAGGTTCAAGGCCCTTGTGATTACGCGTGCTGGGAGGTTGAGGGTTTCAGAAGCAGTCCCGCTGCCGCTGATGATCTGGATCGAGACTGTGGTGCTCACGGTATGCAGCACCTTGCCTCCCTGGGTGACCACTTGGCCCTGGGTGGATGTGACGGTGTAGGACCCGGCCCCCGCAGCGGAAGCGGTGTACACGATAGGAACGACATTGATCTGCCCCGGCACTGTGTTGGTCGATGGAGGGGAGGGGGTCACGCTGAAGGCTCCGGTACCACCACCTCCGCCTGTCACGGTGATCGTCTGTTCCGGGCTACAGAAAGCTGGGGGCGATGGGTCTTCGCTCTGGCAGACAAGGCGGACGGTGTAGGTGCCGGCCGAGGAATAGATGTGTGTTGCGCTCCCCGAACTTGGAGAGACGGGTTGAGGCACCATGGAGTCCCCCCAGTAGAGCCGGAGCCCGAAACATTGTGTCGGACCACAGGTGGGCACATCCACGGTCCAGGAAGCTTCGACCGTCAAAGGGGCGGTCTGTGTCACACTGAGCGTGATTTGGGCATGGGATGGAGCAGGTGCCAAAAAAAGACCGGCGACGAGGGTTGCGCCAAAAACCGCGAGCAAAAGATGGAGGAGAGTCGCCTTCCTGATAGTTTTTCTCGCGTTGTTAGAAGAACCAACCATTTCGACCTCTCCCAGTTTGGAAGATAACAGGGGATCCTTCCGCCTTCCGAACCCAGCGATTTCCAGGTCACAATATCTTCAGGGGCAGCACGAAGCTGATCACCCCGTAGACTGCATAGTCGCTCTGAGAATTACTCAGGACATGGTCCCTTGTCCTGGTATATTGGCCCCTGATGGACAGGGTCTGTCTCCCAGTCTTGAAGAGATGCTCTTCCACATGCCAGTTGATCTGTGCAATGCCGTTGAAGGTGCCCGTATGGCTCGATCCGTCCTCCGCCCTGGTGTCAAGATAAGACAGGGTGGAATTGATGTTCATTCGGTTATCCATAAGGCCCAGGACGCTTCCGAGGGTTCCCTGGTAGGTCTTGGTGGTGACCCCGGTGGATTTCGTGTGGAAGCTGGTGTAGGAAAAGGAGGGGTTGATGGACACCCTGTCCCAGGGTCTTATGCCTCCAGCCAGGGTGACCACGTGGGTCCTGGAATCAGCGTCCGCCCCGGTCCTGTCGTTGAAACGGGTGAAGGTGTAAGAGGGGGAAAAGTTCCACCTTTGCCTGGCAATGGCAAAACCTATGGACGAGGTGTTGGTATTGCTTTCAATGGGGGTGAAAGAACCAGGCTCCTTGGTGCTGTCCTGGATGCTGAAGGTCTCCGTGAGAAAAATGGAAGGCCACCCGGAGATATTCAGGTTGTAGGTCAACATCCCGGTGCTGTTCCTGATAACGGGCATCAAGGGATCCTCCTCCACGTTGTCCTGGTTGTGGACGATACGGATATTCATGTAAGAGGAGGGGAGCCGTATGCCCCCGCCAACATGGAACTCCTCCCTGTCAAAGCTGCCGGTAGGATTGGCGATGCTCCGGAAGTCAGGCCCGAGGTATTTGTATCCTGCGTCCCAGTTGGCTCTGCTTTCCCTTCCGGAAAACTTGATGAGCCAGGCCTTGTCCGACTCCTTCCCCAGGGTGTCCGAGAGATCGCTGTCAAAGCGGCTGGAGCTGTATTCCGCCTCCGCCATCAGCTTTTCGCCCATTAATTGACTTGCCACAGCGATGCTGAATATGTTCCCCTCGGTCCCACCCTCAAGGGTGCTGCTGTTGTAGTTGTCAGGGTTCTTGTTGGTGCCGTCGAGATAGGTCAATCGGAGAGCAAGCTTTTCCTTTTCCAGGATCTTCCTTTCTATCGACCCTCCCAGGATCCTTTGATCCGAATCACTGAAGCCGAGTCCGTGATTGAATCCTGTAATGTAATTGCTCCGCAGGGCAAAGACCTGAGCCTTTGTGCCCTCCAAATCAAGGGATGCGCTGCCGCCTCTTCGGGAAATGGCCTGGCTCACCAATTCGGTTCCCTGAACCGTCACGTCTCCCAGGGCCAGTTGGTGGGGACCTTTCTCCAGTTGGTAGAGGAAGTGATTCAGGTTGAAGTTGTCGCCCTCAGGGGCCGGCCCCTGTTCCTCCACGTACCAGAGGTTTGCATTGAAGGATGTCTTCACATCCCTCCACTCAGCCGAGCCGTCCGCAGTCAGGCTTGAGTTGATGTTCCAGGAAGGTTGCTGGTTGGTTTCCTTGTCCACCAATTTGTGCCTCATTTCTGCGTCCCACTGGAGCCGGGCTTCTCCCCTTTCCAAATCCCATTTCCGTGACCTGGGAACAGAGAAGGTCCAGGACTGGGGCTTGATCCTGTTGCCGTAGATGTCGCTCATTGCCAGCGTAACGGTGTGCTTTCCGTGGGAGAGGTCCATGGGGGGTGTGAAGGTAATTCCTTTCTCATCCACCTCCGAGAGTTGCGTGACGTCTCGGCCGTCCAAGAGAAGACGGACGGACTCCGTGTCCACCTGGGATTCTTTGTCTTCATAGGCTATTCGAATGGCCGGTCGCAGGTCTTCAATGGCGGCCCCTTCCGGCGGGATGGTTTCGATTATCCGGGGGGGCTCAACGTCAAGACGGATTTTGAGCCTGTAGGGATGCTTCTTGGGGTCCAATTCAGGGAAGGTGAAGACCCTTCCTTTACCATCTTTGAGGACAAAATAGTATTCGAGGCCCGGGGGTATGGCCTTCTGTCCCTTGATGAATGCCCTGAAGTCCACGGGGGATTCCTGTTTCATGGGAACCTTGCGGTATATTGTTATTCCAATGGTGCGGTAAAATAAACTTGCCTTTACAGGCTGTGTGAACTCTCTTGCTTGGATATGGAATATGATGGATT
>JAFDHO010000303.1 GCA_019308745.1 Deltaproteobacteria bacterium
TCAGAAGGCTCATCCTCGTTACCGATGGCATTAGTGCCTGCGATTTGATGGAACGGGGATATATGAAGGACGTGGTCCAGGAGGCCATTGATTGCGGATTGGACCCGGTGAGGGCCATCCAGGCGGTGACCATCAACCCTGCGGAATACTTTCGGCTTGAAGGGATCACGGGCGGCATTGCCCCGGGGAAACACGCGGACCTTATCGTCATCCCAGACCCCAGGAAGATCGAACCCGAGTACGTCATAAGCATGGGCAAGATCCTGGCGAGGGAGGGCAACCTCATGGTTCAGCCCAGAAAGCACTTCTTTTCCGCCAAGAGCCTTGACAGCATACGACTCCCAAGGGAGTTTGGGCCGGCTGATTTTACTATAGGTGCCCCGAGAAGGGCCTCCGTGGTGAAGGCACGGGTCATAGACTTGATTACGGACCTCGTGACCAGAGAGTTCATCGTCGAGATCCCTGTCACAGATGGGGAGCTTCGCACGGACAAGGACAGGGACATCCTGAAGGTCACTGCCATAGACAGGAGGTTTGATCCGGGCAGGTCCTTCACCGGGTTTGTCAGAGGGTTTCGACTGAAGGGAGGCGCCCTTGCCAGTAGCAGCGTATGGGATACTGCCGATGTCGTCGTCGTTGGGGCCGATGATCATGACATGGCCAAGGCGGTCAACAGGGTCCGTTCTCTTCGGGGCGGGGTTGTCTTTTGTGCGGGAGGGGAAATCCCTGTTGAAATCCCTCTGCCCATATTCGGTCTCATGACCGATCTGGCCTTGCCCGAACTCTACAGGAAGGTCCTTGAACTGAGACGTGTTCTGGAGGAATTCGGCTGTGCCTTGAAAGACCCTTTTCGTACCCTCACGACCCTGACAGGTGCTGCCATCCCCTACCTCAGGATCTGCGAAGAGGGGCTAGTTGATATCAAGGAAGGTAAGGTCGTCGACCTTATTGTGGACTGACAGCCTGTCCCTGAGTCGTGGACCAGGTGGCGCCGCTGGATTCCGGATCTCATCCCGCTCCGCGGGATTGGTCCGGAATGACGGCTTTTTGCGGATTGCGACATAGTCTCTTTTGCCGGAATCATTCATGTAAGATCTTAACCTACTTGCCGGAGTAACAATGTGTTGCCCTGTAGACCTTGCACAGGGCTGTCTTCAGCGGCCACCCTCCGCTCCTGGGGTTGCACCTGTCAGGACTGCTGTCTGTGAGCACGTTCACATTGGACTCCCAAACACCCCTCAGCCACGGCTCCTCTCCAGGTAGTTCCGGATACCACCAGGCATGTTCGCAATGGACCACCCTCGGATGGATCCCGTCGAAGTACTGGCACTTCATCCTTATCTTTCCCCTCGGGGATTCAATCCATGCCCATTCACCGTCTTCTATCCCGTATTCTTGAGCCGTCTCCGGGTGAATCTGCACGATGGGATCGGGCCTCATACTCCGCATGGCCGGGATCTGCCGGTGTTCGGAGTGGTAATAGGGCCTAACCCTCCCGCCGGTAATGAGCATAAGGGGATATTCTCCGGCCAGTTCAGGACTGCTGTACGGGCTCTCCTTGGGTTCTTCGAACCTGGGCAAGGGGTCATAGCCCAGTTTTTCGAATATGTTGGAATAGAGCTCGAGTTTGCCGGAGGGCGTTGCAAACCCTCCCATCTTTTCGTATTTCCTGTACTGCCTCTTGGGGAAAAAGACACCGTCTCTTTTTTCCATGAACTCGCGCAGGCTCATCCCGATGGGGGCGAACCGCTCGTCGTATATCCCCTCCAGGGTCTCCGGCTGCCAATGGTCCTCCTGGCCCAGCCTGATACCCAACCCTCTGAAGAACTCCCACTCCGTGCGGTAGTCATGCTCCCCCGGTACCTTGGCGGACAATGCCCTTTCTCCTGCAATGAGTTCCACGCTTCCGCCGAACGGCTCGGCGTTCGGCCTCTCCAGCCAGCAGGTCGAGGGAAGGACATAGTCTGCCAGTTGTGCACTGGGAGTCAGCCATATCTCGTGCACCACGTAGAGGTCCAGGCCCTTCAAGGCCTGATATACCCTCCTGGAGTCGGCCATCTGGACCATTGGGTTGCTGAAGACCGAAATACCTGCCCGAACAGGGTAGGGTTTGCCCGTGATGATAGCTTCGATCAAATAGGGCCAATTGGCAAAGGCCCGCAGCTGTGCCTGCCCGCTCCACATATTCTTGTTATAACTCCAGATGAGTTCCCTGCCTGGATGGCTCAGCAGCTTGAACCGATCACTCCCGATCTGCTTTGCCTTTTGCTCTGCCGGGAGCATGTGCGCCAACTCCATTCCCGGAGCATGGACCGGCGTCATTTCTCCTTCAGGGACACCGGGGACAAAATCCCCCCCCGGGGCATCGATATTACCGCAGATACCCGCAAGGATCAGTCGGGCCTGCAGGACTTCTATACTGTTCTCCAGTTGCTCCTCTCCCATGCCGTGAACACTCGTCCCCGGGGTATTCAAGGAATACATCCTGGCCGCTCCCCTGATAAGCTCCGGAGAGACCCATGTGATATCAGATGCCTTTTCGGGTGCGTACTCCCGGGCCCGCTCGCGGACCTGATCAAAACCGTGACACCACCTTTCGACAAAAGTCTTGTCATAAAGTCCTTCCTCAATGATCACATTGATCATGGCCATGAGGAGGGCCGTGTCTGTTCCGGGCCTGAGCTGGAGCCACATATCGGCTATTTCAGCAGTCTTGGTACGCCTCGGGTCTATGACGATGATCTTTGTCCCATGCTTCTTGGCGTCGAGGGCGGTCTTCCAGAGCCGCGGATAGGCCTGTGAGAGGTCCATTCCCGAGAAGAGGGCGCATCTCGTCAGCCATCGCCCTTCCTCGTCGGCCTCGATAGTCACATCCCCCCTGTAGATGATGGGCCACCCGACCATAGCGGCTGCAACCCCCACCGAAGGACCATAACAGATGGTGCCGGGACTAACGGTATTGGGAGATCCAAAGAGGTTCATAAAGCGAGGGCCGGTCCAGGAGGTACTCCGTGCCGTACCATGGGTCAGGAACAGAGTTTCGGGGCCGTATCTCCCTTTCAAAGCCTCCAGTTTGACAGCAATTTCGTCCAGGGCCTGTTCCCATGATATCTGTTCCCACCTGTTCTCTCCCCTGTTCCCGATACGCTTCAGGGGGAACCTGACGCGGTCAGGGTGCTCAATGTATTCCCTGATGGCGTTTTGACGCACACACCCGCAATTCAGGCACCTTTTCGCCTCTCTCTTGGCCATTTCCTCGGTGAATCCCTTCTCCACCTCGTCAAAGTCTCGTGTCCTTTCCCTGACGGGCCTGGACGGTATATCCTGGCGTGGGAGCAGTTCTTCAGGGGCCTTGATGTATGCCGAATACTCCACCGGCGCGACCCTCTCCGCCGTCCTTCCTGTGGTGAGATCCAGACCCTCAAGGAATCTTTCGATGGATACGGCTGCCCTCTTTCCTTCAGCTATGGCATCTATTACCGTGGCAGGGCCCCTCC
>JAFDHO010000085.1 GCA_019308745.1 Deltaproteobacteria bacterium
ACCCGGTACCTGACGTCCCGGGTCCCATGGGAACTCAAGGCAAGCACCTTGTCCAAGGAAAACGAAGAGCTGAAGAAGAAACTACAGGCCCTTGAAATCGACTTAGAGCGAGCAATTCAGAGGGAAAGGGAGAGCTCAGGGCAGTTGATGGCGAGCGCGAGTGCCCTGAAAGACCTGAAGAAAGATTACGAGACCCTGAAGAAGGGTGCTGCCGGTTATCTGGAGCTAAAGGGCAGTTACGAGGAGATTCAAGGCCGGCTGGAGAAAATCCAAAAGGATTTTGAAGCGCTCAATAAGGAGTACGAGAGGCTGAGAAGTTCTCAGCGGACCCAGTGGTTCATAGCCGGGGCCAGCGTTCTCTTATGCGGATTGGTTGTCGGCCTCATACTTGGGAGAAAGCAGAAGAAAAGGCGCTCCCCCTATTATTGAAACCTGCCGTAGAATAGGGCCAACGCAAAGGCGTCCTGCGACCCTGTTGCCCATGTCTTGATCCGGGAGACAGAGAACAGTCGATGTTCCCGCTCCACGGCCGGAGAGGAGAGGGTCTTTCCCCGGCAAAAGGTCCTCATCTCAGACCGGGATGGATTCCAAGAGATCCCTCAGGGGAGAAAGCCTGTCGTCCTTCACATCCGCGAGGAGTTCTCTTAGAGAGTTGAGGGCCGGGGTAATGTAAGCCTCGAAATGAGGTTTCTTTTCCACCAGGGTGAGATGGGAAAAGGCCCCGAGGATCTGGAGGTTTCTTTGGATGGCCACGTAGGGGAAGTATTTCTCGAAGTCTTTGATCCGATCGGAATGGTTCTGAGAGAGCACGTCCAGGTAAAACTCGTAGATGTGATCCCTCTCATTGCGAGACAATCCCACGTAGGGATCGAAAAGCAGAGAGGCCAGGTCGTAGGATAGGGGGCCGGCCCGAGCTCCTTGCCAGTCAATGATTGTAGGTTTTCCCTGCCTGAGGTGGATGTTGCGAGACTGAAAATCCCTGTGCATGAGGAAGTCGCACCCTGCCTTCGAGGCCAGGTCAGCCAGGCGCTCAAAAGGGCTCTCCAGGAAAGACCATTCTCTTTTGAGGCCCAGATAGTTGATGAGGTAGGCATCCCTGAAATAGTGGGCCTCCTGGATCCTCATGACCGTCCGGTCATAGGTCTCAGTCTGGCAGGTCCATGCCCGGTCAAAACCCACGATGCCTCGGGTTTGGAACTGGAAAAGGGCCAGGACCACTTCCTTGTAAAGGGGGACCCGGTCTTCAACAGTGGAGGCCAGGGATTGGAGGCTGATATCCCCCACATCTTCCATGATGAACCACCCCTTCTCCAGATCAAAACGGTAGATGTCCGGGACGGGTAACCCCTTGGTGTGGAGGTGTTGCGCGATTCTCAAGTAAGCACTATTCTCTCTTCGCAAGAAGTCGGTATTGGGCGGATTCTGCATGACAACGCAGCTGAAGTCGTTGTCAGGGAGGTGGACCCTGTAAAAGAGCCTTCTTGAGCCATCACCTGCGAGGGGCCGAATGGAAAGGGGAGGATCCAAAAACCCCGAGTCCTCGAGGAATGCCTTGACGGCGTAAAGAAGTTCGACGCTGAGCTTTTTCGAAACCATAGCTCATTCCCTTACCCTATGACCCGGGCGTTCCCCCGGGCTGCCCGGGAGGTCTGAGAACGGATGCGGTTCGCAGACTAAAATATTTCTCCCATGAGGTCCCGGTCCACCACCCTGGAACTGGTTACGATGCTGTCCATTATCCTTGTCCCCTCCTTTACCAACACCTGTTCCCAGAGAATGGAACGCCCTATTCGGACATCTTTTTCGAGGGCGGTCCCTCGGCCCAAGACAGCCCATTGCTCAAGGCGCGCACCGGGGCCGATGCTACAGTCATGGGCAATGGCAAAGGGCTCCTTCAAGAGTTTTTTGTTTGCTTCAACATAGGCCTCAATGGTCCCCACATCAAACCAGTAATGTCCTCTTGCGACATAGGCCTTGATAGGCCCTCCTGAACGAATCACTTCTCGGTAACAGGCAATGATATCCGAGAATTCGCCCTTAGGGATATTTGGGAGGAATTTCGGCTGAACAAAGTGTATCCCTGTAAAAGCCAGCCTCCCGGGCATATTCCCTTGGGCGATATCAGTGATACGGCAGTCGTGGTCGATCGTTATCTGGTTGAAGGGTTCGCGGTCATGAAGGACCATGGTTGCAAGGGCGCCCGAACTTACATGGGATTCGTACACCTCGTATAAGTTAATGCTGGTCAGGATATCCCCGTTGATTACAGGAAAGGGGGCCTTGTCCCAGAAATCCTCCGTGTTTCTTATGCCGCCACCCGTTCCCAGGATTTCCGGCTCAACCCTGACCTCGATCTCCAGTCCAAAGGGCCTCCCCCTGTCCAGGTAGTCAATCAGTTGTTCATGGTGGTGATGGGCGTTGACGATGATCTGGGTGATACCAAATCGCCTGAGGTACTCAATTATCCGTCCGATAACGGGTTTGTTTACCACCGGCATGAGTGCCTTGGGCCTTGAGGCGGTCAGGGGCAGAAGCCTGGTGCCAAGCCCGGCTGCGAGAATCATGGCTTTCATGAGATCATGGAAATGATGGATCGCTGCTTTTTTCGATTGCAATTGTCCCTAACTGATTATAGATGAATAGGTGTCAAGTCAACGAAAAAATCCCGTCTCTCCACGGGATTATCAAAGATGAACAAGGAGCTTACATTGGGCACCACCCTCGATCTTTCCGAGCTTGACGCAAAGATCGGCCAGCTCTTCATGGTCGGCATCCCTGGCTGCGAGCTCGACGAAGGGACCCGATCTCTCATCCATCGTTACAACCTCGGCGGGGTCATCTTGTTCTCGAGGAACATCAAGGATCCCGTACAACTGGCATATCTCACAAAGCACCTTCAGAAAGAAGCCACGAAGACCAATGAGATACCCCTGTTCATTGCCGTTGACCAGGAAGGGGGCCGGGTTGCAAGGCTGAAGGAACCCTTTACACCGTTTCCCGGGAATAGTGCTGTCGGAGCTGCCGATAACCCTGAAAGGGAGGCCGATGAATTTGCAAGGATAACGTCAAGGGAGTTGAGGCTCGTTGGGATCAATATGAACCTTGCCCCTGTCCTCGATGTCAAGGCCGGGGAGCTTGAAAGGCATCTCTCCGGAAGGACCTTCGGGGAAGATCCAAGGCTCGTGTCAAGGTTGGGCGGGAGGGTGATAAGGACGCTTCAGGAGAACGGCATCATTGCAGTGGCAAAGCATTTCCCGGGACTGGGCCAGGCCACGCTGGACCCCCACCAGGATTTGCCGGTAATAAATACTCCCTTGGAGGAAATGGAAGCAAGGGACCTTCCGCCCTTTCGCGAGGCCATAGAACGAGGAGTGTCCGCAATAATGACCTCCCATGCGGTCTATACCGCCCTTGATGGGGAAAATCCGGCCACGACGTCCCGGACAATACTGGAAGAGTTGTTGAGGACAAGAATGGGGTTTGAGGGGCCGGTCATAACAGACGACCTGGAAATGGGTGCCATCAAGAGGCACAAGTCGGTTTCAAAGGCCGCCCTCGAGGCCCTGGAGGCGGGTGCGGACATACTCCTCATTTGCAAGGACCAGGCTCAATTCCTCGAATCACTGAACCTGGTGAGAAGCAGTATCCTCAAGGGGACCTTGCCCCTCGCAAGGCTCCAGCAAGCGAATGAGCGGATAGCAAGAGTGAAAGCCAGGTTCCTGGCCGAGATCGAAGAGGTCCCTATCGAAGAAATCAAGTCCTACTTCAAATTGGGCTGACAACTCGGCAGCCTGCCTCTGGATCCTTGTCCGGAGTAAACCCCTGGGTACTCCGGGGCGGCTGTACGCAGCCGCAAGGTCTGCCAGGGGTCAATAACTCACCGCAATGGGCTGAGACCCCAGGTTGGTGTTTGCAATTTCGTGGCGCCGCAGTTTGGGGACGGAATAAGCATGACTCTCCTTGCCGTCATATACACCTATGACGCGAGGATTGCGGGCGCGGGCAGACTCTGCCGGGCTCAAATGGGAATCGTCAAGGGTCTGGAAGGCATGCCGTCCGATTCCGTATTGGAAGGGCTCGGGAGGGCGATTCCTTGCAAGAATCAGTTGGTCCCAGTCCACTGTTTGGCCAATTTGACCGCATCCATGGCATCCGTGCCGTAGGCATCCGCACCAGAGTACTTCCTGATTTCTTCATCAATTTGGCCGCCACCTATCATGATTCTTACCTTATCCCTCAGGCCCGCTTCAGTAATGGCATCTACCGTTGATTTCATGGAATCAAAGGCCAGGGTGAGGAAGCCGCTCAAGCCGATCACGGACGGTTGAAAATCCTTGATGGAGTCCACGAATTTTTGCACAGGAACATCAATGCCCAGATCCAGGACCTCGAAACCGTTCACATCGAGCATGAAGACCACGATATCCTTGCCGATGTCATGAATATCCCCTTCCACGGTGCCAATGATCACTCTACCCAGCCTTTCTGTCTTTTCTTTACCTTTTAGTTTGGGTTTGACGAATTCAGATATCTGCCTCAGCATCTCGCCGGCCATGACCAGTTCAGGGAGGAAGAACTCCCCCTTCTCGAACCGGCTCCCCACGATCTCCATGGCCTCCTTGCAGGCGTTAAGGATGTTCATTGGGCCTTGTCCACCATCAATCAGGTCCTTAGCCATCCCAATGGCTTCTTTCTCCTTCATGTTCACCATGGCATCAACCAGTTCCTTTGACATTCCCTTGGCCTCCTTTCAGATGTATCGAGATTTCACGAATCGTATACCCCATATTCCTTGGAGAAATCTATCATAGCCTTCACGTTCTCAGCCTTCACTTCATCCATACCCGCCCCGGTTGACAGTATGAAACCGCCATCTTTGCCGGCCCTATCGATGAGTTCTTTACAATAGGCCCTGACATCGCCCGGTGTTCCCGTACACAAGAGGCTCAAGGGGACATTCCCGGCCAAGCAGGCAATCCTACCAATCGTAGCCTTGGCCTTTGACATATCCGTCTGATCAAACCACCAGATGGTCTTTGCCTTGGGAAGATCGGTGATGAGGTCCAGCCGGGAGCCATACCGTCCTTCCGCAAAAAGCAGGGGAATCATTCCTTCGTTTATCAATCCCAGGATAACATCCCTGAGGGTCGGCCAGTAGAAGGTCTCAAACTGCTTTTCTGACATGAAGCCGTCGGCCCCCTTGTGGAGAGGCATAAAGATAATGGGATGACCGTTGGCCCGCCCTGCCCTGACACCCATCTTAACCATGAAATGCGTCATCCTTTTGCAGGCCTCGAGAAGTTCCTCCGGGTGCCTGAACATGTCCATCATTATGCCCACTGTGCCCCTCAGGCTATCACCGATGGCATCAAATGGCGCCTTTGAAAAGCCTCCTGTAAAGGAAGGGTACCCCATTGCCATAATTCTGAGATTGAGGCTTCGAAGGGTGCTGACCCACTTTTGCGCTGCTTTCCCCGCCTCCACCAAGATCTCCAATGACGCTTGCAGTTCTTGTGTGCCAAAGGGTAGTACGCCCGAAGTTATGAGGGGCAATTCGTGGATCGGGGGTAAAAGGGGGAAGCCTTCCAGGCCCTTCAAAGAACGAAAAATCCTCGGAAAGTAGGCATTGAGGAAGAAACCGGTGGGATCCTCGATGAAATCCCGGTACTCCTCGGCCTTCATGTATTCCTTTTCAACGAATTGGTAGGTGCGGTCCTTGCCAATGCCATGACCGGGCCAGTGGTAGAATGTGCAGTCCAGGATGTCCAGGACCTTGCCGGGCGTGAGATTGGAGGGGGCGTTATAGGAATCCGGGTCAAAATCAAGATAGTATTTTTCCCATGCCTGCGCCAGCTTGGTGGTGTCGTAATGACCATCATAGGGCGTGAACCCTGCATACTGGAGCGGAAAGAATCCCGGGGATGGGCAAACGGGGACGCGGTTCGGTGGCTCCCCCAATTCAATGGCCTTCCTTATCATCCCAACCCGTTCCCGGTAGGTTTCTTCAGCCTCCGAATTGACAAAGGGGATATCCTTGCCCCTGAGCCAGGCCTTCTTCATCTCCGCCAGCTTAGTCTCCGCATCCTTGCCAGAATACACCCATCCAAACACGGTTCAACGCTCCTTAGCAAGTTCCATCCACGCAAATGCCGTGAAGGACGTTCTTTTTGGGGTGCCCCAGAATACTCAGCGGCTTGCTGCGGGAAAGTTCCTTGAGGGCTCTGTGTTCCCCGAAGACTGGGGCGGGACCATTGTTTTTGAGTTATAAATATATATATGGAAGCTTGTCAACAAAAAGTTTTTGTTGTAACATGCGGTCCCACTGAGCGTGTATTGGGAAGCCATGGGATTTTTGTTTTCCCAGGTCCAGACGAGCACAAGAGTGCCGGCAGTTTTTGAGGGCTTGAACCATTGAAAAAGGGCAAGGAATGTCACCTATCCGCGACATTGACCGCACGTCATATGAACCTGCCTATGTTCAACTCATAAACATCCTGAAGGGGCAGATAGCAGCCGGTACCTATCTGCCTGGAAGCAGGCTACCCTCGGAATCCCAACTATGCAAGAGATACAAGGTAAGCCCAATGACCGTGCGGCGCTCCATCAAGGCCCTGCTGGATCAAGGGGTTGTAACGACCATCCAGGGGAGTGGGACCTTTGTCAAGGCGCCCGACATGGGAGAAGCGCGATTCAGCCTCGAGGAGTTCCACAGTTTATTCAAGGACAAGGTTAACACAAAGGTGAAAATACTGGGGGCGATGGTCACAAGGGCGGACCGTCGCATTGGGGGGAAACTCAACGTGACTCCCGGGGAAAGAACCATCCTGATTCGACGACTTTTGGTTAGAAAGAGCAAGCCCTTCATTTACCACAGAGAGCACCTTGTGTACGAGCCCGGCCGGCCTATAGTGGAAGCAGAGCTGGAGGTCACCTCCCTGCACGGGCTTTTTCAGGGGACGGGAGAATCAAGCCTTAAGAGGGGCGAGTTCGCCATCAAGGCTGCGGTGCTGTCCAAGGAGGAGGCAGACATACTCGAGTCCGCGGAGGGTCAGCCGGCCTTTCACTTGGAACATGTCTTCTATGACTTTGACGAAAGGCCCTTCAGTTGGGGACATTTTATATGTCCAGGGGATCGCGTCCTGTTCAGGGCCGATGTAGGGATGATCAAGGGTTAACGGGCCGTTGCCTAAAGCTCGACAATGACAGCTCCTTGGGAGGTCCATTCAGGATGACTGAAACAGGTAAGAATGACGAACTGACCGCCCTCATGGCCGATCTCAGGGAGGAAAAGGTCCTGGAACTGGTTGGCAGATATGCGGCAGAGGGTGTACATCCCCTCAAAATCATTGGGCTTTGTCACAAGGGCATGATGAGGGTCGGAGAGCGTTATGAAAAAGGGGCGTATTTCATATCTGGCCTCATCATGGCTGGAGAGATTATGCGGCAGGTGGGCCAGAGGGTCCTTCCCCTGATCCGGAATGAAATGCCCGACAGAGAGTCGGGAACCATTGTCCTGGGTACGGTTGAAGGGGATATCCACTTTATCGGGAAAGACATATTCAAGGTGCTCGCACGCGGACACGGTTTTGCCGTGCATGACCTGGGGGTGGATGTTTCTCCTGCCGCATTTGTTGCAGCGGTCGAACAGTACAGGCCCCGGATCGTGGGGCTTTCTTGCCTCATCAGCACGTCTTTCAAGGCAATGAAGGAGACGATCTCCCTGCTGCGCAGCAGCCTCGAACCATCCCGTATCCCTGTGGCCACTGTCATAGGAGGGTTGATAGACGAACAACTCCGTGACCACGTGGGGGCCGACTACCATGCTATGGACGCCATGGACGGGGTCAGGATCTGCCAAGAGATAATCATGGAGTCATGAGGTCCCTTCCACCGATGAGTGCCGCGCAAGCGGACGGCCAAAAGACCCGAGCCCCGGCCGTGAGACCCCATCCTGGGGCTTTATTCCATCAGCACCAGTGAAGAATCTATTGAGAGATCGATTTTTGTTTTGAAAAATTGATTAAGGTTGGTTATAATACGTTTATATATCGATAATTAAGGGGGGGGTTTGAGACACACATGAGTGGCGCGAAGGACTTACTTCACTCGCCTTCGCCGGGAAACCCCGTGCCGAAGCACAGGGAACTTCACGGAACCCGCGGGAAAGGGAGCATTTCAAGAACGGCGAACCACCGAGCGTCAGAGGGGCGAAGATGAGAAGCGACGTACCATACCTGGGCATACTGGACAGCATTCAGGATGGTTACTACGAAGTAGATTTGAGTGGGGATTTTACCTTTTTCAACGATTCCCTGTGCAGGATCCTTGGCTATTCCAAGGATGAAATGATCGGGATGAACAATCGTGACTATTCGGACGAAGAAAACTCCAAGAGGGTCTATGAAGTATTCAACAGGGTATATTCCACGGGGGAACCTGTCGAAGGGTTTGCCTGGGAAGTGATTCGGAAGGACGGCACGAAAAGGCATGTTGAGATCTCCGTATCCCTAATGAGGGGAAAGGATGATAAGCCCATCGGTTTTCGAGGTATAGTCAGGGATGTGACAAGACGCCGAGAAGTCGAAGAGGAACTTCGCCGGAGCATAGAACGTTATCGCAATCTGTTCGAGCACTCAAATGATGCGATCATTATCCACCAGTCAGGAAAGATCATCGAGGTCAACAAGAGGGCCTGTGACATGCTCGGTTATGAGAGGGACGAATTCCTCCGAATGAAGATTAGTGACCTCCACCCACCAAAGAATCACCGTGAGTCCCAAAAGAGGGTCGAATCAGTCAGGGGCGGGAGTTCCCTCAAGTTCGAGACGCAGTTCAAGAGAGTCGATGGGACCATGGTTGACGTGGAGGTGTGTTCAAGAAGCGTCGATCCAGACAACCACATAACCCAGGGGATAATCCGCAACATTACGGATCGAAAGCAGGCTGAGCAAAGACTCAAGGAGGCCTATCACGAGCTTGAAAGGACGAACAGGGAGCTTGCCAAGGCCATTGAGCACGCCAAGGAAATGGCGCACGCCGCTGAAATCGCGAACAGGGCGAAGAGCGAATTCCTGGCCAATATGAGCCATGAGATCCGCACACCCATGAACGGAATCATCGGGATGACGGAGCTGGCCCTGGCGACCGACTTGACAGAAGAGCAGAGGGAGTATTTGAGCATGGTGAAATCGTCTGCTGAATCCCTACTTCTCATAATAAACGACATACTGGACTTTTCCAAGATCGAGTCAGGCAAGTTGGACCTGGAAGAGGTGGACTTCAACCTGGTGAAGACGGTTGAAGACGTGGTCAACATGCTTGCAACCAAGGCCGAAGATGCAGGCCTTGAGCTCGGTTGTTTCATCAAACCTGACGTGCCCGGAACGCTGGTGGGGGATCCTGTCAGGTTACGCCAGGTCGTGGCGAATCTAGTGGATAATGCCATAAAATTCACAGAGCAGGGAGAAGTCCTGGTGCGCGTAGAGATCGAGGAAGATAGCGCCTCATGGACCGTGATCCATTTTGCCGTTACCGATACGGGAATCGGCATACCTGCCGAAAGGGGACAGGGAGAGATGTCTTGCTGCCGGCATGGATGATTATGTTTCAAAACCGGTAAAGGCGGATGAGCTGTACAGGGTTATCGAGAGACAGGCCGTTAAGTCCAGAAAGGGGAGTAGGATGAAAAAAGAGCGATCGGCGCCGGGATCCGGTGATAGGATCAAAGATAACGAGATCTTCAACGAGACAAAGGCCCTGGAAGTGGTTGATGGAGACAGGGACCTCCTCAAAGAGATCATTGAGTTGTTCCTGGGAGAACATCTCAATGACGTGGAAAGGCTCACGCAGGGCGTCGAATCAGGGGACGCGCACACGGTTGAAAGATCTGCCCACAGCCTAAAGGGCTCGGTGGCAAGCCTGGGTGCCAAGCGGGCGCAAGAGGCGGCCTACCGCCTGGAACGGATTGGAAAGGAGGGCAGGTTGGGAGAAGCAGAGGCGGCAACGGCGGCTTTAAAAGAAGAGCTTGAAAGGCTGGTGGAGGTCCTCAATGGGTACTTAAGGGATGAAGGCACAGCCGGAATGTGATAGAATTAACAACTTAGGGATACGAGAAAGACAACCGGGTGGATGGCAACCGAGATGAAAAGGACCCCAAATAGAAACCATAAGAGATTGAGGCCTTCAGAAAGACGCAAGAGGATCGGTGAACTCTTGGTAGATGCTGGCATAATCCGCAAGGAGGCGGTGGGGAAGGCCCTTGAGTTGCAAAAGGAGCAGTACAGAAAGATGGGCGAGATTCTCGTTGATGCGGGCGCGACAGACGACATCGAAATCGCAAAGGCCCTGGCAGAGCAGTTGGAGATCCCCTTCGTCCGTTTAGATGACATAGAGATACCCGATGAGATAATTTCTCTCGTGCCCCATTCCCTGGCGCACAAATACTCCCTGATCCCCAAAGAAAAGACCAGTAAGGGCCTGATTGTGGCCATGAGCAACCCCCTGGACCTCTCGGCCCTTAATGACCTGTGTTTTGTGACGAGAATGCCCATACAGGCCGCGGTGGCGCCTGAAAGGGACATCATAGAGGCTATTGGCAAATACTATTCCAAGCAGGATATGGAAAAGGACCTGGACGTCCTGACCGATATTGAGGAAGGCATCGAGATTATACAGACCGAAAAGGAGGAAGAGGACCTGGAGAGCGTCCAGGATCTCCTGGACATGACGGAAAGGCCACCCATCGTTAAGTTCACCAATGCCATGCTGGTCAACGCCATTAACCAGAAGGCCAGTGACATACACATAGAGCCCCAAAAGAACTCGGTTACCATCCGTTACAGGATAGACGGTGTTATGAGGGCCACCATGAAAGTGGACAAATATATCCACTCCCCCCTTGTTTCCCGGATCAAAGTCGTATCTGATATGGACATTTCCATTAGGAGAAAACCCCAGGATGGCAAGACCCAGGTCAAGTACCGGGGGAAGATGTACGACCTGAGGGTGTCCTCCATACCCACCTCCTATGGAGAAAAGATCACCATCCGTATCCTGAATCCTGACATGGCCGGGATAGGCTTCGAAGATTTGGGACTAACCAAGAAGGCCTACGAGGATTTGCTGGGAGTCGTAAGCATGTCCCAGGGGATCGTACTCATTACGGGTCCTACGGGAAGCGGTAAGTCCACGACCCTCTATGCCTGTCTGAACAAGCTCAATTCGCCCGATGTGAACATCGTGACGGTGGAAGACCCCGTGGAGTATGACATACAGGGGATCAACCAGGTCCAGATAAACCCTAAGGCAGGCATTACCTTTGCTGCGGGCCTGAGATCCCTTTTGAGACAGGATCCGGATATCATCATGGTGGGGGAGATAAGGGACAGCGAGACAGCAAAGATCGCCTGTCAGGCGGCCCAAACGGGACACCTCTCTGCAGTGGTCAGGCTCTTGGATCTGGGGATCGAGGCCTTTCTCATATCTTCCTCCCTCGTTGCCGTGGTGGGACAGAGGCTGGTAAGGCGGATCTGCGACAAGTGCAAGGCCAAGCACACGCCGGACCCGAAGTTGTTTCAAAGACCCCCCCTGGACACGATTGATACCAGCAATACCACTTTTTGGAAAGGGAAGGGCTGCGAGGCCTGCCAGCAAACAGGCTATAAGGGGCGTTTGGGTATTTATGAAGTCCTCAAAGTTACCCCGAGTCTCAGGGAAGCCATAGCTCCCGGCCTGTCGGATGTCACCTTGAAAAGGGCAGCGGAAAACGAAGGATTCCAACCCATGATTATGGATGGGATAGTAAAGGCAATGCAGGGCAGGACGACCATCGAGGAGGTCCTGCGGGCGGTGCCTACTGATGTGGCCAAATCAGCGGCCCAGGTCCCAAAGGCCTCTGGTAAAGAACAGAAGGTGATCCAGGAAGCGACGGAACTGGACAAGAAATCCATGGGTATCCTGAAGAAGAAGATACTCGTGGCGGACGATAGCGTCATCATGCTCAAGAGCCTGAGCAGGGTGCTGGAGTCGAGGGACTACCTCACCATAAGCGCGGAAAACGGGGTTGAAGCCCTGGACCTGGCTTCAAGAGAAAGGCCTGACCTCATCATCACGGATTTGGTCATGCCCAAGATGGATGGTATCACACTGGTAAAGGAATTGAAGAAACGGGGCGTCACAAGGGGTATCCCTATTATCATGCTTACGGCCCAAGACGAAGTAGATGCAGAGGTTGCGGGAATCTCTGCTGGTGCAGATGATTACCTGACGAAACCGGTAAACGCCCGGAGGCTCCTTGCACGGGTGGACAGGCTCCTTAACAAACGGGGATCTGCTCCCCAGGACGTCTCACAATAATCGGTCCAGTCCCATTCGAAAGCCTGATCACAGGCTGTTGCCCAAACCTGGAGGCTTGAAGGGACCAAAGGCTTTGGGCAAAAGTCGGCCACGAATCAATCACGGTTACTAACATCGAGACCTTTGAAAATCTCTCCCAGAATTGTCAGGCTGAAACGGACGGGGTGGAACCCGTCCCTCCAGGAATTGGAGGGTCATGCTCCTGCATGACCTCAGCCTCTTCATTATTTTTTGGAGCGAGGCAACCCTGTTGCCGTCCATAAAATGGGTCTTACAAAGGTCTCAACATCAGGACGCGGGCAGGTCCAGCCGATCTTCGTGCCGCCTTTTCAGTGCCCTCCGGTCCCCTCCGGGCGGTGTCCTGTCCCTTCCCTTGAGCATGAGAGCGACAATCAGTCCTATGATAATGACTGCCTGAAACAGCCCCAGCACTGCCTGTATGAATTGCTGATCCATGATGATCAAGGCACTCACGCCCAGACATACGGAGAGTGTAGAGATGATAAAGACCGTCTCCTTCTTGGCAAAACCCATGAAGATGAGGCGGTGATGCAGGTGGTCTTTGTTCACGCAGGAGAGGAGTTCAAGCAAGCCCTTTGCCTGGCCGTTCCTGATCCTGGAAAGATTGACATAGATCATGTCAAATATAAGGACCCCGAATATCAGGATCGGAGCTGAAAGGGAGACGAAGTGGCTCGTGTTGGACCATCTTCCCATGACGGCCAGCCCTGCCAGAGTGAAACCGAGAAAGGTGCTTCCCGCGTCGCCGAGGAACAGGAGGGCCGATTCACCGATCCTGAAGTTATAGGGGAAAAAACCGAGGCAAGACCCGACAAGTGCCACGGCAAACCAACCCAGGGCCGGCTGATGCGTCTTGAAGGCGATGAGGCCAAGGAAGAGGCCACAAACTGTGGAAATCGAGGCAGCTAATCCGTCGACACCATCGAAGAAGTTCAAGGCATTTGTGAGGCCGACGATCCAAATGACGGTGACGGGGAGATTGAAGAACGGGGCCCAGGTCCGGTTGTAAAAGAAGGTCAGGTGGATGTCCCCCCAGATGACGACATACAGGGTGATCAGTATTTGAACAACGAATTTGAGTGGGGCGGGGATGGGGCGTACGTCGTCCAACAAGCCCATTACGAGGATCATGGTGGCGCCAGCGAGGAGCGCCTTCATGCCCTGGAGAAACACGCCGTTCATGAGTAATGCGGAGCAAAACGCTGCATAGATTCCAAGACCGCCTAAGAGGGGCGTGGGTCGTTCATGGATCTTTCTCCAGTCCGGCCTGTCCAGGATTCCGAGCCTGGAGGCGATCCAGATACAAGCAGGCATAATGAAATAGGCGGTCAAGAAGGCGAGGGCAAAGATATACTGCCACCTCAGACCTGCGTCAAAGTAAAAGCCCCTGGCCCAAGGCGTGGATAAAAGCACAAGGAGAAGCCCGATAAAGATCCGCCATACTGTGCTAAGCCTCAATTCTTACTCCCTTCCGAGTCAGTATTTCCTGATACACCCCATCGATTGCTCGTACCATTTGTTCTGCACCGAACTTTTCAGATATCTTCCTCTGGCCCGCTGTTCCGAAAGACCGGGCCAGCCCCCTGTCCTTCAAGATCCGCATGAGGGAGGCAGCGAGGCCATCCACGTCTCCGGGTTCAACCAGAAGGCCGTTCTTTTCGTGGTCAACCAGATCAGGGATGCCTCCGACCCGGCTTGCCACGACCGGTTTGCCCATGGCCATGGCCTCCAGCAGCACCCGGCCCATGCCCTCAAAGAAGGAAGGCAGTACGGCCACGTCAAAGGTGGAAATAATTTCAGGCACATCTTCCATGAACCCCGTAAAGATGACCGAATCCTCAAGCCCGAGCCCCTTGACTTGAGAGATCAGCTGATCGTGGAGATAGCCCTCCCCGACAATCACCAACCGTGCGTTCTTCAATTCCTGCTTGATTTTCTTGAAGGCCGATATCAGCACGTGATGTCCCTTCCCGTCCCAGAGCTTGGAAACGATTCCGATAACCGCATCATGGAGACCGAGATTCCATTTCTCCCGGTGCCTCGCTTTTGTCTCTTCATCGACTGGTCGGAAGAGGTTCAGGTCAATGCCGCTGTATATCTTGGTAATCTTCTCCTCTGGACAGATCCTCTCCTCCAGGGCCCAATCTATCAAGGGCTGCGATATGAATATCATCTTGTCACACCACCGTGCTGCCAGGCGTTCCAGGTTCCTGAAAAGAACCTGCCGCCAGAGGGGTTCCCGGGAATGGAAGGCGAAACCGTGTACGGTATGAATGATAGCATCTGCACCTGCGAGTCTGGCAGCCAGACGGCCTATAAAGCCTGCCTTAGAGTTGTGCGTGTGCACTATGTGAAAGATGTTGCTCCTCAAGAAAGAGAGAAGGTCCACACATGCACGAAAATCTTTGAGAGGCTCGACCGGTTGCACCAGATTCCTGATTGGGACGACTTTCATGCCATGGGCTGTTACAAGGTCGATGAGGGGACCCCCCGGTGCGCAGGCCAGTTGGACTTCGTACCGGCTCTTGTCCATCCCTTTCATTGTAAGAAAAGTGTTGATTCCTGAGCCGCTTATTATGGGCATTGTATGTATGTGCAGGACCCTAATCATCTCCTTGAAACGATAGCCAACAACCGGAAAGAGGTAATCTTGTCCTAGCGGTTCCCCCGGATCTTGTCATAGGTCTCTGAGACCTTGTGGGCCACCCTGTCGAGACTGAACCTACGTATGTACTCCCAGGTCTTCTTATCTTTGAAAAAGAGGTAGGTCTTGGATATCTTGGTCAGGAAGATGTTGAAGTCATCATCGTCCACCTGTATCCTTCCTACCGAAAAGAGGTCAGGTTTCCGGTACGTGGGGCACTGGGTCAGAAAGGCCCTGTAGCCCGATGAAATCAAGGTGTCCCTTATGCCCCGGCTTGGCACTCCCTCCTTTACACCAAAGTATTGGATCTCGACCCCCAGCTTGTCTTCGAGCATTTCCTTATAGGCCCTAACGTGTCCTTTTACCACCTCCTCCGGGACTTCATTGATGTCGAGGGCCCCATCTTCATAGGCCCCTACGGTTACTCTGTGCCTGACCAGCTCATTGAGTTGTTCCCAATTCATATAGTGCACGGTCTGGTTTCCCAGCATAATCTTCTCGCCCACATTGGGAGGAGACACCAGGACAGTGGCGGGAAAGAACCTGGATGATAGGGTCGGAAATGCCTTGTCGTAGAAATCCAGGTACCCGTTATCGAAGGTCAAGGAAATGGGTCTCCCATCCCCTATGTCCTCTGTTTTCTGCATGTAATCCATGGCATGGTCCATGGAGATTACCCTGAAGCCGTTTTCCAAGAGGTGTTCAAGTTGTTTCCGAAAGCTGTGGAGGGAAAGCCATAGTCTGTGGAGTTCGGGGCTGTCGGTTACATTCTGGTACTGAAGAATAGAGATGGCTCGAAGTTTCATCACTCCCCTGATGATCAAAAGGATTGAGTCAAATTATAACAAAAAATCTGTTAAAATCAAATTGTTTTTATTAAATATAAAAAAATAGTGCTAAAATAGTGTGGATTTTCCCAAATAGCCATTTCCCCTGTGTTGTTTGACCTCCCGCCCGATAGGCTGGGGGCAGCGTTGGCCTTTGAAGAAAAAAGGAGTGTTCGAGAAAAATGGTTAGTAAAGACCTTAAACAGGCACAGGCATCCCTGAAGGAAGGGCGCCTTCGCACAAAGTGTTCCCGGAGAAAAGATTTGGATTGATTTTCCCTGCCGTTTCAATAAATATGGTCTTTGGGCTGCCGGAGGGAGATATTCTCTGTTGTCGGGAGGGTCTCTAAGAAAAAAGGTGGAATTGGAGGGAGCCAAAATGGATTGCAGAACAGTCGAAGACGTTATTCGAATGGTCGAAGAAAAAAGGATTTCCTTTATACAGTTCTGGTTCACCGACGTCCTGGGGGTCCTTAAGAGTTTTGCTGTGACCCCCTCTGAACTGGAGGAGGGTCTGACAGAAGGAATGGGCTTCGACGGTTCTTCCATCGAAGGGTTTGCCAGGATTCAGGAAAGTGACATGATAGCCAAACCAGACCCCACGACCTTTCAGATGGTGCCTTGGAGGAGCCAGGACCGGCCCGTTGCCAGGATGTTCTGCGATATATTGAATCCGGACGGGACTCCCTATGAGGGGGATCCGAGGTATGTGTTCAAGCGCCTCCTGAAAAGGGTCGCAGATGCCGGCTTCACCTTCTACCTGGGACCGGAACTGGAATACTTCTACTTCAAAGACAACAGGAACCGCGAAATTCTCGACTCAGGGGGATATTTTGATACGAGACCCTTGGACCTGGGAAGCGATCTGAGACGGGATACCATCTTTGGCCTCCAATCCATGGGGATTCAGGTGGAATATAGCCATCACGAAGTGGCACCCAGCCAGCACGAGATCGATCTGAGGTACGATGAAGGGCTAAGAATGGCAGACAAGACCATGACTTACAGGGTGGTCGTAAAGGAAATTGCGAGGCATCACGGCGTCTATGCCACCTTCATGCCAAAGCCTATTTTTGGGCAAAACGGTAGCGGCATGCACGTGCACCAGTCCCTCTTCAGGGGAGACCAGAACGCCTTCTATGATCCAAAGGACAAATTCAACCTGTCGGACATCGCAAAGCACTATATCGCCGGCCTGATGCATCATGCCCCGGAAATCACCTCCATCACGAATCAGTGGGTAAACTCTTACAAGCGCCTCGTGCCTGGGTACGAGGCCCCGGTCTACGTCTCGTGGGCAAGGAGAAACAGGTCAGCGATGATCAGGGTGCCCATGTACAAACCCGGAAAGGAACTCGCCACAAGGATAGAGTTCCGTTCCCCTGACCCTGCATGCAATCCCTATTTGGCCTTCGCCGCAATGTTGGGGGCAGGGATGTCAGGCATCGAAAAGAAGATGGAGCTTCCCGAACCCATTGAGGAAGATATCTTCGAGATGAATCCCGCGGAGAGGCGAGCTTACGGCATAACGGATCTGCCGGGTAACCTCTATGCAGCCATTCTCGAGACTGAGAAAAGCGAATTGGTGAGGGAGGTCTTGGGAGACCACATCTTTGATAAGTTTATCGAGAACAAAAAGATCGAATGGGACCAGTACCGGACCCATGTAAGCCAGTTCGAGGTGGACAAGTACTTACCTGTCCTGTAAGGGCCTTTTGTGTGGGTCGGGAGGTCAAGCCAATGAAATCAACCAGGGGTGCCTAAGCGTTTCCCCAAGAGTTCCCTCACCTCTTTTGGGTCGGCCTTGCCCCTCGTCTTCCTCATTACCTGTCCGATCAAGAACTTAATGGCTTCTCTCTTTCCCCCAAGGATTTGGGATACGGGCCGAGGGTTCTCTTCCATGACCTCCTCTACCGCTTTGGCAAGGAGCCCCCTGTCTTTGATGGTTTCCAGCCCCAGTTCTGATATGATGTCCTGGGGCGCAGCCCCTGTCTTGAACATCTCCTCCAAAACTGTCCTGCCACCCATCTCTGTGATGCGACCTTCGGCGAGGTAGTTGATGAGCACGGCGAAGCCTTCGGGCCCTACGGGACACTCTTCTATGGAGATTGACGCCAGGTTGAGCAACCTGAAGAGTTCTTTGATGATCCAGCGGCTCAGTTTCTTCCTGTCTCGGCACAGGGGTGCGCACGCACTGAAGAAGTCCGCAACACCCTTTTCTTTAGTCAGTATGTATGCCTCGCCTTCCGGGATGCCGGACTCCTTGATGAATCGGCGGACCCTATGCTCGGGCAATTCCGGGAGGTTCATCCTAACCCCTTCGACGAACCCGTGATCCAGCCCCAGGTCGAGGAGGTCCGGGTCAGGGAAATAACGGTAATCAGGCGCATCTTCCTTGCTTCTCATAGACCTGGTTATCCTCCTGTCTTCATCAAAGAGCCTTGTCTCTTGTGCTACAGTGCCACCCGAGCTCAGGACTTCGGACTGCCTTCCTATCTCGTAGTCCAGGGCGTCCATAATGGACTTGAAAGAGGCCATGTTCTTGATTTCAGCCCTGTTGCCGTATCCCTGGTAACCCTTTGGCCGGAGGGAGATGTTGACGTCACATCGAAACTGCCCCTTTTCCATGCTGCAATCGCTGATCTCCAGATAGGTAAGAATCTGTCTCAACTTCTCTAAATAGCTCTTGGCTTCCCTTGTCGAGCGCAGGGGGTTCCTTTGATGATCCGTGACAATTTCCAGCAGGGGCACGCCTGACCGGTTATAGTCCACCAGACTGTAATCAGAGGTCTCGAAGGAATTCGACGAATGGACCAACTTGCCTGCATCTTCTTCCAGGTGGATGCGTCTTATGCCCACGGGACAGGGAGTTCCATCGTCCCCGAGGATTTCCAGGTACCCGTCTTCGCACAGGGGCATCTCATACTGGGAGATCTGGTAGCCCTTGGGCAGATCTGGGTAGAAATAGTTCTTTCTGGCAAATCTGGCCTTTTCATTTATCCTGCAATTCATTGCCAGGCCGGCGAGCACCGTATATTCAACGGCCCTTTTGTTCAATACCGGCAGGGACCCGGGCTGTCCCGTACACACCGGACAGATCACGCTGTTCGGTTCAGCCTCGTAGGACACCGGACAATCGCAGAAGAGCTTTGTCCTGGTCTTAAGCTCCACGTGGGTTTCAAACCCGATGATTACATCATAGTCCATCAACGCCCTTCCTTTGACTTCTGTTCAGGTCCAGGAATCTATGATCCTGTCCTATTCCCTTTCCTGTTGTCGCCTGCCAATTTCTCGTAGGCATCTCCCACCCGCAATACGGTCATTTCATCAAAGGCCTTTCCGATGACCTGCATGCCGACCGGCAAGCCATCCACAAAACCACAATTTATGCTCATTCCCGGTAATCCGGATAGATTGAGGGAGGCCGTGTAGACATCCACCAGATACATGTGCAATGGGTCTGCCATCCTCTCTCCCAGCCGGAAGGGGAGACAGGGGGACACAGGGGTGATCATGCAGTCAACCTTCTCAAAGGCCCTACTGAAGTCTTCCTGGATCAAGGCCCTGACCTTTTGGGCCTTGAGATAGTAAGCATCATAGTAGCCCGCGGACAAGACATAGGTCCCCAGCATGATCCGCCTCTTTACCTCTTTTCCAAACCCCTCGCTCCTCGTCTCTTCATACATGCCGATGGAATCAGCAAAGGGGTTACTCGACCTAATGCCGTACTTTACACCGTCGTATCTTGCGAGGTTGCTGCTCGCTTCGGCAGTGGCCACGAGGTAATAGACACTGATGGCGTATTTGGAATAGGGTAATGAAATCTCGATGATCTCCGCGCCGTTTTTTTCGAGGGTCATTACCGCGTTCATGACCTCGGTCCTCACACCGTCATCCAGCCCTTCAACGAAGTATTCCTCCGGGAGCCCTATCCTGATTCCCTTAATGTCACGGTCTATCGATCCCTGGAAATGGGGTTTTCGAATATCCACAGAGGTGCTATCCCTTTTGTCATGGCCGCATATGACATCCAGCAGCATGGCGCAGTCTTCAACGCTTCGGCCAAAGGCCCCCACCTGATCCAGGGATGAGGCATAGGACACGAGGCCGTATCGCGAAACACGGCCGTAAGTCGGTTTGATTCCGGTGACTCCGCAAAATGCCGCAGGAAGGCGAATGGAACCGCCCGTATCAGAGCCGATGGCCAGGACTGTTTCTCCGGCGGCAACGGCAGCGGCTGACCCGCCGCTGGAGCCTCCCGGGACCCGGTCAGGATCTACGGGATTTCTCGCAGGGCCGAAGGCGCTGTTTTCGCAGGAAGAGCCCATGGCGAACTCATCCATGTTTGTCTTTCCCACCAATACCCCTCCGGACTTGAGCACCTTGTCCACGACAGTGGCGTTGTAAGGCGGGACATAGTTTTCCAGGATCCTGGATCCGCAGGTGGTGGTTATCCCTTTCGTGCACAGGTTGTCTTTTATGGCAACAGGAATACCGTTGATGGGAGAGACCTTCTTCCCTGTCTTGAATCTCTTGTCTGCAAGGTCGGCGCACCTCAGGGCCAGGTCTTTGGTCTCAATAATGAAGGCATTTATGATGTCTTCTTTCTCTTCGATCCGCCTAAATACCGATTCTGTAATTTCTCTGGAGCAGATCTCTCTTTTCCTGAGCATTCGAGCGAGATCGGTGGCGCTTATGTCGCATAGTTCCATAGATCAGCCTTCCAGGATCTTTGGTACCTTGTAGTAGTTGCCTTCCCGGTCAGGGGCGTTGGAAAGGATGGAGTTGGGCTGGTGTGCCGGGGCCTTTCTTGGACTGTCTTCTCGCCACACGTTCTGTTTCTGGAGGACATGGCTCATGGGCTGCACTTCCTCGGTGTCCAGGCCGTCTAACTGTTCGACGTACTCCAGGATGCCATTGAGGTCCCTCTGATAGTATTCGATCTCCTTTTCGGAAAGCCTGAGTCGCGCCAGCTTGGCAACGTGCATGACTTCGCCGCGGGATATCCTCTCGGGCCGGGATAGATCCGGCTCCGGGCCTTCCAGCTCCCAGGGTGCTCTCCTACGGCCCTCGAGGCCCGTGGGAGCACCTCCCAGGCGAATCCCCAGTTCGGCCAGTTGAGTGTCCTCCGCAGGGGACGGGGCTTGCGTGAGGGGACAGATGGCGCTCCGGTTTTTCGGAAAGGCGATCACCTCTCTGATCGATCGGACCCCTAAGATCATGGAAATCACCCTGTCAAGACCAAGGGCAAGACCTCCGTGGGGTGGCGCCCCGTATTCCAGTGCCCTGAGGAAAAAACCGAATTTGGCCTCCACCTCATCACGACTGAGGCCCAGTGCCTGAAATATCTTCCTCTGAACATCCATGTCATGGATCCTGATGCTGCCACCCCCCAGTTCCTCTCCGTTCATGACCAGGTCGTAGGCCCTGGATCTTAGACTCAAGAGATCTCCCCTGTCATCGGGGTCAAAGTCGCTTCGATCCGGCATCGTGAAAGGGTGGTGCTGGGAAGTCAGGGCCCCCTCCTTCTCCTCGAAAAGGGGGAAATCCGTGACCCACAAGGGGGCGTAAGCACTGTCTGAAACAAGACCAAACCTGCTGCCCATGTGCAGGCGGAGATTGCAGAGGGCCCTGTTCACTACATCAGGGGAAAGGTCGGCAATCATGAGGATGACATCTCCATCTCGGGCTCCAAAGCCTTGCTTGAGCTTATCCAACTCCTTCTGGCTGAAGAACTGGACTATATTGGATTCCAGGTTTCCTCCCACTAGCTTCATCCAGGTCATGCCTTTCGCGCCCATGGAGGGGACTATCTTCATGGCATATTCATTCTGGAGGAGGTTCTTGCTCAGGAGCTTCGCCTTACCCTTGATGCAGAACCCCTTCACCCTCCCTCCTGCCCTGATGACCTTTCGAAAGACCCGATAATCCGTGTCTCGAAGAAACTCGGTGACATCCTCGAAGGCCATATCAAAACGCAGGTCGGGGCAGTCCGTACCGTAACGGTCCACTGCCTCATGGTAGGTCATCCTGGGGAAGGGCCTGGGCAGGGTGATATCCCCGAGTTCAAAGCTCCTTGAGACCAATTCCTCGACGAGTTCATAGATGAATTCCTCATCAATAAAGGAGGCCTCCAGATCAAGCTGGGTAAATTCGGGTTGGCGATTAGGCCGCAGATCCTCATCCCTGAAACACTTGGCGATCTGGAAGTAGCGATCCATGCCGCTCATCATCAGGATCTGTTTGAATAGCTGGGGAGATTGGGGAAGGGCATAGAACTTGCCCTTGTGGACCCTGCTCGGTACAAGATAGTCCCGGGCCCCCTCGGGCGTGCTCTTGGTCAGCAAGGGGGTTTCTATTTCCAGGAAACCCTTTTGGTCCAGGTAGTCCCTTATGCGCTTGATTATGCGATATCTTCTTATGAAAATCTCCTGCACTGAAGGACGCCGGAGGTCCAGGTATCTGTAGCGGAGACGAAGCTCTTCATCAACCGAGTCAGGACTGCTGCTGAGGCTTTCCCCGAAGACCATCGCCTTTTCGGAGATCTGGAAGGGGAGGGCCCTTGATCTTGAAAAGACACGCAGTTCCTTTGCAAAGACCTCGATATCTCCTGTGGTGAGGTGAGGGTTTTCCTTCCCCTTCCCCCGCAGGGCGACCTCTCCGCGGACCTCAACGACATACTCTTCCTTCAGGGCCCGTGCCCTTTCGTAGCAGTCCCTGTTGACTTTAGGATCGAAGACCACCTGGACGATACCTGAAATGTCCCTCAAATGAATAAACAGGAGGCTTCCATGGTCCCTCAGTGCATCGACCCAGCCCTGCAGTGAGACCTCCCTACCTATAGGGGTTTTGGAAAGTTCTCCGCAATATGTCCTTTCTTTCCAGTGCATGAGCGGTTACTGCTCCTTTTTCGTCTCCATGGAGATTCTCCAATGGGCAATAACATATACTGGATTAATCCCGCTTGTTCAATAACTTTTATGGCGGGGCTCTCCGGCCTGGGGTGTACAGCGTACCATGCTTGGAAACATCATCTCTCCAGCCAGTGGCAAAAACCTTCTGTACGATCTTTCACCAAAACTGTGCCAAGAAATGCAGAAATATGTAGCTTTCCGGCCTTTTCCATGTATCCCGCTCCTCCGCCTATCCTTTGGCTAAGCCCCGTTGGGAAGCGGAGGCAGGAATGGCACAAGTTTTGCTATTACTGCATGATAATGCTTTTTCCCAGAAAAGTCACCTCCCCTTAAGTCGTACCGGTTCACATTGCCCACCTCACAGGTGCCTTTTGCCCAGGGCTCACTGTGCGGACGCTTGTCAACCTAGAGGCTGGTCCCGCTTTTTCCCGTTATCTCCCATGTCAAGAAAAAGGAACGTAATCAGGGAAAAATCGATGAGGAATTATTGCCAGAATTCTCCCAGAAAATTGCGCAAAGGGATTGACAAAAAGGGGGTCCTCCTCTATGTTGTATACATTTTAAGGCTGGAGCACAAGATATTGTAATATCATGATTTGTCTTTGACCAAGAAACCCTTAATATTTCTGAGAGGATGAAGGCATGCTAGATCTTACGCGTGATTTTGTCAGGAAAGAGGTGGCGGATTCGGCCATTATCTACCGCAGGGGAGTCGAGATTTACCAAAATGGATCCTTTTTTCTAACAGAAGGAGATAAAGAAAAGGGATGGTTCGTTTATGAGGTTGATGGGAACTACGGCGATTACACGGTAGAGATCAAGTTTTCAAACGGCAGGGTGGAAACCAGTTGTGATTGTCCTTATCCTGGAACCGGATGCAAGCACACGGTGGCCACTCTCTTGGCCACCCGGGATATCGTGGAACGCTGGCGTGCGGCATCTTCAGATACAGCCACACCCCAGGCACTTGAACCATACCTGACTGCCGAGGAGATAAGGGAGCAGGCCCTTGAAGACCGCAGGCTCCGTGCCCTTCATGATAGTTTCAAGGTAACAGAGGGAGACATGCTCAAGGGTGAGCACCTGGTGGAGAGCGCAAACGGTAAGCAATACGTTGTCACTCTCCATGACCCGGAGAACGAAAAAGGTCATTGCACCTGCCCGGATTTCCTGTCAAATCGCCTTGGGATATGCAAACATTTGGTTTTTCTATCCAACTATTTTAAGGAGAAACGCGGTTTCAAGAAACGCATCGCAAAGGAGAGGTTCCCGTTTGTTGATATCTACTGGGACTCGGTCGAGGAAAAACCCCGCCTATTTTCTGAATGGCCTCTCTCCTCCCTGAACAAAGACTACGGCCTGTTGAGCAGATGTTTCAATAAGGATGGATCCTTTACAGGCAAAGACCTTACGGATCTCTTGCCGTTAATCTCCCGTCTGAACGGTAATAAGAGGATCAGGGTCCAGGAAAGCGTTTTGGCCCAGCTTCAGCGCGTCCTCCAGAGTCGTCAAATGTCAGAACTGGCGCAAAACGTGAAAGTTCCAGCCATTAATACATATCTAAAAACCAGGCTCTATCCGTACCAGGAAGAGGGTGTTAAGTTTTCTCTATTCAAGGGCTCCGCACTCATAGGGGATGAAATGGGCCTCGGCAAGACACTTCAGGCCCTTGCCCTGGCAATATTGAAAAAGGAGATTTTCGGATTCAGCAAGGTCCTGGTTATTACACCAGCATCCCTCAAGGAACAATGGAAGAGGGAAATTGAACGTTTCTCGGACGAAAAGGCCGTTGTTGTGGCCGGTTCTCCTGCACAGCGCCGATCCATATACATGAATGATGATAGCTATTTCAAGATTACCAATTATGAGGCGGTATTGCGAGACGTTATGGTCCTGTCAAGGTTCAAACCGGACTTAGTGATCCTGGACGAAGCGCAGCGAATCAAGAATTTTTCCACAAAGACCGCTGATGCGGTAAAGCAGATTCCTCGCAAGCAAGCCCTTGTGCTGACCGGGACTCCTTTGGAGAATAAACTGGAAGATGTTTACTCCATCATGCAGTTTTTGGATCCCGCCATGCTTTCGCCCTTGTGGCAGTTTGCAGCGGATCATTTCATGCTCAGTCGTAATAAGAAGGGTAAGATCCTGGGATATCGCAATCTTGATAAACTTCGGGAGAAACTCAAGCCCATTGTAGTTCGCCGACGCAAGGAAGAGGTCCTCTCTGACCTGCCCGATGAGGTGGTCAATAATTACTATGTGGATCTCCATGATAAACAGCGAAAGATCCACTCGGGATATATGCAATCTCTCCTGCCCCTGTTGAACAAGAAATACCTGACACCGATCGATGTCCGGCGAATCCAGGAACTCCTGGTGAGGATGCGTATGGTCTGTAACTCCACCTATCTGATTGACCGCAGGACCAATATTTCGCCTAAATTGAATGAGTTGGTAGGTATAATTGATGATATGGTGATTCAATCGGGTCGCAAGATGGTCATTTTCAGTGAATGGACCACCATGACCTTTCTCATTGCACGCCATCTCTCGGAGGCAGGGATTCCTTTTGTGGAGCTTTCAGGTAAGATCCCGGTTAAGAAGCGACAGGATTTGATCGACGAATTTACCCACAACCCCGAATGCAAGGTGTTCCTTTCAACGGATGCCGGGGGAACCGGCTTGAATCTCCAGGCTGCAGATTGCGTGGTGAATTTTGAACTCCCCTGGAACCCGGCGCGGCTAAACCAGCGTGCCGGCCGGGTGAACCGAATAGGACAAAAAAGCCGCTGCATTAATGTGATAAACCTGATCGCCAAGAACAGTATAGAAGAGAAGATCATGGCAGGCATACAGCTCAAGACCGACCTATTCAAGGGAGTTTTTGAAGGCGGTATCGACAAGGTGGAGTTCTCCCATGAGAAGCGCGTTGAGTTGCTTAACAGACTCAGGGCCATGATGGGCGAAGAACTGATCGTTCCCACGCGGGAAGCTTCGCCCTCCGAAGAAATACCCGAGGACACACCCCACTATCTGAATCCCGAAGTCCTGAAGAAGAGAGAAGATTTTGTTGACGTTACGGCTGAAGAAGAGGGGGAGGATAGCCTGTCCGGCGAACAGAGCCGTCTTGATGCGGGAGTGGCGTCGACGCATACAGGGGAAGAAATATCAGGGAATCAGGTCCCGGATATTCCGCCAGAAAAGATTGAGGCCGTGTTGGATTCAGGGATGCAATTTATCAGCGGGCTCCTTGAGATGGCGACCAGCCAGAAGATAACTGCGAGCGAAAAGGACGGCCGCATGGTGAAGGTTGACCGGGATACGGGAGAGGTCACGCTGAAATTCAAGTTGCCTTCATTTTAGGCTGTACGCTCGGTGCACCTGATTTCCTGTGAGTGTAATGGTTATCTCATTTGACAGAATGTCATTGGTATTGGTAAGCGTCGCCGTGCCAAATCCCGCTTCCAATAAGGCATCAAGTAATCAGGATCCATTTTCCGAGGTTGCTTCGATGAGGATATCCAGATCGAAAGTAGCTCTTGCTATCCCGTAAAGGACGGGCTATTCTTGCCTCAACATCCTTATTCCTGGGCATACGCTCCGGTATGATGGTGACCATTCTTGATAAGGTCGACTCGGCCCTTGACATGAGGATATCTTCGGGGATAGGCATGACTATCCCGCTCTTAGCCGGCGCGGGGGGAAAGATCTTGCTCGCGCAGCTCCCCGAAGATGAGGTAGAGGAGATCCTTTCAGGGAACGAGCTTCCTCGGTTTACCAGAAATTCGTGCACTGACAAGATCAAATACATGGAAGTGGTACGAAGGGTACGCGAGGAGGGCATTGCAATTGACATGGAAGAGTACATCGATGGAGTGCGGGCACTGGCCGTCCCATTGAACAGCCGCAAGGGAGGCAACCCTTGTGCTATTTGGGCGGTCGGACTCAAACGCCAGATAAGAGAAGAGGACATACCCGGGTACTCGGATTTTCTGAAGGGGATCGCAGGGGACATCAGCACCAGGATAACATTTTGACGGGGTGCCTGGGGGGTACAATCCGGGGTCTGGGAAGTGACATGCGGCTGCGATCGCAGCGCCAAAACGAGGAATGCGTGGCCTTTGCAGTGGAAAAGCAAGTCAAAATCACGGTCCGCTCTATTTTGTCCATAAAGGATGTCCTCGGGAGCCGGGAAATCGAGATCCGTGCCTCCGGGGGGTGCACGTTGGGACAACTCCTGGAACTGATGATAGAGAAATGGGGAGAGAAGCTTGCCTCGAAGATATTTGACGCCGAGGGCCAGGTCCTAAGGCACACGCGCCTGATCATCAATGGGCAGGATATCGCCTTCCTCAATGGCATGGAAACAGAACTGAAGGAAGGTGACGAAGTGTTGATACTTCCCCCGGTAGCCGGAGGCTAAGACACCTCCTATCTATACTGAGGGTTAAAGAGGCATCAAACCTTGCCAGGAAGAACCCTGCAAGGAGAGGAGAGTGAATAGATGAGACTTAAAGATCGTGTGGCTATAGTGACGGGCGGGGCACAGGGGATCGGCAGGGCCTATTCCTTGAGGCTCGCTGAGGAAGGGGCCAAGGTTGTGATAGCGGATATCCTGGATGCAGGACCTGTTCAACAAGAGATCAAGGAGAAGGGAGGGGAAGCCCTGGCCCTTCGGGTGGATGTCTCGGATGAGGAGAGCACAGCGGACATGGTGCGCAAGACCATCGAAAAATTTGGGAGGATTGACATCCTCGTGAACAATGCGGCCATCTTTGCCACCATCGAGACAAAGCCCTTTTATGAAATCTCCGTCAGGGAGTGGGATGATGTCATAAGGGTCAATGTCAAAGGCATATTCCTTTGCTGCAAGGCAGTCTACCCCCAGATGAAGAAGCAGGGAAAGGGCAAGATTATCAATGTGGCCTCAGGGGTCTTCTTCAAGGGATTGCCCCTTTTCCTCCATTATGTTACGTCAAAGGGAGGGGTCATCGGCATGACCAGGGCCATGGCAAGGGAGGTGGGGGATGACGGGATTTGCGTGAACGCCATTGCCCCTGGCTACACAGTGACAGAGGTTATGGCGGATGAATCCATCCATGATGAGGCATTCGTGAATGCAGTGGTGGGAAGCAGATGCTTTAAGCGTCACGAGAGGCCAGAGGACCTCACAGGCACCGTGATCTTCCTTGCCTCTGATGACAGTGACTTTATAACTGGCCAGACAATAGTGGTGGATGGGGGGGCAACAATGCATTAGGCTGGAGATTAGCAAGAGCAACCAATTAACATGCAATTCTCTAAAAAATGGATTCTTTTTTCAGTGTAACACTTTAGCCTTTTGAAATGCCTCCTCAGATACGGAGAACGGGTGATGATGCCTTTTCTGGAGTGACTGGCGGCTTCCGGCTTGGAGAGCCTCCAGCTCGGAAAGGAGG